>CAYRXH010000056.1:0-16050 GCA_964428185.1 uncultured Bacteroidales bacterium
TACTTGAAGAAATGCAAAACTTTACCCAAATCCGTCATTAGACTCATTATTTCTATTTCTAATGACCGTCATTAGAAAATAATATTTGTAACATTTTGATTGTCAATAGTTTTGATGCTATATATCTATTAAAAAATTTTGTTTTTTTGCTGTAAGATTTTCTTACTAGTTATGAAAGCATTACATTTAGATTCTACCGACAAAGAAATAACTATCAAATAATTCCAATGACGGATTTGGGTTTATAGACATAACTCAGAATGGCAACCCGAGAGAAAATGCAATTGCAATGTAATTACTATTCTAAAACACAATTGCCTGATAAAATCTTGAAATTGAATTAGTTATCAAATTCCTTCAATCAATTTTTGCATCTTCTCATAAGAGATGTATTGATTTTAAGCAATTTACATCCCCAAGGACCGAAGCAAATGAAATAAATTGTTGAAAATCAACAAAAGAAATTTTTTAAAAGTAGGCTCACAGGCTAAAAAACTCACAAAACATGCGGTCTTACTGATTTTTCAAGCCGGTATATTTTTTTGTCTGATAATAATGAATATAAATACAATTTTAACATTTGGAATACAAAATATTTTGTAATTTTGCAGAGACAAGAGGGCACCAGTGGTCTTCTTGTTTTTTTTCAAACAATTGCAGAGGAACGGAATTATGAGCAAGCCTGTATATTTTACAAAGGAAGGACTTCAGAAGCTGAAGGAAGAACTTGATTATCTTCAGGGTCCTGAAAGAAAAAAAATCTCCCAGCAGATTGCTGAAGCAAGAGACAAGGGTGATTTATCAGAAAATGCAGAATATGATGCAGCAAAAGATGCACAGGGTATGCTTGAACTGAAAATTGCCAAACTTCAGGATGTGATAACAAATGCAAGAATTATTGATGAATCACAGATGAAAGCTGATGAAGTAAGATTGTTTACAACGGTGAAGATCCGAAATCTTAAAAATAAGGCTGAAGTCACTTATTCTCTTGTGTCTGAGACCGAAGCAAACCTGAAGCAGGGAAAAATTTCTGTAACATCACCCACTGGAAGTGGGTTGCTTGGAAAAAAAGTGGGTGAAATTGCAAAAGTGAATGCACCTGCAGGCATACTAGAATTTGAAATATTGAATATCCAAATTATGGAGTAATGGCAAGCATTTTTACCAGAATAGTTCAGAGGGAAATACCTGCATATATTATATGTGAGGATGAAAATTTTCTTGCTTTTCTTGATATTAATCCACTTGCAAAGGGACATACTCTTGTGATTCCAAAAACTGAAGTAGATTACATTTTTGACCTTGAACCTCAGCTTCTGTCAGGTCTTTTTCTGTTTGCCCAGAAAGTTGCACGCGCCATTGACAGATGGTCTGATGCAGAAAGGGTAGGAGTGGTTGTTATTGGTCTTGAAGTACCTCATGCACACATTCATCTCGTTCCGATCAACGGGATTCATGATATTGAATTTTCCAAACCAAAACTTCAGTTAACTCCGGAACAATTTAGCTCTATTGCGGAAGAAATCACAAAAAATCTGGACTAAGAGCTTTGTTTCATCCTGTGTTTTAATGTAAAAAAAAAAACAACTAAGCAGAAGCGTTAATTGCTTTTAATTTTCCCAATAGGCATCAGATATAGAACTTCTTCTTCAGATGGTAGTTGAAAAAGTTTATGCAACAGATGATCATCAAATGCTCCTACAGCGCATGTCCCAAGTCCAAGTGTCGTGGCCTGAAGATATACGTTCTGGGCAGCATGTCCAAGGTCCATGCAGACATATCGTTCCTTCCCTCTTTTTCCGTATTTAGTTGTTGTTCTTTCGTAAACAGCAGTAAATACTATACTTGCAGGAGCATCGGCAATCATTTTTTGCCCCAGACAGGCATTTTTTGTGTCCTCTCTCATATCGCCGGTCATTTTGAGCGAAATTTTATGAGTGGCTGGTAAATATTTGTATAAACCTGCTTTTATGGATTCAACATTTCCAGCAAGAAGATAAACTTCAAGAGGATACAGAGCACCCGCACTTGGAGCAGTTTTATACATTCTTCCTGAACCCTGAACTGTTTTTGTTACACCATATGCCGACCATAACAATTGTGATACATTTGCAAGAGACAATGTCTCTCCGGAATAGTTTCTGTATGAACGACGTTTATATAGAGCTTCTTCAACTGACATTGTCCCTTTGAATGACGGTGCGGGGAGTTGTATTAAAATAGAATCTGAAAGCCATAAACCATCATTATTGGATTTTGTTATCAATTGCTCATTCTGTAAAACTCGAAAAGCAACAAGAAAAGCAGCGACAATAATAATAAAGGCTGCAAGCAGAAAAATCAAGGATTTTTGCATAAAGTAAATAGTTAAGTTAATTTTGAACTGGAAAAAACACAAAGTTATCAAAATTCATTATATTTGCCATCTAAAAAATTTAAAAACTATGGTACCATTATTAATTTTTCTCGGGATCATTGTAGTGTTGATCTTTTGGTTTATAGGAATTTATAACGTTTTGGTCAGACTCCGTAATCAGGTAAAGAATGCCTGGTCACAGATTGATGTTCAACTGAAACGCCGTTATGATCTTATACCCAATCTTATTGAAACAGTTAAGGGTTATATGAAGCATGAAGCTGAAACTCTTGAAAAAATTACCATGTACAGAGCACAGGCAATGAATGCAGAAGGTGTTGCTGAAAAATCAAAAGCAGAAGGAATGCTTTCAGGTGCTTTGGGTCAGATTAAGGTTGCCTTTGAGAATTATCCGGATCTGAAAGCTAACCAAAACTTTCTGGCTTTACAAGAAGAACTTACTTCAACTGAAAACAAGATTTCTTTTTCACGGCAGAATTACAATGATCAGGTGTTGTTCTACAATAATAAAACTCAGATGTTCCCCTCAAACATTGTAGCAGGAATGTTTGGTTTTAACTTGGCAGAGTTCTTTGAACTTGAAACAGAAGAAGAACGCAAAGCACCTAATGTAGCGTTTTAATTTAACAATAGTCATATGTGGGAAGTCGCCAAAAAAAACAGGCGGAAATCAATGATTTTGATTTCTTTAATGGGAGTAATTCTTGTTGCCGTAGGTTTTATGTTCGGAGCAGCGATGACCGGTGATGAGGGTGGGGCAGTCTTTGGAATTGTCATTGCCTTGATCATTTATTTTATCTTATTGTTGATTGCTTTTGCAGGAGGCAAGTCTATTATGCTTCGAATGGGAAATGCAAAGGAGGTGGGGGCGGATGAATATCCTCAGCTTTATAATATTGTTGAAGAAATGCGTATTGCTGCCGGAATGCCTTTTACTCCAAAAGTCTATGTCATTCATGATCCGGCTCCAAATGCATTTGCTGCCGGAATGACACCGAAAAACAGTGTGGTTGCTGTGACCACGGGATTACTTGAAATGATGAACCGCGATGAACTACAGGGTGTTGTTGCACATGAAATTTCTCACATCATTAACAGAGATATCCGATATATGACCATTGCCACAATCATGGTTGCTGCTGTTGCAATCATGTCACAGGTTTTTATCAGAACCATGTTTTACAGTGGGGGAGGCGGAAGCCGATCTTCGGGAAAAGGAGGTGGACAAGCACAGATTATAATGCTTGTGATAGCAATTGTGTTTGCAATTCTGGCCCCGATTCTTATCCGATTATTGTATTTTGCTCTTTCCCGCAAAAGAGAATATCTGGCTGATGCATCAGGTGCTCGTCTCACAAGATATCCGGAAGGACTTGCATCTGCACTTGAGAAAATCGGAAACTCTACTCTTGATCTTAGAGGAGCAGGAAAAGCAAATGCTCCAATGTATATTGCAAATCCACTGAAACCCAAAGGACAAAAACTTAAAAACCTGTCTAGTACACATCCGCCTCTTGAAAAACGGATTCAGATATTGCGGGCTATGGGAAATGGATATTCTTTTGCCAATTATCAGCAGGCTTATCAGGCTGTTACAAACAGAAGGAGTATTATTCCGAATTCGGCTATTGCTGCTGACCAGGGTTGATCAACTGTATTTAAAATTACAACCGGCATTGGGAGGTTTCCTGATACCGGTTTTTTTATTGGTATAGCTTATGTTTAAGAATGTATTTATAGACCTTTTCAGGAATACAGTGACTAATATTTTTTCCTTTCTTCAACTCAGATCGTAACTGTGTGGAAGATATACTGAGCAATGGGGCTTCCTGAAGCCAAATAATGTTTTTGTGTTTTATGGATAAGCCTGAGCTTCCCTTTCTGGGATAGACAAGAATTTCATAGGATTCAATGATTTTTTCCCACTCTTTCCATTGTTTGATGTTTTTCAGATTGTCAGTACCCATTATTATTCTGAAATTCTGATTCTGAAAACCAAGTTGTATTTGAGCAAGTGTATCAATCGTAAATGAAGGTCTTGACATAGAAAACTCTATGTCGCAATCTTTCATAAGGGGATTGTCTTTTGTTGCCAGCTTCATCATGTTCAACCTGTGGTGTTCCGGTGCCAGTATATTATCTGGTTTAAGCGGATTCTGGGGAGAAACCACAAACCAGAGATCATCACAATACCCATTATTGATAATGTACTCTGCAATCATAAGATGCCCGTTGTGTACAGGGTTAAAAGATCCAAAATACAAACCTGTGATTGGGTGCTTCTTCATAGTCTGATTCCGGTAAAAGATATGATGTGCTTTTTGGCAGTTGCAATAGCTTTTTCCAAATCATCATTGACGATGACTATGTCGAACTGATCCTCAAATTTGAGTTCTTCAACAGCTCTATCAAGCCGTTTTTTGATGCTTTCCTCACTTTCAGTATTTCTTTTTTTAAGTCTGTTTTTTAGTTCATCAAAAGTTGGTGGTTTAATAAACAGTGATAATGCCTGTGTGCCAAATATTTGTTTAAGACGGACACCTCCCTTAACATCAACATCAAAAATAATATTTTTTCCGAGGGAAGAAAGCCTTTCAATTTCAGAACGAAGAGTGCCATAATACTGGCCAGGATAGACTTCTTCCCATTCAACAAATTTATCTTCTCTGATATATTTTTTGAATCTGGCAGTTGTTAGAAAAAAATAATGTTCACCATGTTTCTCATGAGAACGGGGCGGTCTGCTTGTGGCCGACACGGAAAAACTGCATTGCAATGCCGGGTCCCTAAAGATTTCAGAAGCAATTGTTGATTTGCCGGACCCCGAAGGGGCTGAAAGAATGATGATTTTAGTGTTCATAATTACAGGATATTGGATAATTGCTCCCTCACTTTCTCGATTTCATCCTTCATTTCTACAGTGATAATCTGAATTTCTGCATCATTGGCCTTGACTCCCATGGTGTTCAGTTCTCTTAGTATTTCCTGAGATGCAAAAGTGAGCTTTTTTCCGTTTGAATCGGAACTCTTAATGAGTTCGAGAAAATATTCACAATGCTTTTTTGCTCGTGTAATTTCTTCGCTGATGTCAATTTTGTCAAGATAATAGATGAGTTCTTGTTCCAATCGGTTTTTGTCAAAATGGATAACTTCACCAAGTGCTGTAATATCACCAGTAAGTTTATCGTAAATTTTTTCCCTTCGTTTGGGTTCGAGGACTGTAATGCAATCAATTTTTTTTGAAATCTCAAGGATTCGTTCCCTTATGTCGTTTTCCAATGCTCTGCCTTCAGTTGAACGCCACTCAATGAGCTCATCAATGGCAGTGTTCAGGGCTTTTTCGATTTGATGCCACTGGTGGTAATCGATTGATTCCACTGTTGTCTGAACTACGTTTGGCATTTTCAGCAGAAGAGATACATAATCCTGAGGAGGATCAAGAGAGAGTTGAAACATCATTTCCCTAATTTCATTCTGATAAAATCTTGCAATTTTGTGATTCACCGCGTGCATTCCGCACCCGCCAAATACGTCATTGCTAATGGTAAGGTCAATTTTTCCTCGTTTAAGTTTGCGCCCAATGATGGTTCGAATTTCCACTTCCCTGTCTTTTAGAAAGGCAGGAAGTTTCGCAAAAATGTCAAGGGTTTTTGAATTCAGAGACTTGATCTGAATGTCAAGGGATTGATTGTCAATAACAACATGGGCTTTCCCGAAACCTGTCATAGATAGCAACATGGGCGTGAAATTTTATTGTGTAAAAATAAGGATATTTTTATTTTCCTGTGTTAACATGCATTGTTTCTTCTTTTGCAATATTTTTTATACGGAAGTTGTATTTTTGTAAAAAATGAGAGTATGACATTCACTGATGTAATATCCGATGTGCGTCTTTTCAACAGCAATCAGGAATTATACGGAGTTATGATAGAGGATATCAGGAATGCGTCAAAAAACATTTATTTTGAAATATACAAAATAACCAAAGACCCTATTGGGCAATTGTTCAGAGACGAACTGGCTGCAGCTGCAAAAAGAGGAGTAAAAGTAGTGTTACTTTTTGATGCTTGGGGCACCGGTGCTTCCCTGTCTTTTTTCCAATCTGTAATTGACAATGGCGGATATGTCAGAGCATTCAATACATTGCGTCCAGGCACAAGAATTTTTACACAAAGTCATCGAAGAAATCACAGAAAAATTATTACCATTGATGATACAATTTGTTACATCGGATCATCAAATATTTCATATTATTCTGTGGTATGGAGGGAACTGATGCTTAGATTAACAGGCAGTATTACAAAACCCTTTAGACAAATTGTGGAACTTGATTTTAAAACATATCAGAAATATTCATACACCAGAAGAAGATTCACCCGGGTGATTCACTTCAGGGGATTTGAGATTATTAGAGATGTTCCATCAATATATAAGCAGAAGGTTATGAGAAAGTACTTGCATCTTATAAGAAATGCATCTCAATCCGTTTATATTGAGACTCCTTATTTTCTTCCAGGGTATAGATTGAGAAAATCAATGGCCGAAGCGTGTCAGAGAGGAGTGGATGTGACAGTGGTGTTGCCAAAAAACTCGGATGTTCGTTTGGTGGATGTTCTGAGAAATAAATACCTTGGGCAGATTCATAAGTCAGGTGTGAATATTCTTTACTATTATCCGAACAATCTTCATGCAAAACTTATGATGATTGATGAAGTCTTATTTTGTGTCGGATCATCGAACTTTGATTACAGGAGCTTCAGATATATGCATGAAGTTGTGCTGTTGGGAAAACACGGACAAATTCTCGAAGAACTCAGGAAACATCAGGAACAGACGCAGAAAGCAGTACAACCGTTTGATTATGAATTCTGGAAGAAGAGACCCAGAATTGAAAAAATTGTTGCCTGGATGCTTGTTCCATTTCGTTACTTTTTTTAATAAATACTATTTGGCGAATTCTGCAGAATGGATGATTGCTTCAAGTTGAAGCAGCAGATCCCGTTTGTCCCGGCTGGGGTAGTAAACATATCCGTCAAGCCCATAGAGAAATTTTTTGTCAGGATCAGTGAAGAAAACGGAAACATAAGGACCGCCCATAAAATCTCCCATAATAATCCAAAGTCCTCTAATTTCTGTTGCATCTCCAAAATTCATTGAGGTAGTGCTAATGATAGGATGAGTTAATGTGTCAGTAATCATATAAGAGCCTTCAACTTCACCAGGAATATTGAGTTGAGTAATATTGTTTTTCCAGTCAAGAAGAAACTGTGGATCTGGCATCTGATCGCCATTATATTCCTGACGATAAATCATCAGCCCCTGCGAGTATCTGTTGGTTTCAAGCCTTAACCAGAGAAAGCCGGGAGAAGATTTGGCGACATAGAAACTCTTGGGAACAATCATTGATAAACCGAAGTCACTTCGTATTTGATTCTGAATGGTTATGCTTTCCTGCATTTTGTATGCTCTCTGAATCCTGAGAAAGTCAGTATGCCTGAATTTGTTTATGAGTGCGTGTTCTCCTTTTTTGAGGAGTTCAATCAGATGATCAGGATCAGAAGCCATAGCTTCAACGTATGATTGAGGCTTGGCAAAAACATTATCTGAATATTGGAGGCGGGCTTCTTTTACAGTATCACTAATAATTACTCGGAGAATGTTCCTGTGTTTCTTAAACAGATCATCCAGTTCATTCAGGGGCAGTAAAGTAAACATGGGTTCAGGCTGGTTCAGGCCATCCTGTGCTTTCATAAAAATAGCACGGATACTATCGCCCACAGGAGATTCCCACAGTTTGGTGTCGATATATACAAGAATCTCAGAGTTTTTTCCGGTAGACACTGCCTTTTCAACGGTTGTTGTGCAGGAACATACAATCAGTAACAATGCCCCTATGAACACTGTAATAAATTTGCCTGAATGAGTTAGCATAATAAGTGAAGTTAAATTATTTGATAATTTTAAGTCTTTGTCCCACCTGCAGGTTGTTTCCTGTCAGATTGTTGTCAGATTTGATTTTTTCGACAGTTGTAGAATATTTGTTGGCAATACCCCAGAGAGTATCACCGGATTGAACAGTATGCCACGTGGTAGTTCCGGTGCTCTTTGATGCATTGGTGTTGGTAGTAAAGGCAGTACCGCTGACTTTCAGTTTTTGTCCGGGATGAATTGTTTTTGAGCGAAGATTGTTCCACTGAACGATTTGATCTATGGTGCATCCGTATTTTTGAGCAATAACACCGAGACTTTCTCCGCTTTGAACAATATGAGTGCCGGTAGGTGTTTTGCCATTATTGCTTGAATTGTTTGATGCAGTTGTGGAAGAGTTTGAGTTAGTAGTTGTTGCCACTGGATCACGGGTGATAATGATTTTTAAAAGCTCTTCAGGTGTTTTAATGGTTTTAAGAACAGTCAGGCTGTCTTTTTTAAGGCTGTCAGATTCATTAAGCAGAACAGAAGAGTCAATACGATATTCTCCCTTAAAGACGGTCAATCCTGAAGTGGTTATAAATTCGGACATCAGTTCAGGATATTTTGTAGCATATGTCATATAATACAGATCCATTTCAACTTCAGCAAATTTCAGAGATTTATTTTTTGGGATCCTTAAAAAATAATGGTTTCCTTCAAAAGGAGCAGGAATAATCTGTTTTTTATATGCAGGATTGAGCAGTTCCACCTGTTCAATGGGGATGTCCAGCATGTTTGAAATGACAAGAAAAGATAATTCTGCCTTCACTGCGACTGTATCAACCGTAGTGTCAATAATAACAGGCACCAGTGGTCTGATATTATGTTCGGCATAATATGTAAAAACATAGGCAGCAGCAATATAAGCAGGCACATATTTCTGGGTTTCACGAGGGAGGTTTACGCGTATTTTCCAGTAATCAAACTGATCATTTGTTGCTTTAATGGCCCGGTTAATTCTTCCGGCACCTGCATTATAGGCAGCAAGACACAATGCCCAGTCCCCATAGATTTTATAGAGATCAATGAAATGTCTGCATGCAGCGTCAGTAGCCTTATAGGGGTCAAACCTGTCATCCACATAGCTGTTGTTGTTCAGTCCATACATAAGCCCGGTTTTATACATAAACTGCCATAAACCTGCTGCACCGACCCGTGATTTGGCAATTGGGTTCAATGCTGATTCAACAATGGGTAAAAATTTGAGATCAAGAGGAAGACCATATTTGTCAAGCATTTCCTCGAACATAGGAAAATATAAATCTGAAAGTCCGATAAGTCGTGCAATAAACGATCTTCTTTTGAGATAAAAATCTATATGGGCTTTCACATCCTCATTAAATCTGAATTCAATAGGCGATGCAGCATTCATGGCAGCAATTCGCACCCTGAGTATGGAGTCATTGTATTCTGGAATATATGTGGCTGGCATGGTGTATTGATGCTTCAGAGACATGTCTTCTCTGAACAATGTGCTGTAAAAAAAGGCAGAATTGGCCATGCTGTCACACATTTCGACTGCTTTGCTGCCCATCAGCAATTCTTCGTTTGAAGGCTGAGCTGCTGAAGGTTGAGATGAAGCTGAAAAACACGAGAATAGAAAAACACTCAACAAGGGAAAAATCATTCGAAACATCATTGTACCGTTTTTATCTCAATGCAAAGTAATGAATTTTTAACGAACCCACAAAACAAAAACGGTATTTTAAGACATTTGTTGCTTATATTGAGAATGTTTTTTCAAGAGTATAGTATGTGTTTTTGTTGGATATATATCATTGAAAGGTTAGAAAAACAGGACATTGTCAGAAATCTGGAACTTTCAGATTTTCAAACAATTGATTGTTGAAAAAATGTGTAGTTTTGCACACATGAAAAAACTTGGTTTTATTTTCATTTTTGTTGTCTTTTTGGGGCTAAACATAAAAGCCTCAGAATCATTGCCGGATTCACTTTCTGCAGATACATGTCATAAGCAGCATATGGCTTTGATTGATAGTGTGATTACATTTGCAAAAAACTTTATCGGTGTTCCATATAAATATGGAGGAAAAGGACCAAAGGGCTTTGATTGTTCAGGATTTGTGCACTATATTTTTGAACCATGGGGTTTTAATCTGCCATATTCCAGCAAAGGGTATGGCGAATATGGAAGAGAAGTTGAACTCAGTGAAGTGAGGCCAGGGGATTTTGCTCTTTTCAGAGGAAGAAGTTCATCATCAACAGGTATTGGGCATGTTGCACTTGTTGTTGATGTTGATGAAAACGGGCAGGTATTTATCATTCATGCTACCATACACAAGGGAATCACCATTGACAACATGAGTAATCAGGATTATTATACAACAAGATATCTTCAAGTGAGGCGTATGCCATTGCCTTGTGAAGTGTCAGATACAATTTCTTCAGATTAATTTTTTGAAGTAATTTCAAGAATAAGTTGTCTCACCTCTTCTGGTGAAAATGCTTTGTGCAGAAGTTTTCTGCGTCTTGAATCCAGTTGGGTGCCTCCTAAGATTTTTGCCCAACCGTCATAAGCATCATAGCAAATCACATGCTTGTTTTTCTGCCATGCAAAAGCAATTTCTGAGAGGGTGCCTGCTCCCCCTGCAACCGCAACAAGGACATCGGCTGAGTTGACAATGATTGCATTTCGGCTGATACCTATTCCTGTTGGAATGACAATGTCACAATAAAGATTGGCTGAACTTCTTTTGTCATAGGGTGTGATTCCCATTGAAACCCCTTTCCTTTTTTTTACGCTTAAGAACCCTTTACACGCTGCCTCCATAATACCCTCCATGCCTCCGCAAACCATATGCATCTGGAGTTCAGCGATAAGTTTCCCCAACTCTGTGCCAAATGCATACACCTCTTGTGTACATGTAAACTTGCTGGGTCCGATCACTCCCACAACAGGTAATCTTTCAGATTTATGCAGTTTCATCGTATGTGTGCTCCGAGTTCTTTAATCAATGATTGTCTGACAGATTCAATGACAGCTTCTGTTTCTTTGTCTGTAAGTGTTTTGTCTGCATCCTGGAGGATGATATTGATAGCATATGATTTTTTGCCATCAGGAAGATTTTTCCCCTGATAAATATCAAAAAGTCTCACAGACTTGATCAGCCTTCCACCCTTCTGCCTTACAATTTCTCTGATCTGATTGTATGTTACCGGGGTGTCAATAAGCATGGCGATATCTCTGTGTACCTCAGGAAATTTTGGAGGTTCACTTGCCATAATTTTTTTGTTCAGCATCAATTCGCAAATTGTATCCCAGCAAATTTCTGCGAAAAACACATCCTGTCTGCATTCAGTCTGATCAAGTATATGTTTTGATACTTTTCCAGCTTCAAGAAGCAATTTGCCATTGGTTTTCAGGTTGTAACGGATTGCTTTTTCAAATATTTCTGAATCCATTACATCAACAGATATCATATCTTCACCGATTCCGGAACGGCGGAGTATCATTCCTAAAGTGTCTTTTAAATGAAAGAATGTTGTTGATTCTTCAGGGTATTTCCAGTTTAGCGGAAATACTCTCCCGCTTATCCAGAGAGCAAGTTTTGTCACTTCTCTGAATTGTTCTGAAACAGATTTTGTTTTATCAGAACTGATGCGGGAATATGTTTTTCCAAATTCAAAAAAACGCAGATCAGTTTGTTTGCGGTTAATATTATGAGCTATGGATTCAAGTCCGCTGAAAAGCATTGTTCGTCTCATGGTGCTGAGTTCATTGCTTAGTGCATTCATAATGGAGACATTCAGCGAGGGGTTAAAACCATTGGCTTCACAATAATAGGTTTCTGCAGAAAGAGAATTTGTGAGTATTTCGAAAAAACCAGCTCCTGTAAGCATTTCAGCAAAAACATTCTGAAGAGCATTGTTGTCAGATGGTGCGTTGACTGTGAGTGTCGATTTGTGGAATTCAGGAACAGGAATATTATTATAACCATATATTCTGAGAATTTCTTCAACAACATCAGCAGGACGGGTAACATCTACTTTTGCATAGGGTGCAAGGACAGAAATTTTACCGTTGGATGTCTCGATTAATTCAAAATCAAGATCTTTCAGAATTTCAGTTTGAACAGCATCAGAAATCTGAGTTCCTACTGAACGGTTCACATAGTCATAACTCAGAGTGATACTTGCTTTTCTAATTGGTTTAGGATAAACATCATAAACAGGAGAACTGATAGTTCCTCCTGCAATTTCTTTGATAAGCTGAGCTGCCCTTTTTAATGCATATATTGTCATTGAAGGATCTGCACCGCGTTCAAATCTGAATGAAGATTCTGTTTTCAACCCAAGTCTGGTACTTGTTTTTCTTATGGTAACGGGATGAAAATAAGCACTCTCAAGAAAAATGGCTTTTGTGAAGTCAGAAACACCGGCTTCAATCCCTCCGAATATCCCGGCAATACACATCCCACCCTCACTGTTGCAAATCATTAGATCATCAGGAAACATGGTTCGTTTCACCTCATCAAGGGTCGTTAATTCAAATGGGCTGGGAAATTTTTTAACTATGACTTTGTTCCCTTTGATGTGTTTCATGTCAAAGGCATGAAGGGGATGTCCGGTTTCAAGCATTACGTAGTTTGTAATGTCAACCACATTATTGATTGGGCGAATGCCTGCTGCACTCAGACGGTAAGCCATCCATTGCGGGGAGGGAGCAATTTTCAGATCACTGATTGTAATTCCTGAATATCTGGGACAAGCAGAGAAGTCTTCAATAATTATTTCAACAGGCATGGATTCAGTATCAGTTGAAAAATCTGAAAGATCAGGGATGCTAAGCGAATATTTCCGGTGCTTTCCAGCATTCAGTGCTGCTGCCACATCCCGGGCAACCCCAATATGAGAGGCTGCGTCCACTCTGTTAGGGGTGAGTCCGATTGTAAAAACCCAGTCCTGTTGAATATTAAAATACTCAGAAGCTGGTTTGCCAACCGGGGCATCTTCAGGAAGTACCATTATTCCTTCGTGGGAACTTCCGATACCGAGTTCATCTTCAGCACATATCATCCCTGCCGATTCAACGCCCCTGATTTTTGTTTTTTTTATCTCCCTTGGTTCATCATTTTGATATAAAATTGTTCCCGGAATTGCAACAAGCACTTTCTGTCCCTCTGCAACATTGGGTGCGCCACAAACAATTTGAAGAAATTCCCCAGAACCAATATGTACTTTGGTCTCACTAAGTTTATCAGCATTTGGGTGTTTCTTACATTCTGTGACATGTCCGATAACAATACCTTTCAGACCTCCTTTCACACTTTCCCATTCAGCAAGCTCCTCAACTTCCAGACCGCAGTTTGTCAAAACGGCAGAAAGTTCTTCGGGACTGATGTCCAGATCAATATATTCCTTTAGCCAGTTATATGAAATTTTCATTGGTTAAAAATCTTGAAGCGCAAAAATAACCAAAATCCCTGATGTATGGATAAGGAATATGATGCCTCATTTGTTGAGTTTAGCTGCCATGAAGAGAGAATTAATATTTTTTTAGTTTTTTAAATTGAAAACAATATTGTATCATAAAAACTAAATAATTTCTTGGGGATGAAAATTGTTGAAAATCAACACATGGAAATTTCTATAAGGTACAACAGGCAAAAAAAATATCACAAAACATGCTGTTTTACCGATTTTTCAAACCGGTATGTTTTTTTATCGAACAATAGTGTTTTTTTTATATTTTTTTGTGTCTTGGTCTGGATTGTAAATTATTTTTTTCTGAGAGATTTCTTCTTTTTTTTCCATCAGTTGGAACAGAGATTTTTTGCTCAGTAAATGGATCTAAGCCAGTATAATATATAACAGAGGAAAGAGTCATGGGGGTTGGTGTAAATTCCTGAATTGTATCAACAACATATCCCATTGCAGATGATTTTTGTTTGAGGAGTTTGTAATCACCTTCCTTACTGCCCGGATGACCTGATATTAGATACAGAACAAGCTCCTGTTGGAGATTATATTTGGCTTTAAGAGAGTTGAACAAACGATGAAAAGAAATAAATGTTTTCATCTGAGGTTTTTTCATGATTTTCAAAACCTGATCTGAAATATGTTCAGGGGCAACTTTGAGTCTCCCAGACACATGATTTACTATAAGAGTTTTTGCATATTCAGTCAGTCCATATTTCTGACTTTCTGCATCAGAACGATCCACAAACAAATCATACCGGATACCGCTGCCAATTGTAACACGTTTGATCCCCTGAACAGTAAGTGCTTTTTTGTACAGTGAGATTAGTGGTTTGTGGTCAAAATTCAAATTATCGCATATTTTAGGATAAACACAGCTTGATCGCCTACAAGTCATACACACAGACTTGTTTTTCCCCTGCATTTTATACATGTTTGCCGATGGTCCCCCAAGATCAGTAATGTGTCCTCGAAAATCCGACGTTGAGGCAATGGTTTTAAGTTCACTAAGAATTGATGCCTCGCTTCTGGAGGAAATAAATTTTCCCTGATGGGCACTGATGGCACAAAAAGAACACCCTCCAAAACAACCTCTGTGAATTGTAACAGAGTTTCTGATCATTTCAAAGGCAGGAATGGGTGGCTTGTTTCTGTAGCGGGGATGAGGAAGGCGGGTATAGGGAAGGTCAAATGACAAGTCGATTTCTTTTTCTGTTTGTGGAGGAAACGGAGCATTCACAACCACATAATGTTTCCCGCTTTTCTGGATGATTTGTTGTGAGTTCAGTGAAGAAAATTCAAACTCTGAAATTTTATGCATTCGGGCAAATGCTTTTTTTGAGGCAGTGCATTCTTCATGCGAAGGAAGAATGAGTTGTTTTTGTTTTTCAGGAATTGTTTCTGATAAAAAAGCAGTTTGGGGGATATCTGTAATTTGTTTTACATTAAATCCGGCATTCAGTTTTTCTGTGAGCTGAACAAATGCTTTTTCTGCCATTCCATAAAGTATCAAATCCGCTCTTGTTTCAATAAGAAATGAAGGTTTCAGGGTGTCGGTCCAGTAATCATAATGCGTGATTCTTCGCAGTGAAGCTTCAATACCTCCTAAAATAACAGGTGTTTCGGGGAACAATTGCTTAAGGATTTTTGTATATACAATTGTTGCGTAGTCGGGTCTGTATCCAGAACGTCCACCAGGCGTGAAGGCATCGTCAGAACGTAGTCTCTTGCGTGCAGTGTAATGATTCACCATGGAATCCATGCACCCAGAAGTCACACCAAAAAAAAGCCGTGGTTTTCCCAGTTTTTTAAAATCACGGAAATCATCTCGCCAGTTGGGCTGTGGAATAACAGCTACTCTGAATCCCAGATGTTCTGCCAGTCTTGCTATGACTGCCGTTCCGAATGCTGGATGATCAATATAGGCATCCCCGCTGATAATGATAATATCAACATATTCCCAGCCCAGTTTTTTCATTTCATCAGCAGAAGTAGGTAGAAATTTTGAAGATGTAAGGTACATAAAAAAATTACTACTTCTGCAAAGTTAAAAATTAAGCAGCAGAAAGAAAGACTCAAAGCATTTTGAAAAAGGATAATTTCATAGTTTCAATCAATTTAAAAGCAAAATGACATAGCAGAAATTGTTATATGTGCAACAATTTTCTCACATGATATTCTTTTTTTTTATCACTACTGTCCGACTAATTTTATTTCCGTGTTTTTGTTCATGTTGTTGATTTTTTTCAAACAAACTTTAC
>CAYRXH010000057.1:0-15853 GCA_964428185.1 uncultured Bacteroidales bacterium
AAATTTAATCTTTATCTCCTCTGTAAAAGTTGCATTTATTTGTTGAATTTATGCAAACAAAAAAACAAGATCCAAAAAATAAAGTCACTCCTCTGAAACATTCATTTTATCAACTCAACCAATGGTATTTCCCGTTTAATGACAGCAAATATGTGTTGATGTCAGACAATCAGTCTTTGTATGAAATAATTAAGAATTCATTATTTTTGCAGCAGTAATATCCAATCCAATGTACTTTTTCCCGAAACACTCCAATGTGTCCAGATGGCTTATTTTGATTTTTGATATAGCTATCTGTGCACTGGCTCTCCTCCTTGCTTTTGAACTAAGGTTCAACTTTAAGATTACAGGTGATGAAATACTGCGACTCAAATTATCTTTTTTGCTCCTGATTCCAATCCGGTTGTTGTCTTTTCTTGTGTTCAGAACCCACGCTGATATTGTTCGGTACACCAGCACCACCGATGCATTCAGAGTCCTTCTGGCTTTATCATCCGGCTCACTCATCTTTATTGTTGCAAATCTGATTTCACACTTCGGTTTTAGCTATATTTACTTAATCCCTTTTTCAATTATTATCATTGATTTTTTTGTAAGCACTGTCCTGCTTATCGGATACCGAATGCTTGTGAAGCTGACATGGCTGGAACTGAACAATCCCAAAAAAGGGAAAAGTGATGTGATTATTTTTGGAGCCGGCGAATCTGGGCTGATTACAAAAAGAGCCCTTGACAGAGATGCCGGAACTAAATACAGAGTGATTGCCTTTGTGGATGATGACGAACGGAAAACAAATATGAAACTCGAAGGTGTGCCGATTCATCATACGTCAAAGCTCCCCGAGCTGATGGCAGCCCATTCTGTTGCACATCTCGTCATTTCCATTCAGAATATTTCCCCCGAACGGAAGAAAACCATAGCCGACACGGCCCTCCATTTCAACGCCAAAGTCCTTGTTGTCCCTCCCGTTTTCAACTGGATAAACGGAGAACTCAGTTTTAATCAGATCAAAAAAATTAGAATTGAAGAACTGCTTGAACGCGAAGTCATTCAATTAGACAATCAGAAAGTGAATGATTCACTGAGCGGTAAAACTGTTCTAGTAACTGGTGCTGCAGGATCAATAGGCAGTGAGATTGTCAGGCAGATTCTTCATCATAAGCCTAAAAATGTGATTTGTCTTGACCGTTCCGAAAACGGCCTTTTCCAACTTGAAATGAGCCTTCAGCAATCTCCCGGAAAATATACAATTATCATTGGAGACATCACAGACAGGGAGAAAATGAAATTCATCTTTGAGACATACAAACCTACAGTATGCTATCATGCTGCAGCATATAAACATGTTCCGATGATGGAGTCTCATGTTGCCGAAGCCGTGAAAAACAATGTCTTTGGCACCAGAATCGTAGCTGACCTTGCTGTAGAATCTGGCTGCAGCAGGTTTGTCATGATATCAACAGACAAAGCCGTGAACCCCACAAGCGTTATGGGTGCCACCAAAAGACTGGCTGAAATTTATATTCAGTCACTAGACAAACACTCTGCCACTAAATTCATAACTACCAGATTTGGAAATGTGCTGGACTCAAACGGATCAGTTATCCCGGTGTTCAGAAAACAAATTGAAAACGGCGGACCAGTAACAGTGACACATCCTGAAATTACACGATTCTTCATGACAATCAAAGAAGCCTGTCAACTTGTTCTTGAAGCCGGCGCCATGGGCGAAGGAGGTGAAATCTTTATATTTGACATGGGGAAATCTGTGAAAATTGTTGACCTTGCAAAGAAAATGATTCAGCTTTCCGGACTTACACTTGGAAAAGATATCCAGATCGTTTATACCGGGCTCCGCCCAGGTGAAAAACTATTCGAAGAACTTCTTAATAACAGCGAAAATACCGTCCCTACATATCATCAGCGGATTCTTATTGCACAAGTCAATGAATATGAGATGAACCACGTGAAGCAGATCTTTTCTGATCTTGAAACTCTCGTTTCTGAAAATATCGAAGAACAAATAATTATCTGTATTAAAAATGCAATCCCTGAATATAAAAGCAAAAATTCCAAATTTGAAAAGCTGGATACATGAAAAATTTATTGATTAGAAGATTAAGCAAAGACCTCCCTCCGGGAGAAAATACATGTGATTGGTTATTAGTGGTTGATAATTGGTTTAAGAAAAATTACTTCAATATTTCCCAAGGGGACTAATTGGAATCGCGTTTCTCCATTTTTTCGCTTTTTCCACAAAAAAAATTTTTGAAAAAATAACATCCTTGCCTAATATAAAATTGTTCAAACATTAATTTTTATCCTGAAATCACTGATTACACTCTTGCAGTTCCCTGCTTCTCTTCTCAGACCATTCAGACTGTAGCACCATCTTCAAATGCAGAATCCCAAATCATTCAGGCTGATTTCAATAATCTTCATGGACAGCTCATCGTTTCACACGGTGATGCTGCAAGAACCTACACTGTTCATTTTCTCTGGCAAAGTGTCAATGAAATCAATTTTGAAATCTGCCAGATATATTTTCATTCAACGCACCCTAATTTCAGTTTTTTCCTCAGAATACATACGATATATTTGTGAACGACACACTCATCTAAGAAGTTCCATAATGTGATAGCCTGATTAGACTAAAGCCTTCAGTTCATCCTAGCCACTATGCTGACACCATTGTTACACATATTTGTGACGGAGGCATCTATGACTTTTTTGGTTCATTGCCTACAAATGCATGAATTTACGACACTGTCATCACAAACTTTGCTTGGATGCGACAACATGATAAGGTTGAATTTCTCTGTGGGTGCACATTCAATCTCAACCACATTCATGCAAGCATTTGTCAGAGTATTTATCTTCTGAGAGTTTCTTCTCCCAGAAGTGCATTCATAATTTTAAAAACCATAAAGCGTTGATATTTAGAATTTTTCTCATTTTCTAATCCTTTGTCAGATACGGGGAAAAAAGATTAATTTTGTCCGAAATTTGAATCCTATGTCCCAGAATGTAAGTATTCCCAAAGGCACACGTGACTTCGGTCCAGAAGTTATGCAAAAACGTGAATATATCTTCAACACTATCCGAAAAGTATTCAGATTACATGGATATCAGCCGTTGGAAACCCCGTCAATGGAAAATCTTTCAACCCTGCTTGGCAAGTACGGCGAAGAAGGTGATAAATTATTGTTCCGGATTCTCAACTCCGGTGATTTTCTGTCTTCAACTCCTCACCAGCTTCTGAACCATGAATATGACCACCGAAAAATATTGCCTCATATCTCTGAAAAGGGACTTCGTTTCGACCTCACTGTGCCTTTTGCCAGATTTGTAGTCATGAACCGCAACGAGCTTCAGTTTCCGTTTAAAAGATATCAGATACAGCCTGTCTGGCGTGCCGACAGACCTCAAAAAGGAAGATATCGTGAATTTTATCAGTGCGATGTTGATGTTATTGGCTCACGCTCAATGCTCAATGAGTTTGAACTGGTTCTGATCCTTAATGAAGTATTTACAAAACTTCGGGTTGAAACTGTCGTTCATATCAACAACAGAAAAGTTCTCGACGGACTTCTTGAAACACTGAATATTGAAAACAAGCTGACCGATGTTGCCATTGCCATTGATAAACTGGATAAATCGGGTGAAGACTCCGTTCTTGAAGATTTGAAAGCCAAAGGTATAGCCGGAGAGATTGCTCAACAACTGATGGATATAATTTCTCTTAGGGGACAGCCCGAAATGGTTCTCTCAAAAATACAACCACTCGTCGGGAATTCAAAAAAGGGAGCAGAGGGAATCCAGGAGCTCACTGAACTGAATACTCTTATACAGAACACACAACTTGATACAGAAGTGATTTTTGACCTGTCACTTGCACGTGGACTAGATTACTACACCGGCGCCATTTTTGAGGTAAAAGCCAAACAAGTCTCAATGGGCAGCATATGCGGTGGCGGACGTTATGATAACCTGACTGAATTTTTCGGATTACCTGATATGTCTGGAGTCGGGATCTCCTTTGGTGCCGACAGAATATATGATGTTATGAATGAACTGAATCTGTTTCCCACAGAACTGAAAGCTTCTACAAAAGTTATTTTTCTGAATATGGGAAAACATGCTGTGAACTACCTTTTGCCTCTGCTTGATTCACTGAGAAAGAATGATATCGCCTGTGAACTTTATCCTGACGAAGAAAAAATCAAAAAACAAATGAGTTATGCAGACCGGAAAAACATTCCTTATGTATTGATCGCCGGAGACAACGAAATAGCCAATGAAACATACACACTTAAAAACATGAACACCGGCGAACAGCAAACATCTGATTTCCAAACTATTAATAAAATTCTAACCCAAGACTTGCGCATTACTTATGAATGCCTTTGAAATTAACACAGACATTAATCTTAATGATCTGAAATACTATCTTCAGAAACGCCCTCAGATAGTGATAGGACCATCTGCACTTGCAAAAATCAATAAATGCAGAGAATGGCTTGACAAAAGGCTTTCAGATAGTGAAGAGCCTGTTTACGGAATTAATACAGGATTTGGTTCTCTCTGCAATATCAAGATTCCTCAGACAGATATTAGTAAATTACAGGAGAACCTGATGATCTCACATGCATGTGGAGTCGGGAACGAGGTCCCTGAAGATATTGTGAGGTTGATGCTTTTACTCAAACTACAGAACGTGTGTTACGGACATTCTGGTGTTCAGGCGGTAACTGCTCAGCGTATGGCGGATTTTCTCAATCACAATATCATCCCTGTGGTATATGAGCAAGGTTCACTTGGTGCATCGGGAGATCTGGCACCTCTGGCACATCTCTGCCTTCCTCTGATAGGGAAAGGAGAAGTGTATCTTGACGGCAAAAGGATGAATGCAAGTGATGCTTTGAAGATGAAGGACTTGCAAGCAATCAAACTCAGTTCAAAGGAAGGACTGGCTCTGTTAAACGGAACACAGTTTATGCAGGCTTGGGGTGCACATACTATTATAAGGGCTCGCCAACTTGCAGACTGGGCTGATATCATCGGTGCCTTATCACTTGATGCCTATTTCGGTCTTACAGGACCTTTCAATTTGCTGGTTCATGAGCTCAGGCCACATCAGGGGCAGATTGAAACTGCACGCCGAATAATGAGAATACTCAGAGACAGTGAAATTGCTTCCCTGAAAAAAGAGCATGTTCAAGATCCGTACTCTTTCAGATGTATTCCTCAGGTTCATGGAGCTTCCAGAGATGCCATCGAATATGCAGCAAAAGTTATGGAAATTGAAATGAACTCTGTAACCGATAACCCAACCCTTTTCCCCGATGATGATTATATTGTTTCTGCCGGAAATTTCCATGGACAACCGCTTGCCCTCTCTCTTGATTTTCTGGCTATTGCCATAGCAGAACTTGCCAATATTTCTGAACGAAGAATATGCAGGCTGATTGCAGGAGACCGGGACTTGCCAAGTTTTCTTGTTGCCAACCCTGGACTCAATTCTGGATTTATGATCACCCAATACAGCGCAGCATCGGTGGTCAGTTCAAACAAAACTCTCTGCCATCCAGCATCAGTTGATTCCATCGAATCAAGCCAGGGACAGGAAGATCATGTGAGCATGGGTGCAATTTCTGCAACCAAAGCAAGCAAAGTCTGTAACAATCTTTTATATGTTCTTGGAATTGAACTGCTCAATGCAGCTCAGGCACTGGAATTCAGGAGACCATTGAAAACATCTCCTTTTCTTGAAGAAATTTTGCACTCATACAGACAACATATCCCTTTTGTGCATAATGATACTCTCATGTATCCTTTGATTCATAAAAGCATTGCTTTTATTGAAAACAACGAACCTGCTACTCTCTGAAACTACTTACTTTGCTGTGTTGTATCATCCTCAGGATCATACCATGAAGCATACATGGAATAGCTTGAAGCTATTCTCATTACCTCACCCTTAAAAAGTTCTTCGTCAAGACTCTTGATTTTTTTTGCAGGGAGTCCACCCCAAACGCTGCCGTTTTCAATCACTGTCCCCTTTGAAACCACTGCACCTGCAGCAATAATGCAATTATCCCCGATCAACACATCGTCCATTATGATGGCCCCCATCCCGATTAACACATTGTTGCCTATTGTGCATCCATGAACTACTGCTCTGTGAGCTACTGAAACATTACTTCCGATTGAAACAGGGCTCTTCCTGTATGTGCAATGAACAACTGCACCATCCTGAATGTTCACGTTGTCACCTATGCGAATGGTGTGAACATCGCCTCTTACAACTGCCCCAAACCAGACCGAACATCCGTCGCCCATGACAACATCTCCGGTAATTACTGCATTGTCAGCAAACCAGCAATTGTTGCCCCACACAGGATGAATTCCCTTCACTTTTCTGATAATAGCCATAAGCAAAGTATTTTATACAAAATTACAAAAAAATTCGTCTCCAACTTATCACAAACAGCCTCTGATTACAATAGCCTTCGATTCTTCGTGCCCAAGTTCAGCTGCTTTTTTAAAATCTGAACACGCCTGATCTCTTTCATTATCAGAAAAAATAATTCCCCTGAAATAATAAGCATCAGGAACATCAGGAAATCGTTGAATAAACACATTCAGAGAAGAGAGAATTTCCTCTGTATCATAATTCAGCGAGATCATACATAAAATGGCTGAAAATGCAGCATCAGCATGATCAGGATTCATCTGTGTTACCATATTGTAATCCCTGATAGCATCTGTAAACATCTCCATGTTCATATAGGCATTACCCCTGTTGAAATACGCCTCAAACTGTCCGGGTTGCAGACGAATCACTTCTGAATAATCTTCTACAGCATTTCTGAAATCACCAAGTTTGCTGAAAATTGTTCCCCTTGCCATCCATGCATCTGGATTTGAAGGCTGTAATTCTATCACCTTTGAAAAATCAGCAAGGGCTTCTCTGAACCTGCCCTTATCTCTGAAAGCAATTCCACGATTGTAATAACCAATTGGATGCTGAGGGTTCTGCTCAATTACTTTGGTCCAGAACACCTGATTGTTTTGCCAGGTTTCAGAAAACAGTACTGTTTGTATCCCAAACAAAGCAACAATAAAAAGAGCAAGGCCTAAAACCGCAACCCGCCCCCAAAGCAATTTCAGTTTTTCAAACCAGGGATAGAGAAAAAATGCAGGCAGAAGGAACAATCCGGCTATGGACAAATATGTATATCTGTCGGCAATCATCTGATCACCAAAGGGAATCAATTTCAGATGCACGGATAAAGGCACAAGAAACAATCCTAGACAAAGGATAATTGATTGCCTGTATTTTTTTAATCGATATATCAGAAAAATTAACCCTGTGAGTATCAGCAATGGAGTAACAAGGAAAAACCAATTATAGTCCTGATAGATGAAGAATGGATTTTGTTCCATTGGGAAAATAGTCCGGATTGCATAAAGAACAACAGACCAAAGGGCAAAGGCGAAATTTTGAACAAATCCGTACTCCATCGTTGAAACAGTATGCAAATGACCTGCATCGGAACGTGTTGTATATGTAATAAAAAGAATAATCCCTGCGGGTATGGCAAACAAAAGCATTCTCAGCAGAGTTCTGATGGTCAGCTTTGGGAAAAAATAATACTCAACAACGGGAATAATCAGAAAAAAAGAGGCTGCACTGGGCTTGGAAAAAACAGCAAGAAGAAAAAACAAAAATGTCAGAATCACATCTCTGATATTCCTATTTTCAGCAAAACGTGCATAAAAAATCATAGCAACAATATAAAACATAGTGAACAGCAATGTACTGCGTGCACTGATCCATACAACCGGCTCCACCTGAAGAGGGTGAATTGCAAAGAAAATCAGGGGGATGAGTGCTTGTAAGGGTTTTAAGCTAAATTTCAGCAGTAAAATATAGAGTATGAGAATATTTATCAAATGAATCATCAAAGAACTGAAGTGAAAGCCAAATGCATCTTTTTTTTCTGAAATTGCAGTATCAATTGCAAAACTGAGGGTTGTCAGGGGCTGATACATCCCAATATAACTCTTCTTAAAAAAAACAGGAACAGAGAATATGGAAAGGCTATCAATATCAGTGTTGTTAACTACCTGAATATGATCATCCCAGTTTAAAAATTCATTGTGTAAACTCCCTGAAAAAACAAAATATGTAATGATTATTACAAGTGAAGGAATAATGAAAACAATAGGTTTTTTCACAATTTTTGAGCAAAATTAGGTTTTATTCCTGAATTTTATTATTTTTTTTAAAATTTACTTGTTTTGAGATAAAAAAATGTGTAACTTTGCTGATGATAATTCAACTTTTATTTGTAATTGAAATCTAAAGTTTATCAACATAAAGCCCCTTTCGTTATGAAAAAAATTTTCAATATTTTTTTACTTTTCTGTTCAACAATTGTATGTGCGCAGAACAATGCACTGATACTTCAGGATGCCGTGCATGTGAATGTTGATGCTGGTGCAATTCTTATAGTGGCACAAACCTCTCCTTCAGGTATTGCTACGCAGGGTACAGGAACAGGAGTGATAAACTCTGAGGGTGAGACCAACAGGGTTGCATGGATAATTAACAGCGGAACAGGGAATTACATAATTCCTTTCGGGATCAATTCTACTGACAGGTTTCCGATGACGTATGCCGTCACAGGAGCTGGGTCTGCAAGTGGTGCCTTAACAGCTTCCACATTTCCAACCAATATCAACAACATTCCCTATCCCAGTGCTTATGCCCCTGCAGTCACAAACACAGGTGCTCAATGGATTGCCGGTGCATTTGAAGACAGAAGCCTCTATTGTAATGACCGTTTTTGGGTATTACGTGATCTTGGAATGGTATGGGCAACAAAACCAACTTCTTCTCTGACATTCACTTACAGAGATCCGGAGAATGCTCCCGGAAACACAATTACTGAAGCCAATCTGCAGGCCCAATACTGGGAAGTCAATCAATGGCAACCGGGATGGTTTACATCATTGCCTCTGCTCGGAGTCGCAAACACTGTGTCAAATACTGTTTCAGGTGTCAATGCAGGAACACTTGGCAATCTCTACACATGGATTCTTGTTGACAATACAAACCCTCTTCCCATTGAATTGTTATATTTTGCTGTCATCTGTCAGGAACAGGGAGTCACCATTGAATGGGCATCTGCATCTGAAAGCAACAACGATTATTATACCATCCAGAAAACTACCGACGGAGGAAACTGGCAGACACTTGCATATATTACAGGATCAGGGAACAGCAACCAGCCACTGTATTATTCATACATAGACTATGAAGGGAAAAATCAGAATGCTATTTACCGTCTCATTCAGACAGATTTTGACGGAAGTCAGACACTGCTAGGTGTGAAAGATGCCAACTGCAATCCCTACTCCAACGGCACTGTTTCTGGTCTTGACATGAATCTTTACGCCGATGATGAAAATAATATTTATGTGACTTATTACTCACCTTTTGCTGAAATGAGCGTTCTTAATATGTATGATATGAACGGTAAAATTATCGGCAGTTGGACACTCAATTCTATTGAAGGAACAAATCATTTCCAGATCCCTGTTCAACCCATCAGTCAAGCCATTTACATGATCTCACTTCAGCAGAATCATACCACAACAATCAAAAAAATACTGCTTAAGTAATACACAATATTTTGTAAAAAAATACTTCTCAGAGAAGTATTTTTTTTTCTTCATCATCAAGAAGTACCCATTTTGCTGATTATTCCGGTTTTTCTTCAAGAAAGAGATACAAAAGTGCAGTTTGTATTATAAAAAGTTGTAAATTTGCACCTCAATTTTAACCAAACAAAGGAGTTATTGCATTTATGATTATCGTACAACTGAAAGAAGGCGACAGCATCGACAAAGCCCTTAAAAAGCTGAAAAGAAAGTTTGAAAAAACCGGTATTGCACGTGAAGTAAGAGATCGGCAGAAATTCACAAAACCTTCTGTGATCAAAAGGGAACAAAAACTGAAAGCCATTTATGTTCAGCAGATGAAACAGGAAAAACTGAATCAGTAGTTTTCTTTTTTATCTACGATATTTTTACTACCTTTGACAAACTTTGTCAAGGTTTTTTTTATGTCGTCAAATCAGGACTTTTACAATTATCTGCTTCATCAGAAAAAATATTCCCTCAATACAGCAGAAGCATACCGCCGTGACCTAACCGAATTTGAAACATACCTGTCAATGAAGTACTCTGACATCACACCCGAAGGTGCCACCGAAACAATTATACGCTCATGGTTTGCACAATTGATGGAATCCGGCTTGAAACCCAGCAGCATCAAACGCAAAAAGGCCTCACTGACAACATATTACAGATTTCTATTCAAAACCGGGATTATCAGGAAAATTCCCAGCCGGAATATCAGAACCCCCAAACCTGAAAAGAGGCTACCTGTCTTTGTCCCTGAGAGCAAAATGATGGAATTGTTTGAAACTGACTTTTTTGAAATCACTGATTATGAAGATCTGAGAAACAGGACAATTCTTGAAACATTCTATGCGACCGGAATAAGGGTAAGTGAACTGGTTGAACTGAAAAACACTTCTTTTGACCTTACAGGGATGAAAGTGAAAGTGCTCGGAAAACGCAACAAGGAAAGAATCATCCCCCTGCACCCCTTGTTTATAAAAATGCTGGAACAATACAATAAGATAAAACTCAAAACGTTTGAAGGAACAAAAACAGATGAAGCATGGTTTTTAACAAAAAAAGGAAAAAAAATCTACCGAAAACTTGCATATCGTGTAATTTTTTCGTATCTTAGCAGTGTCACTTCGATGATGAAAAAAAGCCCTCACGTTATGCGACATACGTTTGCAACACACCTGCTGAATGAAGGTGCTGAAATTAATGCAATCAAAAGTTTTCTTGGGCATACAAGCCTTGCAGCAACACAACTTTACACACACAATACCATTGAAAAATTAAAAACCGTTTATAAAAACACACATCCACAATCTCAAAAAAGGAGGAAATAACTATGAGAGTTAAGATTAATTCAATTCATTTCAAAGCCGACAGAAAACTGGAAGATTTTATTAAGGAAAAGATAGTGAAACTGGCTGCCACATACGACAATGTGGTGGGAAGTGATGTGACACTTAAAGTGTCTAATGCTCCTGATGCTGTGAATAAAATAGCCGAAATCAGACTCGCTATTCCAGGAAATGATCTGTATGCAAAAAAACAATGTAAAACATTTGAAGAAGCAACAGATTCAGCGGTTGATGCTTTAAAAAAACAATTGAGCAAATACAAGGATAAACGAAAAAAATAACTCCTTCAGTTATTCAAAAAAAACCACCTTTCCGGTGGTTTTTTTTTTAGAAATCATTATTGTCTGATAAAAACTAAATAATTTCTTGGGAAAACAAATAAATTGTTAAAAATCAAGCAAAGTAAATGTTTAAAAGCATACCACAGTCAAAAAAAATCTCACAAAACATACGGTTTTATTGATTTTCAAAACCGGTATTTTTTTTGTCGGACAATAGTGTAATAATTTACTTTTCTAATTCTGTATTGATTGCCAAAAAAGATATAGAAAATTAACAGAAATTTTTTGTAAAACAGTTAATATTATTTCAACCGAAATTCAAAGACAAAAACTGAAAAAAAAGCCATCAATAGATACAGAAATTTTCACAATAATTGTGCACTACCTTTGTAATCTGCAATTTTTCCATTTCAACAATTCCATCACAAAATCCAAATTTCACACTCATTCCTTTTTTTCTTAAGTTTGCATTATCAAATTCAAGATTATGACACTTATTTCATCCATATCGGGGATCAGGGGAACGATTGGCGGCAGGCCGGGAGAGAATCTCACACCTGATGATATTCTCATGTTTGCTAAAGCATACGCGCAGTTTGTGATCAACGCTTCAAAAACCAACAATCCATCGGTGATAATCGGACGTGATGCCCGTGTGAGCGGACTCATGGTGCAGGACATCATTACAGGGACGCTGAGAGCCATGGGCATCAACTGTATCTGTCTTGGACTGACGACCACTCCCACCACCGAACTGGCTGTTGTTCATTACAAGACACAGGGGGGCATCATCATCACTGCCAGTCATAATCCCGCCAACTGGAACGCGCTGAAACTGCTGAACAGCAAAGGCGAGTTTCTCAGTGCAGAAGAAGGCAGATCCCTTGAACAACTGATGGCTGATAAAAGCATACAATATGTTGAATTTAAAGACCTTGGAACGGTGACTTATGCCGAAAATTTTGTGGAAGATCACATCCGTCAGATCATTAATCTGCCGCTGGTGGATGTTGAAGCTGTTAAAGCTGCCAATCTAACGGTTGTTGCTGATGTGATCAATTCGGCAGGTGCTGTTTCCGTAAAACCTCTGCTCAGAGCTCTGGGAGTGAATGAGATCTATATGATCAATGATGAGGCCGATGGAATTTTCGCACACAATCCCGAGCCACTGCCCGAACATCTGAAAGAACTTTCTGAAACTGTGGTTCAGTATAAAGCTCACCTTGGCATTTCTGTCGATCCTGATGTTGACAGGCTGGCACTGGTGATGGAAAACGGTGAAATGTTCGGCGAAGAATACACCCTGGTGGCTGTGGCAGATTATGTACTCAGCAAAACCCCCGGTAATACGGTTTCCAATCTCTCCTCTACGCGTGCCCTTGCCGAAATCACAAAAAAATACAGCCGGTCATATTCAGCCTCTGCTGTGGGCGAGGTGAATGTGATTCAGAAAATGAAGGAAACAAACGCGGTGATCGGCGGCGAAGGTAACGGAGGAGTGATCTACCCTCCCCTGCACTATGGAAGAGATGCCCTTGCGGGAATTGCTTTGTTTCTGACCCATCTGGCAAAAAGCGGACTGAGCATGACCGCCCTCAGAAAAACATACCCTGCTTATTTCATTGCCAAGCATAAAATCAACACCGAACAACTTTCAGACGACTTTCAATCACTCATTACGAAAATCAAAGCCGTTTTTCCACAATGCAGTTTTGATGACACTGACGGTTTTAAGATCACATTTCCTGAAGGAAACTGGGTACATCTGAGAACTTCAAACACCGAACCCATCATCCGCATTTATGCTGAAGACATCAATGAAAGAAGTGCAACAAAACTGGCGAAAGAGGTCATTCAAGCCATCAGTCAATGAAAATCCCCTGTTATGATATATCTTGACAATGCAGCCACCACAATTGCCGATCCAGAAGTAGTGGACATCATGGCAAGGGTCATGAATAATTTCTTTGGCAATCCCTCCTCTGTTCACAATCTCGGTTTGGAAGCAAAAACCATGGTTGAAGAATCGAGAAAAACCATTGCAGGCATTCTGAACTGCAGTTCAGAAGAGATATTTTTTACATCCGGAGGCACTGAAGCAATCAATCTCATATTTTACAATGTTTCCCGCAATGCCGGAATCAGGCATGTGATCACATCACCTCTTGAGCATCCGGCAGTACTTCATTCGCTGGATCATTACGGTCTATCCGAAAAAACTGAATTTCTGAATATCCTCCCTGATGCCACTCCCGATCTGGATGAGCTGGAAGCCATGCTGAAAAAAATGCCGGGTTCATTTGTTTCACTGATGCATGTGAACAATGAATGTGGAGCCATTCTGAATGTAAAAAGGGTCGGAGAACTCTGCAAACAATACGGAGCACTTTTTTTCTGCGACACAGTTCAGTCCATCGGCAAAACAAGTATAGATTTTCAGGATTTTTTTATTGATTTTGCGGCCTGCTCGGGACATAAATTTCACGGACCACGGGGCATCGGTTTTTTGTATAAGAGGAAAAAACATCATTTTGAACCACATACAGTCGGCGGCGGACAGGAATCCGGTCTCAGATCGGGGACAGAAAACACTCCTGGCATAGCAGGCTTGTGCAGAGCACTGGAACTGGCACATGAAAAAATGCAGGATACCACTGACAGAATTCAGCAGATTAAGCACTTTCTTATTCAAAATCTTATCACTCATATACCTGAAATACGCTTTGTAGGAGATCCGAAAAAAACTATACCGCATATACTCAGCATTGCTGTTCCTGAAAGTGAATACAATCTCAGCCTTCAGCAACAGTTGAATGTTGCTGATTTTGCCGTTTCATCGGGCAGTGCCTGTCACGCAGGTTTAAAAGCATCAACTCTCTTGTATTCACTTGGGTTATCGGGTTTTTTTCCGCTCAGAATTTCTTTCGGAAGATTTACCACAACAAAAGAAGCAGAAGTTTTTTCAGAAGTTTTTAGATCACTTTACCATCAGTAATTTAGACTTAGGTTTTTCTGATGTGACGGTGATAGAATTTTGAAAGATTGTAGATAAAATTCAGAAAACCTGATCTGTATCCGGGGGGCAGCAATAATGGCAGATGCATAAAACCAAGCATACAGTATGCATATATATTCCAGAATGCAGATTTCAGAACAAGAAAAATAGAAAATGATGGTCCTGTGGTTTCATATCCGGTCATTTTCATGATCTTTCCTGCAGTCCATTCAATACTTCTGATTTCCTTCACTGATAAAGCTGTTTTCCACTGATCAATTTTATCATCCATGATTGGTGTTGTGAGTGAGGAATGAAATTTCCGGAATTGTGTATCAGCTTTTTCGTCAATATGCTTTGGTCTGTATTGATAATATAGAAGCATTTCCGGGTCAAAATCAGTTCCGAGAAACCTGCAGATTCCTCTAAGTATCTTTTCAGGGTCTGAAACAAGGTCTTCATAACGAACCAAAACAATCCTGTCAGGAAACAAGGCTTGTGCTTTGAGCATTCTTTGGGTAACAATCCTCCATCTGGCAGCCTGAAGAAAAGGTATTGTCATTTCAAAATCGAATTTTTTAAGTGAGACAAACTGCTGACGGGGATCACGTACAATGAAAATCATTTTTGCACCTGAAAATTTCTTCATCAATGTATTGAAAAAAAACGAATAGACAGGATTCTTATCGCCAAGTAACACAGGTTCCCCATTGATGCGCACTGATGTGCAGCATTGAATGAAATATTGAAATCCCTGCTGAAAAAATAATGTTTCCTTATGCTGAACAATCAAATCCCTTAAATGATCTTCATTGAGTCCCAAAGTATCATAAAACCTGTTTTCATGAGTTTTGAAGGAAGTCAGTTGTTCGTATAACCATTTTTTTTGATGTATGGTTTTAAATTTCTGTTCCCTGAATGGATTCATTACCCTAAGCAGAATCGGATATTCGGGAGGCACAATTACAACACTGTGAGTATCGAGTAGTGATCTCAGCATAGTTGTGCCTGATCTTGGGCGACCAATAATAAAAAAGAGACCTGGTGAGGAGTTCATTCTCTTATCTGTTTCCACATGTGAATATCACAGAGCAAAGACAAAAATAGCAGAAAACGATGAATCAATCAGAACAATAATTATTCTGAAATAACAACTTTCTGAATAACAGTGTATTGATCGGTTAAGATATGAACAAAATAAATTCCATGAGGAAATTGAGATACATCTAGTGTAACTATGTCAGAATTTACTTCAGTACAAAAATATTCTTTTCCATCTATTACTGTAATTCTGATAAATCTTATAATTTCCTCTTCAGCAACAATTCGAACAAAGTTGTTAGCGGGGTTGGGAAATATCTTTAATCCGATTTCTCCAGCAAGATCACCAGAAGCCGTAGTCGTATCAGGTATTATGACTTCAACCAAAAAATCATCAAAATAAAACCCATCACCTACTATATAATTGTCACTCACCAATCTGAATCTGAACTTCACCTGCTGTCCTATCCAGT
>CAYRXH010000058.1:0-15781 GCA_964428185.1 uncultured Bacteroidales bacterium
TCATTCAGCACGGTGCAGAATTTAATCTTGCTGTTCACAAATATCCCGGCACTTTTTCACCAAAGGGTCATAAATATATCATTGATTTTGAAACAGATCCAATCCCAAAACATGTTTACCGGGTAGGTGGTGTTTTGTTACAAAAGGAAATCATTTTTTCTTCACAAGACGACAGGGTATTTATCAAATACACTCTTATCCATGCGAGTAGCCCAACGATCATCAGGGTCAAACCCTATCTTGCATTCAGAAACATTCACAGCCTGAGCAAAGCCAATATGTGGGCGGATACAAAATATACAGAAATCGAACAGGGTGTTGGTTTTCAGCTCTACGAAGGGTATTCAACCCTTTATTTTCAACTTTCAAAAGCAGCTGATTACGTTCATATACCGGATTGGTATAATAACATCGAATACACTAAAGAACTTGAGAGAGGGTATGAAGGACATGAGGATTTGTTTGTTCCAGGATATTTTGAGTTTTCTATTTCAAAAGGTGAGGAAATCATTATTTCGGCAGGGACTCAGCCTACCAATGCAAAGCGCCTGAAGCATCTTTTTACTCACGAGATCAGAAGAAGAACTCCAAGAAACACATTTGAAAATTGCTTATTCAACTCGGCACAGCAGTTTTTCGCATATCACAATGAAAAAAAATGTCTTATCGCTGGTTTCCCATGGTTTGAATGCCGAATCAGAGATACTTTTATTGCTCTTCCGGGATTAACATTGACCTGCAATGATCTCACATCATTCCGTGAAGTGATAGGTCCTCTCACAGAATCAATGGAGGGACCACATTTCTGCAAAGCAGGTAGCAACTGCACAGATACAGATTATTCGGCTGATACTTCACTCTGGTTTATCCGTGCACTGCAGCTTGTTACAGAAATGACTTCCGAAACCACTGCTCAGATTTGGAAATTTTACGGTGAAACAATTAAAAGAATCCTTTACGGATACAGAAACAATGAAAGTCCTTCCGTTTTCATGCGTGAAGACGGTCTGCTCAGTGTAAGATTTGAATTTCAACCCAATAGTTGGATGAATGCAAAAGCAGGTAATAAACCGGTAACACTACGACCCGAAATGACTGTGGAGACAAATGCACTCTGGTATAATGCTGTCATGTTTGCCATTGAAGCGTCAACTGCAGCCCACGATATGTCTTTTCCGGCCGATTGGAAAACCCTTCATTGTAAAATACCGGCTTCATTTAAAACTGTTTTCTGGAACAAAAACCGGGGATACCTTGCTGATAATGCCGGCGAATTTCATACTGACTGGTCTGTCAGACCAAACATGATCTTTGCTGCTGCCTTCCCTTACAGCCCTGTCAGTGAAAAAATCAGACAACTTGTTGTTGAACTGGTAAAAACCAAATTACTTACTCCAAGGGGGCTTCGAAGCCTTTCTCCTGATGACCCAAATTACCGTGGTCAGTATTACGGAAACGAACACGATCGTGCGATGGCCTACCATCAGGGAACAGCTTGGCCATGGTTGCTGGGAGCATATGCAGATGCGTATCTCAAAACATACAAAAAGTCTGGACTATTTCACATTGAACAGCTTTATGAGGGTTTTGACGAAACCATTCTTGAGCATGCCATAGGAAGCATTTCTGAAGTGTATGACGGCGATCCGCCTCATCGTGGAGCGGGTGCCATATCAATGGCATGGAGTGTTGGTGAAATTCTCCGCGTCAAATATTTAATTGAAAAATATAAGGGAGTAAATTCATGAAAGTGCTGATGTTTGGTTGGGAATTTCCTCCTCACATATCGGGCGGGCTTGGTACGGCTTGTTTCGGACTGACAAAAGCACTTTCCAAACAGAAGCTTGATCTGTTATTTGTAGTCCCCAAAGCCTTTGGCGATGAAGACAATTCAGTGGCCCGTCTGATCAATGCCAGTGATGTCACCGTAGATCTCACTGAATCTGAATACAGTGAATTTTGGGAACGGGTGAAATACATGCAGATTAACTCCACAATTATCCCATACATCGGACCGAAAGAATTCAGAGAAGTTCATGAACAGAACAATCTCGTTTCAGAGTTTGAAACAAACAGAATTTTCAGTCGTACCTATGATTTTTCAGGCGGCTACGGACCTGATCTGATGTTTGAAGTATCCAGATATGCTTTGATAGCCGGAGCACTGGCATCTTCAAATTCATTCGACCTGATTCATTCTCACGACTGGCTCACCTATCCTGCCGGCATTGCTGCAAAAAAAACCAGCGGCAAACCTCTGGTCATTCATGTTCACGCCACAGAATTTGACCGTACAGGTGAAAATGTGAATACAATTGTCTATGACATTGAACGCTCAGGAATGGAAGCAGCAGATATGATTATCACAGTTTCTGATCTCACACGGAATATTGTCATCAACAGATATGGAATTCATCCTTCAAAAGTGGTTACCGTTCACAACGGTGTGGATCAGAATTTTGAGCAGAAAAGCCTTGAGATCAGCCGGCCTTATCCTGAAAAAGTGGTCACTTTTCTTGGGAGAATTACTTTTCAGAAAGGTCCTGAATACTTTGTGGAGGTTGCAAGGCGAATCCTAGCACGTGAAAAAAATGTCAGATTTGTCATGGCCGGAAGCGGGGACATGATGAACAAGGTTATCATGCTAGTTGCAAAATACCGGCTGGGTGACAAATTCCATTTCACCGGCTTTCTCAAAGGTGCTGACGTGGATCAAATGTTTGCACTCAGCGATGTTTATGTCATGCCTTCGGTTTCTGAACCATTTGGAATTTCACCTCTTGAGGCCATACGTTCAAACGTCCCCGTGGTAATCTCAAAACAGTCTGGTGTTGCTGAAGTGCTCAATCATGCAATTAAGGTAGATTACTGGGATATTGATGCTATGGCCGATGCAATATGCGGAATACTCCATTATCCCCCTCTATCTGATATGTTCAGAAAACATGCAAAAGCCGAAGTGGATGAACTCAGATGGGACACAGCAGCAATGAAAACAATTCATGTATATAAAACAGCATTGAATAAAGGGAAAATGAAATGAGAGCAATATGTTTAAATTTTCAGGTTCATCAGCCTGTGAGGCTGAAGAAGTACAGGTTTTTCCAGATTGGAAGCGACTATCATTATTATGATGATTTCCAGAATAAATATCTCATGAACCGGATTGCAGAACGTTGTTATTTACCAATGAACAATCTGCTACTTGATCTTATCAATACTCACGGCGACAAGTTCCGCCTTTCCTTTTCAATTTCCGGCACAGCCTTGGATCAGTTTGCACAATATCAGCCCGATGTCCTCGAATCCTTCAAAAAACTGGCAAAAACCGGAAATGTTGAATTTCTGGCTGAAACTTATTATCATTCTCTCAGTTCACTGGCTTCTTCCAAAGAATTCAAAGCACAGGTGACTGAACATTCCAAAGCAATAAAAAAACACCTGGGTTATTCTCCTATCACATTCAGAAATACTGAAATGATATTCTCCGACAACATTGCTGAAATGGTTGACGATTTGGGTTTTGATACAATACTGACCGAAGGTGCAAAACATATCCTCGGATGGAAAAGTCCCAACTTCCTGTATTGCCAGTCATCAAATCCCAGAATGAAACTTCTGCTCAGAAACTTCAAACTGAGCGATGATATTGCTTTCAGGTTTTCAAACAAGAACTGGAATGAATGGCCACTGACAGCAGAAAAATTTGTTTCATGGCTGAATGCACTCCCCAAAAATGAAGAAATTGTCAATCTTTTTATGGATTATGAAACTTTTGGTGAGCACCAGCAGAAAGAAACCGGCATATTCGATTTCATGAAAGCATTACCTTCAGCAGTTTTTGAAAACAGCAAATATACGTTTACCACCCCAGGAGAAGCTTCTGAAATATTGCAACCCGTTTCAGGGATTACTGCAGATCATCCCATTTCATGGGCAGATGAAGAAAGAGATATCACCGCATGGCTGGGAAATGATATGCAAAAAAATGCTTTTGAAAAAATATACAGACTTGAGGAAGCTGTTCTCCGGAATCAGAATCCATCTCTTCTGAAGGTATGGAGAAACCTGCAGACAAGTGATCATTTATATTATATGAGCACAAAGTGGTTCAGCGATGGCGATGTCCACAAATATTTCAATCCTCACCCCAGTCCTTATGAAGCCTACATCAACTATATGAATGTATTATCAGACTTTATTCTCAGAACGCAGGATGAAGAAACTGTCACAGATGCTTCTCCAATATTATCTCTTCATTTCAACACTCCCAAAACTATGAAAAAATCCACTCCCGAAAAAAGAAAACTAGGCAGGCCATCAAAAGCCACGATTTCAGTTAAGAAAGCACAAGCATCAGGCACAAGAAAACCAACCCGGACTAAGCAAGTTGTTGCCAAATTTGATGAAATTATTAATATTGCTGATCATGAATTACGGAATTATCTGAGAACTCTTGAACTGGATATCCTATTTGCAGCACTTCAGAATGCTGATGATTTTGTCAAAGATAAAATACTCAGCAATATTACAAAAAGAGCACTGCTAAAATATGAAATCCTGATTAATACAGAACCTGAAAAATACAGTCTGCGTCAAATCACTGCAGCACGCAAACAGCTTATTCTGCCATTTACAAACCGTTCAACAAAATGAGAGAAACCAACAATCTGTTAAGACCTGATTATCTTTTTGAAATCAGTTGGGAAGTATGTAATAAAATCGGAGGCATTCACACTGTTCTAATGACTAAGGCAGGCTATCTCGAAAAACAGTTGGGAATGAATTATATTCTCATTGGTCCCGATATTCAAAAAGATCAGACTGACAACGGAGTGTTCCTCGAAGACCCCAATCTGTTTTCTCAATGGATCATTGAAGCACGAAAACAGGGCTACCATATCCGGACAGGAAGATGGAACATTATAGGAAAACCGGTCGTGTTGCTTATTGACTTCAGTCAATATTTTACTCAGAAAGACAGCATCTTTGCCGCAATGTGGGAAACTTACAAACTTGATTCTATCACAGGAGGCTGGGATTATACTGAACCTGCTCTCTTTGGTTATGCCGCTTCTCTTGTGGTGGAAAGTTTTTATAATTTTCATCTTTGTGCCTATGACAAGCTGGTGGTTCATTGCCATGAATGGAAAACCGGAATGGGATTGCTTCAACTTAAGAAAACTCTTCCTCAGGCAGGTCTGTTATTCACATCTCACGATACTGTGCCCGGCAGAACACTTGCAGGCGAAGGACTTTCAATATTCACTTCACTGGATTATAATATCGATGAATCAATCAACAGATCGGGACAACAGGCAAAGTATTCTCTTGAAAAACTCAGCATACTCAATGCTGACTGTTACACTTCAGTCAGCAGTCTGAATTCGCAGGAGTCCATACGCTTTTATGGAAAGGAGGCATGCGTAGTTGCTCCCAATGGTTTTAGTACAGATATACTGCCTCCTTCAGAAAATCTGGCAGAGTTTAAACAAACATGCCGGAAAAGAATTCTTTTATTTATAGAACATTTTTTCGGACGAAAACCGGCCGAAGACTGCCTCATTGTATGCCATAGCGGCAGATATGAGTACAGAGCAAAAGGAACAGATCTGGTCATTGATACAGTTTCAATGCTCAAAGAAAATGTCAAACAGAGGGAAATCTATGTCCTTATGTCTATTCCGGGCAATCATTCAGGACCGGTTGATCACATCAGACAACGAATGAATCAATCTGAACACAGCACTGTTTGTGAAGGAGATATGGTCACCCACCATCTCCTTTCATATGAAAACGATTATATTATTCAAAAGTTCGCTGAACAATCAATTTGTAATTCTGCCGATGACAATGTCCGCGTGATATATATACCTGCCTGGCTTAATGGCAATGACGGTGTTGTCAACATACCTTATTATGATTTTCTTGCAGGATGTGATTTGGGTATTTTCCCAAGTTTATATGAGCCATGGGGTTATACTCCAATGGAAAGTCTCCTATACGGTGTTCCTGCCCTTACAACCCAGCTGGCTGGATTCGGAGTTTGGATGAAAGAACATTACCCTGAAAACAAAGCACTCATTGTAATTGACCGTGACGGAACAAATGACCCGGAAGTTGTTCAAAAGATTTCTTCAATCATTTCCGAATTTTCTGAATATGATAAGGAATACCGTTCACAACTCACGTCTGAAGCAATCAGGATTTCAGAAGCAACATACTGGGAAAATTTCATCAGCAATTACAGAAATTCATATCATCTTGTCCTTGAGCAGGCTGGTCAGAGAATTGACCTTTACAGACACAAGCAGGCAGTGCCTGTACGTTCATTCAGCAGCACAAATGAACCACACTGGTTCAAGGTTCTCATCAAACCATATTTTCCCGATTCACTTCTGCCTCTGAAAGAACTGTCTCAGAATCTATGGTGGAGTTGGGATGATGAAGCCCAGCAATTGTTCGAGGATATCAACCCGCAATTTTGGAAAAAAACAGCACATAATCCCATTGCACTTCTTGAAATGCTTGAAATCAAACAAATCAGGCAACTTGAAAATGATCCTGAATTCATTGCAAGACTAAAAAACGTTCATAAACGATTTACGGAATATATGTCTGTCAAGCCCGATGAAAAAAATAGTATCGCCTATTTCTGCATGGAATACGGGTTGCATGCGTCCGTTAAACTTTATTCGGGAGGACTTGGAATTCTTGCAGGCGACTATCTGAAAGAAGCCAGTGATACCAACCGTTATTTTCTTGCAGTCGGATTGCTATACAGATATGGTTATTTCGATCAGAAAATATCTCCTTTCGGTGATCAGATTAATGAAAAAATTCCTCAGAAATTCACTCACCTACCAATTGTTCCTGTTCGTGATTCAGATGACAATTGGATCCACGTATCACTTATGTTTCCCGGAAGAACCGTTCATGCAAAAGTATGGAAAATGCAAGTCGGTCGGGTCCCCCTCTACCTGCTTGACACCGATATTGATGAGAATAATGAAGCAGACCGCAGCATCACTCATCAGCTCTACGGAGGGGACTGGGAATATAGACTAAAACAAGAACTGCTTCTTGGCATTGGTGGCATCCGCATGTTGAGGAAACTAGGCATTCAACCTGACATTTATCATCTAAACGAGGGACATGCAGCCTTTTTGAATCTTGAAAGAATGAGGTACTTGATACAAGATGATAAACTCAATTTCAATCAAGCTGTTGAGGTGCTTCGCAGCAGTAGTCTGTTTACCACACATACTCCGGTTCCGGCAGGTCACGATTCCTTTGAAGAAGGCCTTTTGAGGGCATATCTGTCACACTACCCACAACGCTTCAATATTTCATGGGAACAGTTTGTTAGCCTGGGACGTATGAGAGGAGACGATCACTCAGAAAAATTCTCCACAAGCGTGCTTGCACTCAAACTTTCACAAGAATGTAACGGGGTGAGCAAACTTCATGGCAAAGTTACGAGAGATATGTTTAAAGGACTCTATCCCGGATTTTTTAGTGATGAACTCCACATTTCACATGTTACCAACGGTGTGCATTATTCAACATGGACAGCTAAAGAATGGCAGGACATTCTCACCAACGGAAATCAAGACACACTGGATGATTGTCTGAACGACAAACAACGATGGTCACACATCTACAATATTCCTGATGATACAATTTGGAATCTCAGAAACAAATACAGGGAGATTCTCACTTCATTCCTTTCTGAAAAACTTGTGCGTGATTATACAGCAAGACAAGAACAACCGCATATCCTTTTGCAAACTCTCGAAAACATAAAACCCGATGTTCTCACTATTGGTTTTGCAAGACGATTTGCCACCTACAAGAGAGCCCATCTTTTATTCAACAATCAGGAACGTCTCAGTCGTATTGTGAATGATCCCCTCAGGCCTGTCAGGTTCCTTTTTGCAGGAAAAGCACATCCACACGATGGACTGGGACAGGATCTTATCAGAAAAATCATACAGTGGTCAAAACAACCAGAATTTCTTGGAAAAGTAATTTTTCTTGATAATTATGATGCTGAAATAGCAAAAAAAATGGTTCAGGGTGTTGACGTATGGCTCAATACACCAACCCGTCCCCTTGAGGCTTCCGGAACTTCGGGACAAAAGTGTGTCATGAACGGAGTACTCCATTTTAGCGTTCTTGATGGATGGTGGGCCGAAGGATATATTCCAAAAGCAGGTTGGGCATTGAAAGAAACCCGAACCTATGCCGATCAGAAATTGCAGGATGAGCTGGATTCTGAAACAATCTACACCATGCTTGAAACTGAAATCACCCCGTTGTTTTACAAGCGAAACCAACACAATATTCCCTTTGAGTGGATACAGTTTATCAAGAAAAATCTCTGCGAAGTGGCTCCTTTATTTACAACACGAAGAATGATGAATGATTATTATTCTCACTTTTATGAAAGGATGTTCCGGAGAACAAACTTACTGAAAGCAGACGCCTATGAGAAAGCCTGCAGTATGGCTGCATGGAAAAGAAAAACACAACTCATGTGGGACAACCTTAAAATTGTTGAAAACAGATGCCACGACTCCAGCAAAAGGTCTTTGCTTCTGGGAGAAAATTTCAATGCTGAAATTGTAATAGATACTGCCGGAATCCCCGCTGAAGAAATCGGCATTGAACTGCTGTTCGGGCAAAAAATCATGGACAGGGTTGATCACATTCAGTTCCGCGAAGAACTGGAATTGAAGTCTTCAGATGAAAATATTGCAGTCTTTGCCCGTTCTATCGAAATCAGAAGAGCTGGTGTGCTTGATTTCGCTGTCAGAATTTTTGTACGCAACCCTGAACTTCCGCACAAAACTGATTTTGGCCTTGTGAAATGGGCTTAAGCGATAAACCTCATGAATATCAATGAGTTTTTTCATTTTTCAGGGATCCATTACGGAGATACCATTGATCAGGTCCTTGACCTATTGGGTGCGCCTGATGATCAATACAAAAACTCAGATAACAGCTATTTTGTGCTTTACTATGAAAGTCTCGGAGAATTTGCTCTCAATATCAGTCTGAGTTCCAGTACTTTTAAAGTTGAAAGTATTTTCCTTGGGCTCCATTCACAAAGGGCAGTCAATGAACTGATGAAAAAATTCAACATCCATGAACCTAAAGCCTCATTTATAGGTAAAACCATGGATGAAATCATCGACTGTTTCGGCATACCTAATGAAAAGAAAAAAACATTTATTTCCTATTCAGAAAAAAATATTGAAGTGGAGTTTTATTATCCCAGAAATGAAAAATTGCAATGCAAACGAATAAAAGTAAAATGGTTTTATCCACGTGGATTATAATAAATAATACCTGAATATTAACAGATTATCAAATTGCAGCAAAAGAAACACATCATTATTTTACTCTGTATCTCAGTCCTCCTCTTTCTGTCCGAATATTTTTTTGCAGCAGCATTTCACCGGCCTGCTTCTGATGATTTTTTCTTTATGAACAGCGTCAGAGAGCATGGTATCACAGGGGGAACATTGCTGCAGTTTTCGGATCAGAATTCCAGATTTATCTCAATGTTGCTCATTCATCTCATAATCAGCGGGATGATGAAATACAAACTGTTCTTCCTGTTTATCTCAGTAGTTCTTTTGATAGCCTTCACCAGTTCCATGCTCCTGCTCATGCGGTCTGTTGAATGCAGATTCAAGGTTCATTTCACTACTCCCCTTTTATATGCTCTGTTTGCCACTGCCATCATGTTTTATTCAGGATTCAGCACCGGAGAAATCTGGTTCTGGGCTTCATCCATACCTACATACCTTTTAAACACCATCATGATTATAGTTGCCATCGCACTGCTGTATCACAGAAGTCGTAGATGGTATGTCATTATTGCTGGTATTTTGTGTTTTGCATATATGGGAAATGCTTCTGAATTATCAGTTTTCGTGGTGCCGCCCATTATTATCCTGTTTTTTATCTCAGTACGTTCAGCTCCATGCAGAAATGACAAGTGGAAAGCAACTGTCTTCATGCTTTCTTTCAGTATTGCAGCACTGCTGCTTTTCAGTGGCAAAGGAATGACCAACAGAATTGATTCTGTGTCGGTTGTTTCATGGAGCGAAGCCCTGTGGCAGGGTTTCAGATATTGCGGAATCATTGTTCTCAGACAACTCCCACATGTTATTTTCCCTGTGATTTCAGGAATCATATTTTTTGCTGCCATCCTTGCAGATCAGCAATTTATTCGATTGAGAAAACGAAGTATAATGCTTTTCATTTCTGCTGTTGCAATTGTTCTCTTACTGTTTCAGTTTATGTTTGCGTTTCATACCATTGACACTGCACCAGCAAGAGCACTGTTTGTTCCCATTTCATTCATCATACTCACAGCAATTGTCTTTACCAGTTCCTGGATTCAAAAACGAAACACTCATATTCTGAAGTCTTCGGCACTCATTGCCCTGATTGTATTCCAAAGTGTTCATGCCAGTATCAGGATTCCGCAAACCATAAAATATGTGGAGCAATTTGACTCACGAATGTTGCAACTCAAACAGTCTGCATGTCCTACTTCAGGGATAATGGTTCTTGACCAACTGCCGCATCCGGGACTGTTGTATGCGGATGAAATTACTGCTGATACCTCTGCCTATCAGAATATCCATCTGAAACTTGGATTGCAACTGGACTTTCATGTGATTGTGAAAAATTCGGAAGATCCTCAGTAATTTTGACAAAAATAACAATATGATCAAAGCCGTGCAGCAATTTTTCATCGCAGACTCAAAAATTCATACTGTCAAAAGTTGTTCATGTGTCATTCCGCCACCTGCAGATCATATTTATGAAGTATTCAGAATCATTGACAGTGTGCCTCTGTTTCTGGAAGATCATTTGCAAAGACTGCAATTTTCACTCAATGAAGCAGGAATTTCAATTCATACAGATTCTCTTCTTCCACATATTGAAACCCTGATGAAACTAAACGGATATGCAACAGGGAACATTAAGATCATACTCTGGCGATCAGAATCCGATGTTCATTTTATGATGTTCTATGACCGGCATCTGTATCCCACAGAGCAGGAATTCGACGAAGGAGTCAGGCTTGGCATTCTTAGCAGGGAAAGGAAAAATCCGAACCTCAAATTATTTGATTCAAACATGCGGAAAGATGCCGCAGAGATGATTGATTCAGGTAAGTTTTATGAAATACTGCTGTGTACACAACAATCATTCATCACTGAAGGGAGCAGATCCAATGTTTTCTTCATCAGGGATAACAATATCATCACCCCACCTGCCTCCGAAGTACTTGAAGGCGTCACAAGAAAAAAGATCATCAGTATTATCCGTACACTGAAACTCAACTTTTCGGAACGACCTGTCCATCTGAATGAACTAAAAGATTTTGAATCAGTATTCATCACCGGAACTTCCAGAAGAGTTCTTCCTGTGAAATCTATTGATGGTATTGAAGGTACATATAAAACAAATCATCCACTGATCAGAACATTACAGCATGAGTTTCTTGAACTCTGCAAAATGTATATTGAGGAAGTTAAAAGTAGGAAATAAAATTCTTCAGAAGCAGAGGTTCAATCAGAATCGGAAAGGCAAGCCCGTATAATGCGCCAAAGAAATGAGCATCATGACCTATATTGTCCCTATTTCGTCGGGAAAAACATTTAAGTAATTGATAAACAAATACATAAAAACTCATATTGGCACTACATGATTTTTTAAACAATTGAATGTGAGTATTTTAAATTTTACAAATTTGTCATTATCATAATTAAGCCCAGCTTGCCAAAAAGTTCTCAAAAACCCACAATAACTATAGGGCTTTTCAAACTTTTAGTGTTTTTTGTCGTTCAATAGTGATAAAAATATTATTTTTGTGCCACGATTTTAAAAAAGGTGTTACACATTTGAATTAAAGTATGCACATTGCCGACGGAATCATAGATGTCCGCATTTGTATTGCATCCCATGCAATTTCACTTGCTTTGATTTATATCTCTGCCGTTAGAATTGATGCTGATGAAATTCCGAAGATGGGAATTAGCGGTGCAGCCTTGTTCGTCTTATCACTGATACACATTCCCATGTCAGGCACATCAATACATCCCGGATTGTTTGGCATGGCAGGTATCATATTGGGAAGGCGTGTATTTCCGGTGATTTATACCGTTTTGTTGTTTCAGTCACTAATTTTTCAGCATGGAGGACTGATGACCTTAGGAGTGAATGCATTGAATATGGGAACCGGTGCATTTCTTGCATACTTGATATGGAAACAGAAGTATATTCCTGAATTGGTAAGAGCATTTGTTTCGGGATTTACAGGAGTCATTGTTCCTTCATTGCTCATGTTAACAGAATTTAAAATGACCGGATATGGGAAAGGAATTTTTATTCTCACATCAGTTTATTTATTTGCTGCCCTTGCCGAAGCATTCATTTCACTTGCAGCAGTGAGTTTCTTCAGAAAAGTTAAGTCCGATATTATTTCCTAAATTTTTAACGATGAAAAAATCAGTTATTTTCTTTTTCTTTTCCAGTTTCTTAATGGCCGGCATCAAGCCTGCTAATGCACACGCTGTATATGTTGATTTCAACATTAAATCACCTTTTGTAAATGTGAAAGCCTATTTTTCTAAAAATTCTCCAATGGCAAATTCTGATGTAACAATTTTTCCTCCCGGCTCAGACACACCATTTCAAAAAGGTGTAACAGATCTGCAGGGTAATTTTGTTTTTATGCCCAATCGGGCAGGAACATGGAAAGTCATCGCAGATGACGGGTTGGGGCATAAACGAACTGCAGAAATTGTCATCAATGAAAGTTTTTTCAGTGATGAAGAAAACAGGGTTATTGACGATACACAACAACATCTGCAAGATGAACATGAAGGGTACGATAGTCAGTCAAAAACTCATCCTGACCATAATCATGAACACATACATTCAAAAATTCCTGTTTTCTACAAAGTCATATTCGGCTTGTCGCTGATTTTCGGCATAAGCGGAATTTTTTACGGCTTGAAAAAGCGAAATTCTTGATAGTTTGAAACATTCATTCATTGATAAATACAGCAATATTCAATCTCCGGTTCACAGAATAGACCCTGGAATAAAACTTCTGTGCGTGCTTACAGCAATACTTTGTATGGCGTCAGAACACAGGCTGAATTTAAGTCCATTTGCTTTCTACGGAATAATCCTAATAATACTTTTTGCATTAAGCAGAGTACCCCTGTTTTATGTTTTTAAGAGACTCATCATTGTGCTTCCGGTCATTTTTTTAGCAGCAGCTCTCTATCCATTTTCTGCATTGATTTCAAAAGGGAGTGGCTTTTTAAGATTATCTGATTCTTCAATCACGATTGCGTTTTCTATATTTTTGAAAGCACTGCTTTCTGTCTTATTTCTTATCCTTTTGGTATCAACTGAAAAATTTCACTATCTGCTTGGTGGATTACGAAAAATCAGAATGCCTGCAGTTGTCTGCATCATTGCAGCCCTAATGTATCGTTATGTTTTTATACTTTCAGACGAGTTAATGAGAACAAGTCTGGCAAGACAAAGCAGGACTCCGGGAAAACTTAGGTTAAACAGGTGGAAGGTGCTTGGTAATCAAATGGCTGTAGTTTTTCTCAGGAGTTGGGAACGTTCAAAAATGATATTCAGTGCAATGCGATCAAGGGGATTCACGGGAAATTTCCCTTCAATGAATCAAAGTCAAATGAAGGCATCTGATGTTATTGTCTTTTGTATTTTTGGATTGCTGTTTCTTTCAATTAGATTTTGGAATGAAGTAAGTTATATTTTTTCTCAGTAAATGTTACACTAATTTTTTTTAATAAATGCCAGCATCAGTTACAATCAATAATCTTTCATTTTCATATGAACCGGATTTGCCAGTTTTGGAAGATATAAATCTTCAGATTGCATCTGGTGAAAAGTTTGGCATTATTGGTCCGATGGGTGCCGGAAAATCAACATTATTGTTGCATCTGAACGGAATATTATCAGGCAGGGGACAGGTTATGATTGATGACATTGAAGTGTCAAAAAAAAATCTGGCTTCCATCAGAAGGAAAGTTGGAATAGTTTTTCAAAATCCTGACGATCAGCTATTTAATCCGACAGTTGAAGAAGATATTGCTTTTGGACCCTTAAACTTTGGATACAACATTGACCAAACAAGGCAAATGATTGATCAGGCGTTAGATGAAATGCAACTGAAAGGTTTTGAAAAAAGAATTTCACATCATTTGTCAATGGGAGAGAAGAAAAAGATTGCAATAGCTACTGTTTTGGCCACCCGTCCGGATGTCATTGCCTTTGATGAACCTTTTGCAAGCCTCGACCCGATGATGATTCAGCAACTTGTAAATATTATCAAAAATCTTAACTCAACGTTGATCATTATTTCTCAATCTTTTTTGCCTCTTGTGGCATTTTGCAACCGGATAGCAATTTTGAATAACGGGAAGATAACTGCAACAGGCTCTACAAATGATATTCTCAGGAATGACCAACTGCTGTTAGAAAACGGTATAGACCTAAGCCTTTACAAAAATATCTGCAGGGAATTGTTCAGTTAAAATTGAATGCACGAAATTGAAAGTTCAAGTAATAAATGCAACTTTTAATTTACATTGAGAAACAGGGTTTTTTTTAAAATTTTCAAAACAAAAAAGGGGGAATGATTTTCCCTCTCTGTCCTGATGGATATGGTTTATCTTAGCCCCTTAATCCCATAAAAAAAGTTGCCATGATTTAACAATTAACCTTAGAGCAAAGGTATGAAATTCAAGTTTTGCTCAATGCAAATCACAGAAAATGTCTCATCGCAAAACGGTTTGTAGTCAACAGATATACAATAACAATAGAAATACAAAGGAACTCCCGTAAACGAAAATACAAAGCACCAGAAGCTAAACTATTCTATTAAGAACGAAAAAGAGGTGTGTTCAGAAAGGTGTCTTTTACAGAAAGCATGAAGAAATTTGTAAACACAAAAATACAGTAAGACTGGTTTCCGGAGCAGATGCTCGGTTATTGTGTAAAAGAAATCAAATTTGCTTAAAATTAAACACAAGACATCGAAAAAATCTAAAATATTTTTCTCCATTCAAGTATTATTGGGTAATTTAGAAATTGTTGTTGTGTTTAAGACTTGAATCTAGTTAATTATGTCTGTGTCTGAAAAAGGAATACAGTGTTGACATCACAATTGCGCCAAAAATTCAATCCAATAAAAAAACAGCTAATGGTATGTAAAGACCAAAGCACTGAAATCAATCACAAAAGACCAGAAAAATAAAAAAACAACATATTAATCAACAAATGTGCACAGTCGGCATGAACAAATCCATAGGTCAGAAACCAATAATATTCTCTGTGTCTGTTTTGATTCTGTCAGGGCTGAAATGAAGCCTGAATATGGTTCTCTGTTCTGAAAACATATCTAACGGTAAGTGTATGATTTCGTAAGGTTTTAGGGTTTCATTCCTTTCAAATCACCAACCAAAATTGATGTGAGCGATACCGCTCGAAAACCCATAATACCCTTATGAATCTTAACATTGTTAGCAAAAGTTTTCTATTGACCCAACACTTTAGCATCTACAAAGAATACTGCATGTAAATCTATATGGTGGTCAGAAGTCAGCATTTCATCTGTTACGGTACTAACTCTTAATGAGAATTCGTCTTTTTTAATAAATTCTTTTAAGTCAACATTTGTTGTTTCTAACTCTAAGTACTTATC
>CAYRXH010000059.1:0-15685 GCA_964428185.1 uncultured Bacteroidales bacterium
AATCATCTTATTTAGAATGTTTTTAAAAAGAAGCGGAACGCTAAAAATTATGCCAAAGCAAAAAACAAGCGCGTATTTAAAACATGTGACATTCTGTCATTGTGTATTCTCAGCAAGATGAAAAAAAAGTATTTTTGCATGCAAATCGAGTTACAATGAAAGTACTTGGAGTGGGCAATGCTCTTGTTGATGTGATGACGGTGCTTCCCGATGACAAATTTCTTGATCGTCTAGGTCTGCCCAAGGGAAGTATGCAATTGGTTGACAAGGATAAATCTGACAGTATTTTGAATGAGATATCCGGATTTGAAACAAAAATAAGCAGCGGAGGATCTGCAGCAAATACCATTAATGGTCTTGCTGCGATGAAAGTTGAAACAGGGTTTATCGGTACCTTAGGAAAGGACGAACTGGGAACACGCTTTATTTCTGATTTTATCAGCAATAACGTGGCACCTCATATCACCTATTCTGACACTCATTCAGGAAAGGCCATTGCACTTGTAAGCCCTGATGGGCAACGGACATTTGCAACTTACCTGGGAGCTGCCATCGAAATGGGACCCGATCAGATGACTGATGACATTTTCTCTCAGTATCAGATTGTCCATATTGAAGGGTATCTGCTGCAGAACTATGATCTTATTGAATCTGCCGTAAAACGTGCTCTTTCACACGGAGTGCAAACTTCTCTCGACCTTGCAAGTTTTAACGTTGTTGAAGAGCATAAGGATTTTCTGCTTCGCTTGATCCCAAAAAACATTGATATTCTCTTCGCCAACGAAGAGGAGGCTTTTGCCCTGACAGGACTTCTCCCCGAAGAAGCTGTTATCGCCATGGGCGAAATGGTTCCCCTTGCAGTTGTTAAAACCGGTGCTAAAGGCTCGCTCATATATGACCGCCAAACATTAACTAGAGTTGATGCTATCCCTTCACAATGTGTTGATACAACCGGAGCCGGTGATCTCTATGCTTCAGGATTCCTCTATGGAATGATTATGGGCGAAGATCTTGGCGAATGCGGCAGATATGGCTCAGTTCTTGCCGGACATGTCATTAAAGTCATCGGAGCGAAAATTCATGAAAATCACTGGAATGACATTTTTCAGCAAATTCAAGTTCAAAATTTAAAATAAGTTGTTTATTTTTGAAATTCAGACTTCGTTATGAAAATTGTAAGCATTTTTCTTTTTCTTTTTACTTCATTAAGCATGATCTCGTTTTCTCAATCTGAGAATATTAAGCTGACCAGAGAACCGGGAATTGACGACCTGGTGAGTAAACACAAGTATTTTAATGAAGTTCAGAACAAAATCCCAGGATACAGAATTCAGATTTACTCAGGTTCAGGTAATTATTCGAAAGGGAATGCTCTCAGTGAAAGATCACGATTTATGGGCAGATATCCTTCTGTGAACGCCTACATTGTTTTCAATACTCCCTACTACATCGTCAAGACCGGTGATTTCAGAACCAGATTGGAAGCCGAAGCGTTCCGCCAACTTATTATTGAGGATTATCCGGAAGTTTACATTGTGAAAGACGATATTGAGCTCCCCGGAAAAGAATAATTTTTTACTTATAAAATGATTTGTTGATTGAAAGATTTAAAGAATAACGTAGTATATGTGACTGGCTATTAGTGATTTGTGATTGGTAGATTTGTAATTCGGTTATTTGTAATTAGGAGATGAGTGATTGGTTGAAGAAAAATTATTTCATTATTCATAATTCGACATCCATTATTCATTATTCTATACCTTTTACCTTTTACCTTATACCTTATTCTATAGAAAACAGAAGATTTAAAATAGAAAATATCCCGAGCCAAGAGCTTCTTTAAGAGAAAGGGATCACTATTTGAGAAAATATTTCCCTTAACTTTTACCCTAATACCATTTCCCTCTTTACCAAATCTCTCTGAAAACCTCGTAATTTCATTTTAATCAGGATAGTTGATAAGCACCCACTTATTTTTTCCCTAAAATACAAAAAGACTTCCAGCTGTAAGACCATTGGCATTGGCTTGTGTATAGACTTTGTGCAAATCATCAAGTGATCCTGCACATCCAAGAGCAACAACCGGAATGACTACGGCAGCAGTCATTCTTGCAATCAGTTCCAGATCGCAGCCCGTCAATGTTCCGTCACGGTCAACAGACTGCAGAATAATCTCACTTGCGCCCATATTATGCATTACCTTTGCAAATTCAACGGGCATCCATTAACTTGGAACTTCTGCATTTGCATAGTAAAAACCTTGGTACCACCAAGGATCTTTTTTCTCACGTCAAAACATACTACAATTGTTGACGAAACGAATTCATCAGATGCATCTCTGATAAATTCAGGACGGATGAACTCTTCTGTCACAATAACAAGATTTTCGACCCTCTAACTCAAGTGCTCCCAGATCTGTTGTCAAATACCCTGAACCTGAGTTTTTTTCATCAGAACTGCTTCATTGATCGCGTCAGTATGGTTTTGTTGCTGCAGATTCTGCATGGCTTTGGCAAAATGACCCACCCTATGGCAGAATAAGTTTTCGGGCTTTCAGTATTTGGGACTTAGTGGCTGCAATTACAGTTTCGGCACCAATTAATTTCAACTTTCTGGCAACCGAGTGAAGCTTGCCCATGCCGTTATTGACTAGATGAACAGTGGATGCTATATTACCCGCTGATAATGTCTTTAATAAGTCCGGCAAGTCGCTCTGCCTGAATCTTTCGTGAATACTTCTCAATGCCTTTTGATTCACATTCAATAAATCCTTTGGTGGCATGTTCGTGATGAAGTTCTTTCAGAATTTCTTTGAGATGAAATCTGTCTCTCACGATGATCCCTGAATTGGTTTCTTGTATCAAGTCTCTCTGGGGATTACTGTTGGCAAGGGCATCTCCGTCATACTCAAAGTATTTTTTTCTCAATTTTTGGGATCCATCATCTTCATCATAACAGAGAAGAATTTTTCTGCGGACCGCCAGATAATCATAAATTTTTGTGCCAATAAATGAATAGTTGTTAAACAAAAGCAGAGCATTGTTTCCAGCAAGCGCATTCATCACCTCATTATTGGGAAGACGGGGATGAATGGCAATAACATCAATGAGTTCAGGATGATTTTCAAGGATGTGATTTTCAAGAAAATCATTCTGATTGGTGCCGTAAAAGTTTATTTTTATCCTAATTTCGGGGTGCTCGGATAACAATTGACTGATAAGTTGCAAAAATTCCCTAATGGGATGATATTTTGATATGGTGCCGGTAAATCCGATGCTCAGAATACTGGTGTTTTGCAACCGTTGTTGAGCCTCATGTGCAAAATCAGGATTATATCCATTGGGTAGAATGAAAAAATTCCCTTTCTTGATCTCATCATTGAATTTTTTTGAGAAAAAATCAGAGACAGAAGTCACTACTCTGGCTGTTCTCACAATTTTTTTTCGTCATGTGCAAGGATATCTTTGATAAAAAGCAGTGATTGATGACCTGCACCGCTTGTCCATGGGTCTCTGTAGTCGGCAATCCAAGGGATATGAAATTCTTTGCTGAGTTTTGATGCATATCTGAACAGAACAAAGGGGTCACCTGTGGCAATGATTGCATCAACCTTATTGCGTTTCAGGTATCGCTTTGCTCCATGATACAAGCCTGCTTTGGGACCCACATTAAAAAACCACTGAGCCATTTCAAACCATCCTGTAATCATCTTTCTGAGCAGCTTGAACCGGTTATCCCCGTATCTGAGCAGCAGTTTGTTGGCCATGTTTGGAGAGTAGGGAGTTCTGATGATAGTCCCGGTTTCCGAAGTTTCAGTAATTGTATATGGCAAATCACTTTTTTCAACATAATCCAGATGATTGCCGTGTTTGTTGCCCCACTGCCTTGTGACTACAACAGGATATATATCAAATTCATGAAGATACTCATACCAGCTGTATGGACGAAGTCCACCCACTGAAACGTAGGGAGGAAAGTCGTAGGCAAGGATGAGGAGGGTTTTCATACTAATCTATTTTCGGTAATTATTGATAAATTGAAGTTATATCTAATAAAGTAATGTTTTAATAAATTGAGATAAAAGTTTAGTTTGTTGTGTTCTTGTATATTGTTCAATTCCTATCGAATTACATTCAATATTTTTATTTAACTTGAATTCTTCAACTAAATTAAGTAAAACAGTTTTTAAATGAGTTTCATCTTTAACAATAATGCCAGAATTTGTTTTTTCTATCAGGTGTTGTTGCAAAAAATTATTTTGCATTTGGTTCTCATTTGAAGAATAATATTTTTCTTTTAATACTTTTGCATTCAAGTCATCTTCATAGCAAAATATAATCTTTCTTTTTAATCCGATGTAGTCATAAATTTTTGTTCCCATATTAGAATAATAGTTGAATAAAAGCAGAGCATTGTTTGTTGCTAGTTTTTTTAACACTTCAGCATATTGTATTTTAGGAAAAATATTAACAAATCTGTAATGATTGGGAAAATTAGAAAAAATATATTTTTTTATCTCAGTATCATTATTAATTCCATATAAATTTAAGGCAATATTGGTTTTAGTTAAATCTATTACTACGAAAAATATTTTTAAAAATGATTTATATGGATGATAATTAAATATTGAACCAGCCAGCCCAATACTAAGAATGGTGTTGTTTTGTTGAATGCTATAAGTGTTTTTTATTGCTTGTTCATTATACCCATTTGAAATTATTGAATATTTGACTCTTTCAGGATTGAAGGCAATTTTTTGTTTTACATAATCTGAGACAACAGTAATACCCTTGGCACTTTCAAGCAATTTCCTTTCCTTTCGTACAAAAAGACCATGAATCAAATTGAGGTCGTAATAATTACGTGTAGTAAACCATGGATCCCGGTAGTCTGCGACCCATGGGATACGAAACTGTTTGCTGAGTTTTGAGGCATATCTGAACAGAACAAAGGGGTCACCTGTGGCGATGATTGCATCAACCTTATTGCGTTTCAGGTATCGTTTTGCTCCATGATACAAGCCTGCTTTGGGACCCACATTAAAAAACCACTGAGCCATTTCAAACCATCCTGTAATCATCTTTCTGAGCAGCTTGAACCGGTTATCCCCGTATCTGAGCAGCAGTTTGTTGGCCATGTTTGGAGAGTAGGGAGTTCTGATGATAGTCCCGGTTTCCGAAGTTTCAGTAATTGTATATGGCAAATCACTTTTTTCAACATAATCCAGATGATTGCCGTGTTTGTTGCCCCACTGCCTTGTGACTACAATAGGATATATATCAAATTCATGAAGATACTCATACCAGCTGTATGGACGAAGTCCTCCCACTGAAACGTAGGGAGGAAAGTCGTAGGCAAGGATGAGGAGGGTTTTCATTGAAGAAGATAATGAAATATTTTTGCTTGACTATCCCAATTGTATTCAGCTTTTGCTAAGATACACTGATCAATAAAAGTTGAATTATTTTGAGTTGCAACTTTAATGAGTATTTGTGAAATCAGGTTGGCATCATGTTGTACCTGATAACCAATTTTGTATTTTCTGAAAACGATGTCAGTTTCATAGGAGTAGCTGGCAATAACAGGGATGCCCGCATGTAAATACTGGAAAAGCTTGTTGGGTGCTGCCAGTGCTTTACTCAAATTAAAGGGTTCAAGTAGGTTGATGCCGACATTCGCTCCATGAGTATATTTTGCAAGCATTTGTGGTGTTACTTCTCCCAAAAAATGAACTCTTTGTTCTATACCGAGGTCAATAACCAGTTTTTGAAGTTCTTTTTTTAATACTCCTTCACCAAGGATAACACAATGAATATAATCAGGAGAAAGTTGTATTGCTTTTATTAGAAGACGCAACCCTCTGCCTTCGTTTAAATTGCCTTGATATAAAGCAAAAAACAATTCACCCTCGAGTCCTAAAATACTTTTAAAATCAACACCTGGTGTTTCTGTTTCAATTTCAGGAAAGTTCATAACAACATGAATATCACTGATTTTGTACTTGTTTTTAAAATATTCCTTCAATCCGAATCCAACAGTAATAAACTTGTCGGTTTTCTTGAGTAGCTTCTTTTCTACAAATGTACCGAAAGTTTTCATGAAGTGAAGAGAAAATTTGAAAATCAATTTTTTTAACAATATGGTTTTTTGGGGAAAAAATTGATTCAAAGTTTCAATATAGATTTCATGCGAATCATATATAACTTTGGCTCCTGTTTTTTGTTTTATCCTGATTGCAGGTTTCAGGCAAGGGAGGTCATTTGCATAAACAAAATCATAGTTTACTGTACTCTTTAATGCTTCTTTTGCCAGAAAATTATATTCGTCCCAGAATAGGCTGTGTCGTAAAAATTTTCTCCTGAAACCGACAGGTCTGTGAACGGCAAAGCATCTGACATGATTATTAAAGTATTGGTGATATGAAAAAGGTTCATGACTGCAGTAGAATAAATCAACCAATGCAGTTTCGCTCAGGGTTCGGATTACTTTTATCACCCGCGAATCATTTTTTATATCACCGTTCAGCAAAACACAGATTGTTTTCATGATTTTTTAAGTTGAGAAGATATGAAAACTCCTGTAATAAATCCTTCCCAGCAAAGAGCGGACTTGGAATTGATATAGTTAGCCCTAACTGCCACATCCTGATATTGCATCATTTTTTCAGCAATCTGTTTTTCTTTCATCCAGATCTTCTGAGGTGGTTGAAACCCAAGTTTGTTTTTACGCCAGGCAATTTCTGAAGGCAGAATTTGTTCAAGCCCAAATCTGATTGGGGCCTTTGTCCAGCCTTGATGAATTTTATAATCAGATGGCAGAGAAAAAACAAACTCAACCAGTTCGTGGTTCAGAAACGGAAGTCTGACTTCCAGTGAGTGAGCCATGGAATTGCGGTCAGCAAACCGAAGTAATTTGTCTAGTCCCGAAATAAAAGTGGAATACCAAAGGGCATCATTCAATTTGAAGAATTCATTAAACGGGCTTTGAAATTTTTTAAACTGAAGATGGAGTTCAGGGTGGATATATTTTGTTTTGTCAGATCCTATTAAAGTCCTTGTGAAGTTTTTGATAAATTGTATATTACTAGAAACTGTTGTATTAAAAACAAATTTTTTATTAATTGTAGCTATTTCAACAAAAGTATTGTTTGTCAGGCATTCATTATGTACTTGTTTAAGGGTTTTATATCCTTTGTTTATGTAAACTTCCCGAAAAAATGGTTCAAAAAAATGAGAATACCCTGCCAATACTTCATCTGCCCCCTGACCGTCAAGCAACACAATGACATTGTTCTGTCTTGCAAGTTTGAAAACCTCCCATTGAGCATAAATACTGGCACTTGCAAATGGTTCTTCCTGATGATACATGATGCTCTCAATAGACTGAACTAGTTGTTCGGGGCCTGGATATATTTCAGTCAGTTGCATGGATCGGCCTCCAGTGACTTTATTCATGTAGTAGCCTTCATCAAGCTGAGGATCATTAAAGCGAGCAGAAAAACATTGTTGCAGAGTTTTTCCTTTGATAAGTTCATGAGTAGTCAGTGCCACAGCAGAAGAATCAAGTCCACCACTCAGACTTGTTCCAACTGGAACATCTGAACGAAGCCTCCTCTCAACTGATCTGAAAAATAATTCTCTGAAATGCTTACAGGCCTCATCAAAGGATATGTCATAATTGATTTCTCCGGGACTGACCTTCCAGTAGCAATGCTGCTGAATTTTCCCATCTGCTTTTAACAAGATGTAATGTGCGGGTTTGAGTCGCTTGATGGTTCTAAAAAAAGTGCGTGTTTTATCGGAGGGATCCTCATGCAATCCCATGTTCAGATACAAATACATGCTATAATCATCAATACACTTGTCAGCCCCGCCGGCATGCAACGCTTTCATCTCTGAAGCGAACATAAAAACATTGTTGTTCTGATAATAATGAAGTGGTTTTTCTCCGAAACGGTCACGTGCACAAAATAGCTCATTTTTATGAATGTCATAAAGAACAAATGCAAACATGCCATCAAATTCATTCACACATCTGGTGCCCCAGTGATCATAAGCTGCCATCACAACTTCAGTATCTGTTTCAGAAAGAAACTGATAGCCTTTTGATTTTAAAAGCCTACGGATCTCTATATAGTTATAAATTTCTCCGTTGAATGTGATAGCATACCTGTTCAGATATGTCATTGGCTGTTTTCCTTTGTCACTGAGGTCAATAATTGAAAGCCTCCGGTGCCCCAAATGCAGTGAATTGTCATCGGACATCCAGAATCCTTCACCATCAGGTCCTCTGTGATACAGGGTGTCTGTCATTATCCTGATTTTGTCAGGATCAGAAGATGGTGTGTTGTTCAGGTACCAGATGCCTGCAATCCCGCACATCGTTCAATAAAACTTAGATATTTATCCTTATTCGCTTCAAAGGTATAATTTTTCATGATCTTTTCACGGGCTTTTTTTCCAATGCCTATGATATCAACTTTATTTTCAAGGAGCATTTTCAAAATTTCTTCCCATTGTTCAGGAGTTTCGGCGAGAAAAGAATCAACACCATGTTCCACAATTTCGCTGTTAATGGTGATGGGTGATGCAATGCTCACAATGCCCAGTCCCATATATTGGATGAGTTTAAATCCACCTTTCCCTCTGTTGACAGCATTGTCTGTCAGGGGCATGAGTCCGAAATCTATTTTATAGAGTGAATCCACTTCGGTTTCAAGCGACCATGGAATAAATTCAATGGGGAAATTGGCTTCTCTAATGTATTGATTTCCACCAATCACAAGAAGTTTGAAAGTGTGCGATAATGACAGATGATTTAAAACCGGAAACAGTTCATCGAGCTGATGATAATTGTAATCTCCTCCGATCCACCCTAAAACCGGCATGTTGAGCGGTAAGTTGTACTGCTTTGGCATATATTGGTCATAATTCACACAGGTGGGTATCACCAGCACATCATCGGGGCTGATCTTGTGATTGATGTCAAGCACCATTTGCTTAAGATAGGAAGATGCCACAATGAATTTATTATATAAGCGGAGACTTTCTGTAAACTTACTGCCGTTTTCAAGTATCATTTTGCCAAAAAAGGTGTTGACAGGTCTTGGTTCCTGTTTTGAAGCAGCAATGTCATCGTCAAAGTCAAGGATTGCATTAGGAAAAATCTTTAATAACATTTTTTCCATGAATAAATTTCCGTAATCGTTAAATAACAATAACTCTCTTCTTACAATAGCACATTGATATTTTCTAAACTTCAGTAATTGAAAGAAGCGTATGAATAAGGCTTTTCTTATGAAAATACTTAAATTTGGACCATTGGTGTATTCGATAAATACAGAATATTTTTTTTCAGTTGTGATGCTTTTTGTTGAAATACCAATTTTATTAAAAAAAAGCTCCCACTGCATCACTCTGTAATTATGCCCGGATGATCTTTCAAAAGGAAAAGAATCGAAATATATCAAAGTCTTATCATTTTTTTTAATGTGAAATATACAAAAAACGAGTATGAATAGTTTTGACATACCCCAAAAAAACCATACAGAAAAAAACAGCCCTATCAAATATATAAGCCTCATGTAACTGATTTTGAAATTATTGATTCGTACATTATTCTTTCTTCACTATTATTTAGATATTCATTGTGCCATAACAACACAAAGTTGCCTCTGTAGAATTTGCAAATATTAATTAAATGTTCGCAATACATTATTTGTTCAGACCTTGATGTTGAAATAAAATTAAGTGACGACTCCATTAGTATAAGAGAATTTTCAATAATTTTCAGTTGTTTTTTTTGGTAAATATCAAATATGTAAAAACTATGACAAGTGCCTCTTCGAAATCCAGGCAAATCCCAATGTCCTATTGTACTGTCTGTTGTAAAGCCATTAGCAACCTGAAGATGACTTGTTAATGGTATTTTATATCTCAGATAATGTTGCCTGACAAAATCTACTGACTGGTCTATGCCAAATTCTCGTAAATGCTTTCTGAATGTATCAGTTTCAAGTTTCATCAATTCAGGATTATCATAGCTATAATAACTCGGATGAAATCCAATGATATGATTCCGGAAGTGAATTTCTTTTAAAATTCTTGAAATTGCCCCGGAAGAAATTTTGTAGATAGAATCAAATTCAGTGTTTGTTTGTGTGTTTTTAAAAAAGAAGATGCTTTTCAGATTGTGCTGCTCACTTAAATCTAAAATAAATTTATAAGTATTAAATGGGTCATTCTTACCATTATAAAAGAATGAACAATTTCTTTTTCCAAACTCTTTGAGGTTTCTCCTTTTTATGAGATCTCCAAATGAACTTTTAAGATGTGAACCGAAAGATTTTTCATGATACTTAAATGCACGATCAATATCATGAGTTGGCGTAAACTGAAAAAATTCCTTTTTTCGACTCAGGGAGTAATATCTGGTATTGATGTAATAATAAAGAATCTCAATATATTCATCTGCCAGAGGACGGTCATAGATCGAATTTTTTTTAAAAACTGATTTGGAAGAAGGGAAATTACCAAACTCATTAAGGTCAGTTATAACATATTCTTCATATCCAGTTAGCAAAAAGTATATTGAGCCAAAAATATCAAGCGTAATTCGGTTGTTGATAAATATATAATCTTTCTTTTCGCCAAATAATTCTACTATTTCATTATGATAGATGATACTTTTCAAGTCATCGTCTTTTGAATGTCTATGCAGTGGCGACAATGGTAAACTCTCCTTGCTTAACCAAACTGAATCGGAAAAATTGAAAAGTATATCTGCAATTTCTAAAGTAGAAGAATTTGGAAAAGTTAACTTTATAGTATTCTCATTGAAATTATTGTCGAAATTGATTTTATATGGCAAATTTAATCTGTGGTGGAAAACATGTGAAAAAACATATTCTCTTTCAGCATGTCTGTTGTCAGCACAATAGATATGAATTATTTCAGTAAGCATGTTTTGGTTTTTAATGAAATTATTTTTTGAATAATTTTTTCCTTACGGGAAATTTTGGTGAGAGAAAAGAGTTGGGTTTGTTCAGCACCAAATCCTCTGAAAAATCTTTCTATCGGTTCAATCATACTCCCCTCAAAATCAAAGCAGTTAACCTTTGATGATGCAAATTTAATTGATTCAAACATAAGTAATGACATGGCACCACTATTTCTTAACTTCGGATCGCTCCCTCCAATCAAATAATAAGCTGTTTGATGATCCCATACAATAAATATTGAGCTATGAATCTGCTGGTTTTTGTCTTTGGCAACCAGCATTTTGCCACAATTTCTTTTTTTGCATTCTGACCAGATTCTTTGTAAGGTATCCTTAAAAACAATTTTTTTTGCTTGTCTTTTGTAAGTCATTTCGACACATTCAAAAAACACATCAAAATCATTTGTTTCGTTAACAGTTAATCCAGTGCGTTGAGCTTTTCTTATTTCCCTTTTGATGTTATTCTGAAAATTATCAAATACGGTTTTGTGGTTTTGAATATAATTTAAACGATATGTATAGTATGTTGTTTGTTTGAAACCATTCCAGAAAAATGGAAGCCAGTTTGAAAAAACTGGAGAAAATACCTGATGAAAATGATCAAATTTTCCAATTTTTTTGATTAATTCATTGATGACTTCCTTTTCATATGATAGTTTTGTAGAATATTTCTGATTTTCAGGATAAAAGATAATTGGGCCAAGAAAAGGGGTGAATTGGGGCATAACTATGTGAGTTCTTCCGAATTTTCTTTTTTGTATACACACCGGCCATATGGCTTTTGTGAAATTACCAGAACACAGCACATAACCATACCAACCATCTTTTCCGCATACTGCATCAAGCCACCAGTCTTGAAAAAAAATGGGTGTTTTTATTTGTTCTTGGTCTAATTTTCTAAAGTATATACTCATCGAACTTTACCTCCAAAACCGAATTTCAAATTTATTTTTTCAAATTTCTTATATTGTATCCAAATTTTTATTTTGTAAAATCTAAAAAGTATAAAATATTTATATGGAATAAATCCTGATTTCAGAAACGCGGAAATTGAATTTTTATTATTAAAATCAACAACTCCAAGTATTTGTTTTGGGAAATATCTTGACCTTAAAAATAGCAATACTTGTTTATATATATTTCTTCGGCGGTAATCTTTATGGGTTAATGACCAAGTAACCATTAGATTTTCACCAATTTCGTAAATAAAAACATCCCCAAGATAACTTCTTTTACTATCATTAAAAATCCAGGTTCGATGTACACATTGATTTTCTAAGTATACATAATATCCTTCATAGCCGGAATCAAGAAAATTATTAAACCAATTTATTTCCTCTGAAGTGTTAAACCACTCTGCATCTTTTAGATTATCTTTAGAAACTTCCCTGATTTGAAAAGCTTTTTGTTCTTTTTTATGTGATACAGGTTGATTTTTTTCAGTGATAAATAGTTTTTTTCTTGATAAGTAAAATAAATTGTTCAACATTGATTAATGTATTATTTTAAATAGTTTTTTCAAAAAACAGACGTTATTTTATAATTATTTGATTATTAGATAGATGATTTAATATTAAAAAAACGTGATAAATGTCTGAGTTGCCGTTTAACAATTTTAACTGTTGTGTTGAAATAATATTTGAGCCTAGATTGTTGTATATTTAATTCTTTAAGTGAGATTGAACCTTTGATCAGGTGGGTGGATTGTGTTCTTGGTTTTTTTTCAACAACAACAATGCTGTCATAAAAATGAACAGAATCAACAGTAGTAGTAAATAATCCTGGTTTCAATTTCCTTTGTTCAGAATGAAATGCATTAATGTAATCAATTAAATTTTTTGCAAACTCAATAAATGTGCCTTTTCTTTTATAGCCACCACCATAATCAAGCCAGTAAGAGGTATGTGTATCTTCACACAAATAAATGCCTTCAGGCTTAATGTGGTCAAAAAGAGCTTTGTATGTAACAATTTGTTGTTTCATTGTATGTCCGCCATCGTCAATAAGAATGTCAAGTTTTGGGATTGAACTTTTTACTTCATTAAGAAATTTCTTATCAGATTGTGATCCAATAAAAATCTTAATGTTATCTTTCTCAAGGGATTTACATTCTGGATTTATATCTATTCCAATGATTAATGAATCCTTGCCAAAATAATTTTTCCACATATCAAGGCTACCACCGTGGGAAACACCAACCTCAAGCAAAGTTACATTCTGACCCTTAAATTTTTGAAAATGTCGTTCATATATGTCAAAATAATGAATCCACTTGTGAATTATTTTACCATCAGTGTTAAAGAAGAAGTTTTTTAAGTCATTCATAATATAGGAGTTAAAAAGGGAAACGACATAATTCTTTAAAAATTTAGCGAGTAATTATATGAATATATTCATTAAAACTCATGAGGTTGAGCGACTCTTTTCTGTGAGAATTAAAAATTGAATAGTCGTAAAAGGGATTGAAGTTATAAGATAATGCTTCAAACCTATTGTTTTTTTGAATAATTCCAATGCCCCAGTCAGAATCAATACAAACACATGATACCTCGGAATTTAAACGTTGTTTGAAAAAGGCTTTCCATGTTGTGCCATTCCAATTATAACCTGCAGGGCTTAGATCAAACTGGTTGGTTTCTCGGGCATGCCATTCTGTTGGTGGATTACAGTCATGAACAACAACAAATCCATCTTGTTTTATATAATTTATAGAATTGCAGATATCCCGATCAGCTTGCACAGCAGTATGGAGCCCATCAATAAATATTATATCAAATTTTATATTTGAATTAAGTATTTCATTGGTTTTTATTTTTTGGAAAAACTCATCACTGGTCATTTGAAAATCAACGGGATTTTGAGAAAACTCATAACCTGGATCAACCCCATATTTATGAGTTGCCTTAATGCGCAGGTAGTTGTCTTCTGGGTTTCTTACTCCAATTTCAAGATAATAAGTTGGCTCGTTTAAAAGAGAAAGAAGGAAATTGACTACTTCCGAGCGTATAGGATTTTTTTGGGATTCAACTATGCTCTTTTGTTTCCCGTAAATGATATTGTCATTATTTAAAAAGTTTTTACCGGCTCGGTAATAAGTAAAGAATTTCTTAATCATGTGAATTTTTTTTTAAAAAGGAAAGTGATAAATAACCATTTTTTTTAAAAAATATAATAGAAAAAACAGATAGAATTGTACATAGAATAGATTTAATACCAAAGCCTGTAAAAAAATCGTACACAAAAGAAGAATCAATCCAATTTATTAGACAGAAAGAAATAAATGTAAAACTTGTGAAGAAGATGACATATTTGATGTTGAAATTAATAAAATAAATTTTCTGACTGAAAAAATATTGAATAACAACCCATACAATTGTACCAATCAGAGAACCCCATCCAATGCCGTTTATTCCAAAATGAGGTATAAGGAGTAAGCTAAAAGTTACGTTGAAAAGAATTGAAACAGTTGCAGCTATGATAAGTGTTTTTGTTTTTTGCATTATATGAAGCCCTAATGAGTAGAAGTAAATACTGGTGTTGAAAAAATTCACAATACCTAAAATTCCAATAAGTTCATAAGAATCAAAATAAGTTGGAGCAAAAAAGATAATTAGTTCTTTTCTGAATACGAAAAGTCCGAATGTTACAAGAAATCCAACAACCCAGAACAGATTATGAGCCTTCATGTATGTTTCGTTTGCATCGGGTTTGTTTTTTACAGCCATTGCAAGAGGAAACCAAGCAGTAGCAAAAGCTGTAAAAACAATTTTTAAAATGCCAGAAATCTTCATTCCAATATTGAAATTGCCAATTTCTTCAAGCCCACCAAATTCATTGATAATGATTCTGCTGATCAAATTAGTTGCCTGAAACAAGAGCATGACTGATACAAGAGGGAGGGTATAGCGAATGATATTTTTGAAAATCGTGAAATTAAAGGAAAAGTAAAGGTCGCTTTTAATAAGAAAAAAACCAACAACCATTGTAAGAGCAAGACTTATGCTCGATGCTCTGAAAAAACCCTCCAGCTCCATATTGAAATAATAAACAAGAATGAATCCTAAGAAACTTAATGTTAAAAAATTTATTACTGTTAGAGTCATATATTTATATTTCTGAAATTTTGTTTGAAACATACTCAGCATATATGTGAATATGAGTGAACCAAAAACAATAAAAACACTATGATAGTAGATTTCATCAAGAGAGCCAACAGAAATATAGTTAAGGAAAAAGGGTTTGAAAAGAAGCATTAAAATAAAATATGCAAAAGACATAAAAAGAATTGTTGTGAAAATCGTCCCCAGATATTGTTTTTTTAAATAAAGATTGTCTTTAATGTCAGGGAAATACCTTACAATACCTGAAATTATACCCAAGGGAATAATTGCAATAGCAAAAGCATTCCATGTGTTAAAAATGTCAAGAATACCATAGTCTTCTTTGGTAAACATTCTCGTATAAAGGGGTGTAAGAAGAATCCCTGCGACAACAGTAAGGTATCCTGTAATTCCGTATGCAATACTGTCTTTAAACAGCTGACGGATGCTCATGGTTAATAATTTTCAACAAAAATACGATAAACTTAGTTGTTATAAAAAAGTTCTATAAAAAATTATCAAATTTAATTAACTTCTTCTAAAAATCCCTTCTGATGTATCTCGATTGATACAGAGCATTTGTTTGC
>CAYRXH010000060.1:0-15668 GCA_964428185.1 uncultured Bacteroidales bacterium
AAATTTTATCTGTTTTCCGAAACACAAATCGGAAAGATATTTTTTTGATTTTTGATAAAAAGGCATGCCTTTTTCGGGAGCATCAATACCTTCCATTCTAACTCTTATTGTTTTATTATCTTGAATTAATACATCATAAGTATCGCCATCAACAATGGAGATAACTTTTCCTATAACTGTACTTCCCTTTTTTAGAGATGGATTTTTACCACTTTTAGAAGTACAAGCAATTATAGAAATGAATAACAGCAGAAACCATATTATTGACAGCTTTCTCATTATTCAAATATTATCACATTGTTTTTATTGTCAATTGAAATCTTACCAAATTTTTCCAATGCACTTTGTCCAAGCAACAAAGGCGCGTCATTATTATCAATTACTGTCGCTTCAATGTTTTGCAAAACTCTATTCCCGATTTTAACTGTTCTTAAATTTATTCTTGTACCGGCTGAGACTTTACCTGTCGCATCCTGAAAATATTGAACATCCAAAATATCTTCTTTTTGCAATGTCCCTTGTCTGTATAATACAGTTGCCTCAGCAGATGAAATACAGATGCTACTTGCACCTGTATCAAAAATAAACTTCAATTTTAAACCGTTAATCTCAATCCAGACATATTTGACACCATTGTTGTTTTCCATCTTAACAATGGTTTTGCCTTGTGAGTTACTTGTGCGGAAATCATTTGACTGAGTTGATGATCTTGAATTTTTATTTGATTTATCCTTGAGACCAGATTTAGAACAACCACCACAACCATTAAATGACAATGCTATTGTTATAGTTAAAACAAATACTATGAAATATTTATAGTCTTTCATCTTCATTATTTTGAGACCTTAGGAATGATTTGAATAGAAAACCTTTTATTATTTTCCTCGATTGCATCACGGCATAGACCATTAAAACCGCTACCGCAAAGCATAACCTCAACATTATAATCACGGAAATTAATATTATTTCTTAACCACAGTTTGTATACTGATAAAGCTCGCTGATAACTTATAAGGTAACCATAGTTTTCATCCTTATCAATGCGTTTGTCAAAAGTATTTGCCATATTACCCTCAATAACTAATAAATAAGACAGTTCCGGATTCTGGCTATTCAATTTTTTAAGAAAGCTTTTAATTTTATTACCAACAGCTATAGTTGTAGAAATATATTCTTGCTTGATTACAAATTGATTAGGTTCAAAAATTTCAATGCCCATCAAGTCTTTAGCAATAAACTTTTTACATGCAGGCAAATAATAAAAACTACTATCCATTATTAATGGCTCGAACTGCTTTTCAAGGTTTAATAATTTTTCAAGTCTCTCTGTTTCTTTAATTAAACCTTCCTGTGTTTTCTTTAATTCAGCGATTAATCTTTCGTTTTCGATGTCTTTTATCTTTAAATACCCAATAGCTAATACAAAAAGCACAAGCATGATAAAGAACAAACTTGTCATTAGGTCGGAATAACTAATCCAGAAGATGTTATTCTTTTTCATGCTTCATTTTATTATATAATAGAACATAAACGGTAATCATTATTGCCAGTAATAAAAAGATTAACCAACCTAATATTTGAATATAAGCTGGTAACCCGGGACTTACAATAAAATAATAACCGAAAGCTAATAGAATAAACTCAATAAGAATTAGTGAAAAATTATGCTTCCTAAGTTTTAGTTTTTGATAAGAAGAATAAGCGAACAAAATTAACCAGATTGAAAATAGCAAATAAGAGTAAACGACCATATCAAATGCTATACTTGCAATATGAGCAGGAATAGCTGATTGACTCACAGTTTTTTGTAAGGTTGATAATTCATATAAGCTATACATTTCAGGTTTTTTGCTTAAATGCTGGTGTAATTCATTTCCATAAGTAATAAAAATTAAAAAAAAGAAAAGTAAGGGTAAAAGCAGTAATATGAGTATATTCCTAATAAAAAACTCTCGAATTCTAAACATTAAACTACTTTCCATAATACTAATTTTTAAACAATTTGGTTATGGCTTCAAAGATTGAAACCGGTTTTTCTTCAATTGTGGGTTTAGATTGCTCCTTGGGTTCATTAGGTGGTTTTGGTTGATCTGTTTTCTTTCTTATTAAAGCATCTTCAATAGATGATAGTTTGCTTAATAAATTATGTTGATTAATATTCTCTTTTACTTTTAATACTGTTTCATTTAACCCTTCGACTACCTCTATAAATTTTCTACTATTGTGATTATTAGTAAACTGCTCCCTAATGACAGGCAACTCAGTTAAATGTTTTAATTCATCAAATCTCGGAACAGCTTCCTTAAAAGATGAATTTAATTGTCCAATATGCTCTTCAGCAATTGTTTTAAGTTTATTTCCAATATCATTATATATTTCAGAAAGTTTAGTTTCATGATCTGCCGAATTTTGGTTTATTTTTTCTGTTCTTGTTTGAATTTCATTATTCAGATTATCAATTGCTTCAGCAAATTTTGAACTTGATTCTGTTATGGATTTGTACAAGTTCTCAAGTGTGCTATCCGTGTTGAGTTTTAAACGTTCAATGGCATCTCTAAAATGAGAATCTGCAACATCAACGGCATTCAGAGCTGCATTCCCTGCATTTTCGATCTTATTAAAATGACTTGATAAAAACTCTATCAGCTTCTTATTCTCTGATAGTGAGGATTCAATATGTCCTGTAATGCTGTCAATATTGGCTGTCCGGGATGCAAAATCTTGTAACTGTAGAGAAATCCGTCCCATTAACTCAAGATAGTTTGCAAACTGATTAAACGATTGAATATTTTTCTCCAGTTTATCCAGTAAGTCCAGATTTGCTTTCGAAACTCTTGTTACGCCAATGCTTTCAATCTTCTGAATTATTTCTTTCTGGGTTACAATAATCTCATTCTGTATTTTAAGGTTCGATTCTGTTTTTAAAGTTGTATTGTAAAGGATTGTTGCCATTCCGGTTGTATCCCTTGCAAATCTGTCAATGCTTGCTTTAAGTCCCGAAATTCCGGATTCTTCAGCTTTTAAAAGCTCAGGAAGTAACATTGCCTGTAGATATGAAATTTGTTTATTCTTTTCACTAAGAACTTGTTTTTTTGCATTCTTGTAAAAAAATGAAGATAAAATAGTAGTACAGGCCAATCCTGAAAGACTACCAAACATGGCAAGTTTAACGCCATTGATTAAAGCATCAATACCCTTAGAAAAATGGTCGCCATTTATTTCAGGCATTGAGAATAAACCAAAGATTATCCCAATCATTGTTGCTGCAAGTCCCAGATATAAGGGCGTGGGTATTGAATTTGAAATTTCTTCATCTTTAATATCTACCTCTCTATCTACAATGTCCTTTATCATGCTAAAATTGACTGTTGCACCATAATTATTAAGTAAATAATTGTTTATGTCGTCACAAATCCGCTTAATAATTCCTTTGCCTTTTGTATCTGCTATTGAAATATTTACAATTTTCTGATCTGAAAACAAGTCATCTGCATTTTCATTATCACTTTCAAAAAAGAAAATATCTTCAAGAGTTTTTTCTTTTTTTCTCAAATTGACTTTTTCAATATAGCCATTCAGGATAACAATGCGATTGTTGAAAATCCCCTTTAATTCCTCAATACTTAGAAAGACCTTTCTTGAATGAATAAACTGATAAATAATTACACAAATAATGAGGACTACTTCAAAATAGAACCAGAAATTGTGACCTGTACTGATAACAGATGTAGCATTATTTATAGAATCTGTTGGAACCTGAAGGATAATCATATTTATACAAGTTTAATTTTTACTTTATGGTTTGTGTCAATTACCCAACTGTCAGCAGTCTTGATTACTTTGCCGTTTTTAAGCACTTCAATTTTTGAAGCATTTTCAGCATTATTAATGTTATCGATATCACAGACTGGTATTAAATAGGAGTCAATTCGATTTATAGCCCTTTTGTCCTGTGTGCTGCTTATATAGAATAAATCACCTTTATCTGAACTGATTTTGCTGACAATTTTGTAATATTTTGAACCATCATTGTTTTGTTCACCTTTTTCAATAATAAATCTCCCATCATTTTCAGGAATACTAAAATAAGATATTGATTTATTATCATCCTCTTTTGATATATCCCTTTCAATTGATTTAGATGAATCGTCTGTATTTACTGCTAATTGTTCATTCTCAACATTATCTATGTTGGTTTTAGAGGTAGTATCATTTTCAGATTTTGGTTTCTTTTCTAATTCCTCATTTTTATTCAAAAGCTCTGTAACTCTATTTTTATAGTAATCTTTTCTTTCTTTCAATAGACTTACCATAGAGAGAAATGAAAACAAACCCTGTTGTACACTATTCTTACAAGTTTCTTTATCATCATCAAGCAAATAGTAAATTCTTGATTTGATAATAAAAAATGTGATTAACATTCCAATTAGAAAAGATAAGAAACCTATTAATAGAACAAATTTCCAATTTTGACCTTCAGCAACAGCTGGATTTGAGGCTCCGCCACTTACTGGAGCAATGGTCGGATTTGAAGTGCCGGATTTTGTTTCTTCCTCTTTTAGCTTAGTTTTAAGTTTATTTAAATCTTCATTATAATGCGAAATAATCCTCTTTACAGTTTCATTCCAGTTAGTCATTTTATTGGAATATCCCGGAATAACAGTGCTTTTTTCATTTCCTGCGGGCTTTAATGTTGAAAAGAAATCATTATCCAGTTTATTTTTCTCTCTTAGATTAATAAGAAGTGGTTGAAGTACATTTTTTTCAGCACCTGACCAATTATTGTTTTTCAGAAAACTGGAAACTTCGTTAAGTTTGGAGGATAATTCTTCAATTCCCATTTTCTCCAAAGGTGTGATAAACTGCTTTTCATACTCGTTTATACCGTTCTTTTCTTTAGTACAATCTTTTATCTTTTCTTTGGGTAACAAAGAGTCCGTAACGGTATTAATATAATCGTTCATGTAAGCATAAACGACTTCAATAACACCTCTTTTTGACCAATATTCACAAGTCTTAGCACTATCAGTAAGGTCTTTCTGTGCAAATAGAAAATTGCATTTTAACAGAAAGAAGACTGAGAAAGCAAATAATGTAATATATCTCTTAAAAGTCTCAGATTTTTGCAAGTTCATAAGTTAGTTTATTTAAAATTCCAACTAAAGGATAAAAGAACAAGGTTTCTTCAACATGCCGCTTATCTCTTTTATAAAAAGCTTTTAAACCTCTTTCCAGATAAGCTTCAATATCTCTTTCTCGATACTTTACGAACTCATCATAAGCTTTTTGTTCAATTAAAAACTTAGTTTCAAATCTTACTGTTTTTGTGTATTCATCAAGAATATTATAAAAATCTTTGATTGAATTGCTGATATTTTCTTTTGCACTATTATCCTTAAATATATCCTCATATTTTGGAGTTGACTCGACATCTTTTTCTTTATCTAAAGCCTTACCCCATATTCCACCATTAATGCCCCCTAACCAAAATCTAATATTATTCTGAGTAACGCTTTCCTTAATACCACTTTCTAACGCGCCTTTACAGGTTAGTTCTTTCGGATTTGGTGCAACTTTAAGAATAATATCTCTATCAATCTTTTTCTGGTAAACACGCTCGAAAATATACTTAAACAATGAAGATAAATTAACAAGATTATCAGATGATGATGAATCTAGTATAATTGCAGATTTAGCTGCTGTTCCGCTTAAAAGTACAAATAATGGAATGTCCACTATTCCGGATTTTTTTAGTAGGTTGGCAGAGTAATATGCAAGAGCACCATAAAATACAAGAATTGACAATTTTAGTTTTGTATCCTTTTCAATTAATCTGCTATAACTAAAATTCTTGGTTTTATCGCTTTCAAGGCTAAACAAGAAATTATTGAAGTCGGCTGAATCTTTTCTTGATAAAATATCTTTCAGAATTCCTTCATATTCCTTTCCTGCAACCGATGAAGCTTCTGCCAGGAATTTTTTTACCCAACCGTTATAATCTGAATTTCCTCTTTCACCCTGTGTTGAGTAGCCATCACCAAAGATGGCGTTTCCGGCAAACTTAAACGAAGAGATAAGAATTGCACCTGAATTTTTTTCATCAAATACTGCTATATCTGATGAGCCTCCACCTATATCTATTGATAAACTTAATCCGGCAACTTGTGGTTTATAGTATAAATAGGGAGCAACACTTTCTGGTATTTGAATAAGGTTATTGGTATTATCTAATTTAAACACATTTTTATATGCTAATTTCCATAGTTTGATAAAAATCCCTAATTCACCATCTGAATTTTCAGCTCCTTCCATGCTAACTGGATAGAACCATACGATTTTCGTATTTTTAGGGTTGGCTCCTAGAGATAATGCTTTGAAATAGACAATTGTCAGCAAATATTCAATATATGCATTAACTTTTAATTCGGCTTTATCATCACTATAATTGCTCCATTTTAGCTGTGTGTCAGGTTTTAAATAATGCTTTGGTACAGTACGTTTTTCATATAACAGAAAATTATTGACATGTTGAAATAATCGGTATGGGTCATTTTTTGAGAAGCTGTAATCTTTATTGAAAACAATAGCTGTACGTAATGGAAATTTAATAATTGATTCTGGAGTAGATATTACGTAAGGCATCATTTCATTTTCAAAAGTTTCTTCATTTGCAAACACCTCTGGATCAATATTTCTGTCTTTTCTGTTCATTAGGGATTGCCATAAAGGTAAAGTTCCAGCATTATCAAGTGGGACAGAAGTATTCTCCCCAGTAGAATATTCAATGTGTGTGTTGGTAGTTCCAAAATCTATAGCAAAAGTTACTTCATCATTTTCAGCGCATGGAGTTAGTATAGGAATGATAATATTTTTCACAGACCCAATTCCAAAACACACTGAATCAAATGGCGAATTGAATTTATAGTATATACTTTTTACATCATCAATACCAGGATTTCTAACCACAGATGAGGCACTTACTGGTAATTCTTGTCCGTTGTTTAGGCAACTTAATGAGATGTTAACTGATTTGTCGGGGCGGTCATCAATTATACCAATAGTATAATCAATGTCACAATTCAACGATTTTAAAAAGGGCAAAATGGCTAAATGAACTTTTAATCTAACTATATCATTTTGATGATATAATTTCCTATACTGTAGTGTTCCATTTTGAACAGGAACATCTAAAAGGGCCTCAACACCACCACCAGCTCTTTCTTCTATTTTACAATATTGCTCAATATTTTCAATTCCATATTGTCTGATGAATGCTTGTGTTACGGGCAATAAATGCTTTTTAGCACCACACGTTTTAAACTTTGAAGAATCAATGGAATAAGGAAGTTCAATTATCTTATCCTCCAGAAAGCTTTTTTCTGTTCCTAATCTAAGTCCTAATATTTCACAATAGTCTTGCACATCAAAGGAAATATGACACTGTTGATATTTTGTAATGCTTTCTTTTTTTAAGTTTGCAACCACAGTACGCATACTGTCCTCAAGCAGATAATCTCTTATATTATCTAAGTATTTTGATACCTCCGGAAAATGAATTGAGAAATTATTGCTCTGCTTAGCAAATGCATACATATATTCAATAAAAGAAACTTCCCGTTTATGCAGGGGAGAATACATGTCGTCCAATAAGATGTCTTGACCGCATCTAATTTCTAATCCATTTATTGCATTCTTTGCATCAGGGGCAGCAAAGAAAAGTGTTGCAGGAGAAGAACCTCCGATGACTTGTTTCGTGTTTTTGTTTATAACGAAATACAACCTTTTAACATGTTCAAAATTATAAAGAATCAAATTACCTTGATCTGCTTGTGCTACGCTGTCTTGTTCCCAATAAATACTTAAAGTTTCGGCAAATATTTTATGTCTATTATTTAAACTGTTTTCAATTAAATCTTTAAATCTGTCCTTGGGTTTCCATGCAATAATCTCAATTTTGTCATTTATCATTGGATACTTATAAAACATTTGTGCCACATCTAAGGCATCTGAGATAAGTTTATTTTGAGCAGTCTTTCCCTCGATAATCTCACGGATTTTAATTTTATCTTCCCTTGAAATGGCAACTCCTTGAGGATATGCACCAACAATACTACTAATCTGATAATTTATCCAATCAAATGCAGATTTTACCAAGTCTATCCTTGCAAAAGGACTAGGAATAGATGATGCAATATCTTTGCCTTCTGTCTTTATTGTTCTAAGAGCATCTTTATCAATAGCTGCACTTACGAACCAACCAGTACCTTCCTGTCCTTGATGTAATCGAAATACTTTTATTACTTTCTCAACTTCATTATTTACTCTAACTGGTAGTTTTTGATGAACTTTGCCAGTGGAAATACCAAACAATCTAATTAATGTTGTGTGAATTTGTTTGGGTTTCCCTGTTTTCGTATCTTTCTCTGTCCGTAATTGCAAGTTGTCAATGTTCAGACAGTTTTGAGTGTCAATTTTAGTGTATAAATTATTTGGAATAATATCGAAGAATGGGCTGAAAGCAGGTTTATTATTCGATAATTCATCAATCCAGTCCTTAAAATGTTTATTAAATGCAACAACTTGGTTTTTATATTCAGACGTATCAAAATAGGCAGGATTGCAGGGCGATTTTTTCTGTTTATGTATAACGAAGAAATTGCTTTTTGTCCATCTGGAAACATTTTTTGCCCTTTCTAAACCTTCATTCAGATATTGAGTAAATAATCTGAATTTGGATAATGGTTTGTCTAACTGTTCTTTATTGTGAATATTAAGATCATCAAATGAAATATTTTCATTTGCTCGTTCTATCCCAAACTCCTTAATTACTGTTGCTCTGGTTGTTTGTCCATTATTACAAGTGTAGTTACCAATATTTTTGCAAAATTCTATAATTGACAATGCTCCGGCAATTTCAAGGAAATGAGCTTTGTTTTTTTGTTCTGCACCGCCAACTGCATATTCTTCCGCATTTGTATTCCCCCGATTACCAAGAAAGTGTAATACATTAACTTTTCTCTGGTTGATAATAGTTCTATTATAATAATCTATAGCAATTTTTGCTTTTTCTTCAAACGATTCGGCATTTATTTCTCCTTGTTTATCCAAAGAAAAGTATGGCAAGTATGTTAATCCTCCTATTGGAGCATTCCTAATTTGTGCGAAATTTAGGAGATTGGGATTTCCTCGAAGATTTTTCATTAATAAAGGGAATCCTGCTGCACCTGTACCCCCAAATATTGAATTGATAATAAAAATTGCATCTTCTGGACCAAAAGTTTGTCCGAATCGTTTAAAATCCTCTGAATTAGTAAATTGATTTAACACAATAGAACCCATATTTGGGTTACCTTTAAACCCAATACTTAAATCTGAATTTAGGTTACTGTTTGAATATAAAAGTTTTACAAAGCTTTTGTCATCCTTGGAGTTTTTATATTCATCACTTAATGAGTCAAATCCTATGTACTGACCAAAAGTAGTGCTGTCAACATCATTAAGTTTGAATTGAAAATAATCAGGACTGATTGTTTTGTTCTTTGGGTCAGCCAACTCGTTAACAGTTTTTAGTTCCTGTTTAAAGAAATCATCCGGGTCTTTTATTTGATTTCGAACTTCCTGATACAACCTTAGAATATCCTTTGTGCGGTTTAAATCACCGTTTTCTGTATCGGGGTCGATAATAATAGGAACGACTGTGTCGAATCCATTTTCAAGTTTAACACCAGCAGCCAGAAGCATTGCCAATGATTTAATGACACGTGAACCAGTGCCACCTATTCCGAAAATATATAGTTTCTTTGCCATAATTCTATGATTAAAAAGGTAAATGAGTTTGAACTTTACTGAATTGCTTCATCACAAAGCTATAAATGATGGTTATACCTACTGCTAATATACTGTTTATAGTTGCATATTTTATTGGTAGGGTTTGGGCATAAGCTTCATAACCAGATTCTGGATCAGCAATAGCATCTATCAAATCCTGATTAGATGAAGCAAGTATTTCAGAGTTTGCAATGCCCCATGTTGTTCCAAAAACAAGGATAACAGTAACAACTAACCATAATAACCAGTGCCACCACTTGCCATATGGATACCTCCATATAAAATAAAATAGCAACCAACAACCCAAAGGGATTAATAACCACGTTAAAACAAATTTTAAGTAACCACCATCATTATATAATGCAGTGAAAATTAAATCATACGCCTGGTTGTACAAACCAAACATTGTTTCATAGATTGCAGCCAAAATGTCTTTCATATTCTATTTATTTTAAAATTTCAAACTTAAAAGTTGCTATATTTTGTTGTTTGTTTTTATACTGATAAGCTTCAGTAATTGCATCTGTCAAATACTTAAAACCAAAAGTATGTTTCGTGTCACCAATAATACCTGATTCATTATCTGAGCTTGTTTCAGTTATCCAAGTTGGTACTATATATTTTAAGGTAATTTCAATATTTCCGTAAGGGCTTGATGATGTGTTTATAGTTATTAAATGAGTTGGATTAAAAGTAGTAACGTCTGGTATCTTTTTAGTAGGTGTGTAGATATCAATAATATTATATGTTCCACTCGGTTTATAGTTATCTTTAGCCTTGTAGTATGCATCTGGAAAAGGAAGGGATGAAAAATCAACTGCTATTGAGAACTGAAAACCCTGCCCATTTCTGTCTTTTTCTGCACTTATTAGTTTGTTTTTATTTGATTTATCAAATTTAAAAGTGCCTTTTGAATTCTGATTTGTTGCCTGATAAGGAATCTTAATATTTTCAATCTTCATAAAACGAGCCATAGAAACATAGCCAGTGATTTTTTTTGATATGTTTTCTTCATTAAAGTGCTTGTTAAGTAATTTCGAATCACCAAATATAATAATGTAATATGGTCGTTTTTGATTAATGCTCTGAGAACCTTTTTTAGATGCATAATAATAGTATCCTTCAAATTGTGATTCGGCTTTAATAATAATGGTTTGTATATTTTCAGTTGTCAGTTTATCTCTAAAAACCTTTTTGGTTTTTTCCGTTTCAATTTTAAGGGCTGTCAAAGGATCTGATTCTTCACCAACGTCATAAATACAGTCTGACACCAGAATAGAAATTTCACCACCTTTTGCACAACTTAGTGCTTTCTCAAACATCCGTGTTAAGTCGCTGTATCTGGGATCACCATGTTTATTAAAACTACTTTGATTCAAATTATTTTTTATAAGTTCAGGGTCAGTTCCAATCAAATTCAATGAAATACTTGATTTCTTGCTTGGATTACTTGTTCCATTTATAAAATAGAACTCTTTTGTAGAATTGTCAAATTCAGGGAAATAAGATAAACTGACAATTGCGTTTTTATAATCATTAGCTTTCTTAACATAACCAAGCATACTGCCGGAATTTTCTATAAAGAAAGTTACTTTGGAAATTGTCTGTTGTTGATTTGTACTGGTGGTTTGAGAATTTCCTGTATATGATTTTCCATAGCCAGGTATATTTTCCTCAATGTTGATAGCTGGTTCATCAGTGGGTTGTTTATTATTATTTCTTACAAGTCTTTCATCTCGGTTACCACATGATAGAAATATCAGCATTATTAGAAAATAAACTGATAGAATTTTTATTATTGGTTTCATATTCAATGATTTTACTTTCTCAAAATTATTAAATTATTCGATTTGGAAGCGTTGGCAAAATTGCACTCTTTGGCAAGTTTTGGTCTGTGGGTCGGCTCTTAAAAAACAAAAAATGCGGGTCGGCAAAAAATAAAACTTTATTGGGTCGGCTGGTATGGTCGGCAGTAATTCCGATTGGTCTTTCTTTTCTGTCTTTGTATGTCGTCCTGCCAATTTTCATGTCGCTGTCTTTTTTTTAGGTTTGCTTATAACTTCCCAGTATTTTATTCAACGTTTTCAGAGCAAAAATAATTAAAAGTTTCAGATTCAACAAAAAAATGTTGAACATTTCGAAGAAAAAAAACGTTGAATAAAACACTGGGAAGTTATATCTATAAGGTTTTTACTAATTTTGCAAAAAATAACTGTTTCCAAACGCCTTAAATCATGAAAAAGTACGGATTTCTATTTGTAATGATAACATTTATTGGTGCTTTTGCACAGAAATCAAACTATGAACAGATGCTTGTTGAGAGAAATATTCTCCATAATCAGTTACAGCAGGCAATATTCAATGATACAATACCTCCGGAATCAAAGATTGCCATGGCTGATGAGTTAATAAAGACAGATAACATTCTTCTTGATGAGTGGATTCCTTCAATGCTTCAGCAGAATGATTCTTTAAAAGATCAGCTGATAACTACTGAAACCAATCTTAAATCAGAGAAATCCAAAATTGAAGAAAAGGCAGAACTCTATTTATATGGAGGAGCAGTTGCAGCAGCAATTGCATTGGTTTTTCTGATTTTGTTAATTGTACGCTCATTTTCAAGAAAAAAATTAAAACAAGAACTCAAATTGGCTAAAGACAAAATTGTTGAGTGTATTGCTTTAGCAAAACAGATTGAAGACCAGAATCAGATGCTCTCAAAAAGAGACTCTGAAATTTCACAGCAATCTTCTCAGATTCAACTTTCAGAAGAAAAAATGGAGATGCTGAATGCTGAGATTCAGCAATTAAAGGCTCAATTAATCACTCATGAGCGGACTTCGGAAGAGAACAAACGATTACAGCAAGAACTTAGCGTGATGCAAGAGGACTTGAACAACTCCCTGAAAAAATTTTCAACAGACAAAGATGAGATGCAGCAAAGAATTCATGAACTTGAAAATCAGTTATCAGAACAAAAGTCACGATTTGAAGAATTGAGTGCAGTGCAAGTAAAGAATGAATGTTCCGAACATGAGAACACAATCAGTGAACTGAACATGCTTATTGAACGGGAGAGAGACGAGAACTTGCTTCGTTTGAGGGAAAAAGAAGAAATACTAAAACAGCTGAGAGATGAACTCAATGAACTCAAAGCACTTTATGATGAGAAAAAAAGGGATGAATCATATAGCAGGTTCAGCGAAGTCAGTGATGTTATGGAAGAGAATGCAACACTTCGCAGGATGAATGCTGAACAACTTGAAATAATTGATGAATACAGGCAAACACTTGAAAAGGAGCTTGAGATCAGAAAAGAATTTGAGGCTATGCTAAAGGAATTTTTTCACAATTAAAAAAACACAATAAAGAATTGATATGGAAGAGCTTATGAATAAGGAAGAAAATTTCGGGAATGAGAAAAATGAGGAGATGACCGGAAAAACATCTTCATCAGATGAACTAGAGAATGCCAGAAAGCAAATAGAAGAAATGAAACTTAAATTTGAGGAAGAGAACCAAAAAATTGCTGAGATGAAAAGTATCTTATACAAGGAAAAGGATTTCCGGGTAAGTAAGTTTACTGCTTTTGATGGTCCAAACTATTATATGGACAGAAAATCCTTTGTGTTTAATATTTTTATAGCACCAACAGGAGATACTGTTGAATTTTTCAGGGAAGAAATTGCAAAAGTGTTTCCCGAATTTGCAGAAAATGACAAAAAGTATGTCATTGATTTGTTTGCGGATGTTCTCCTTTATTTTCTTAAGATGGATATCAATCTGTATATCAACAAGTATGAAATAAGCTATGATGATGATGAATATGTGATAGCCATTGAGTATCTTGACGAGAAAATTACCAGAAAATGTATTTATCTGGCTAGTGACTGGTTTTATTCCATTGCTAATGATAAAGCGTTTGATGTAAAATCAGAATTTTTGAAAATTCAGTCTGAATTTGACAAAACTTTTTATGGTGGGCCAACATTATATTCATTGATTGAGGGTGGGCTGAAACGGGATATTCCTGTGATGTATCTTTTTGAAGAGAATGAATTTCAATGGGGATATGGATGCAAACAGCTCAGAGGCCGTTCTACTACATTTCACACAGATGGCATCAAAGATACAGAGTTTACTATGTACAAGGACATGGTAGGTGATTTTCTTGAAATGTGTGGTTTTCCAACACCACAAACAATCAATACTTTTACTGCTGACGATGCAGTTCAGGCAGCCATGAAACTTGGATTTCCCTGTGTTGTTAAACCTGTTGCCGGCCACAAAGGGCAGGGAGTAACCACCGGAATTATGGATGAAAAGGGTGTGAGAGAAGCATTTGACATCATTTTAAAGATATGTGAGGAAAACGAACTTCACTTTGATGGTGCTCTCGTTCAGACTCAGATTTTTGGAACGGATCATCGGTTATTATCTGTTGATGGTAAATTTGCTGCTGCACTTGAGCGAGTTCCTGCATTTGTTGAAGGAGATGGGATCAATACAATTGAAAAACTTATTGAAATTGAGAACTCCAAAATTATCAGACTTGATAATGCACGTTCCCCATTATGTAAAATCAAGATTGATGAAGATCTGCTTGCATATCTCACACTACAGAATCTTGATTTAACATCAGTTCCCCCTGCAGGTGCAAATATTACACTGCGCCGTGTGGCTAATATCAGTGCCGGTGGTGTGTCATACAATGTGAGTGATAAAATTCATCCCGATAATATACAATTGGTAGAAGACATAGCTTCTTTTTTCAATGTTAAGTGTCTGGGTATTGACATTCTTGCAAAGGATATCTCAAAAAGCTGGCGTGACGGAGACTTTGGTATCATTGAAATAAATGCAGGTCCCGGAGTTTTTATGCATCTTGCACCCGCATACGGAGGATCAATAGATATTCCAGGAAAAATTCTGTATTCACATTTTAAAAATGATGCTCACGCCCGCATTCCAATCATTATAGCAAATAAGATATCAAAATATCTGGCAGATTCACTGAATAAACGATTGCATGAGATACAACCGGATATATTTTTCTCTACCCTTACTGAAGAAGGAGTATTCTTTAACGGGCGATTTTTTCACAAGAATGAAAGTCACACCCAAAATGAAAAAATTATTCTCCGGCATCCAAAAACAAACATTGCACTTTTTGTTCATGATAAAGAGAATATTTATGATTACGGACTCCTCCACAGAGGTGCAGATATGCTCATTCTTGAAAATGCAGCTTATGTAGAAGAAAGTGTGTTGTTAAGACAATTATTTAATGACTGCCCACTTGTTGAAATCATTGAAGATCAGATAGAACTGCTCTTAAATGATAAGGTGCTTGAAACCCGGAGATTTTCCAATGACACTGAAAAGGATGATCTGATTCTTGAAATGACTGACAGTTATCTGGCAAAGCTTATTGAAAAGTATAACTAAAATAACTCAAAATGGGAGCAAATGTAATTAACAGACGTGAACAGATGATGGAAATAATCCGCTCTGTTCAGGTTTGTCATCTTGCAATGGTTGATGCTGACGGAAAACCTTATGTATTACCTTTTAATTTCGGGACTGATGATGAATATATCTGGTTTCATTCAGCAAAAACCGGTAAAAAGAATGACATATTAAAGCAAAATGCTTCTGTATGCGTTGCTTTTAGCAATGATTATATTTTGGGGAGCAGACATGACCATGTGGCGTGCAGTTATTTCATGAAATATAAAAGTGTGCTTGTTTATGGAGAAGTTGAAATAATTGATGATTTTGATCTGAAAATCAAGGGAATGAATATCATAATGAAGCATTATACAGGCAAGGATGATTTT
>CAYRXH010000061.1:0-15394 GCA_964428185.1 uncultured Bacteroidales bacterium
CAATTAAAAAAACTGCTTCGAAAAGGACAAATTACTGCTTTTGGAGAATATTTCAGATTTGATGAAATATTGAAAAGTAAAGATATTGCCAGAGAGTTTCAAAAAAGAGTTCCTATATTTGATTATACAAAAATGCATAATGAGTGGTGGTATCGGTCTCTTACAGGAGAGTCTTTTGTGTCATGGCCTGGCAAAATAAAATATTTTGCACTAAGTTCGGGAACCAGTGAAGCATCAAGTAAATATATTCCTGTAACACCGGACATGATTAAGGCAATAAAAAAAACCAGCATAAGGCAGCTGACATCTCTGGCTCGGTATGATTTGCCCAAAGAATTTTTTGAAAAGGGCATTCTTATGTTGGGAGGAAGTACACATTTGAATTTTAACGGAACCTATTATGAGGGTGATTTATCAGGAATAACTGCGGGGAACATTCCCTTTTGGTTTCAGCATCACTATAAACCAGGAAAAAGACTGAGCAAGGAAAGAAACTGGAATACTAAATTAAGTGAAATTGTAGCAAAAGCACCAGATTGGGATATTGGTGCAATAGTGGGAGTTCCTGCATGGTTGCAGATACTTATGGAAAAGATTATTGAAAAGTACAATGTAAAAACTATTCATGATATCTGGCCTAATCTGACAATTTTTTGTCATGGAGGAGTATCGTTTACCCCCTACATTAAATCATTTGAAAAACTTGTAGCCAGACCGCTTATCTATATTGAAACATATCTGGCTTCTGAGGGATTTATTGCCTATCAGAATAAGCCCGGAAGTACCGGAACCATGCAAATGGTTTTGGATAACGGAATTTATTATGAGTTTATACCATTTACCCCTGATAATTTTGATTCAGAGGGAAATATTGTTCAAAACCCGAAAGCCTTAACAATAGATCAGGTGCAAACAGGGACAGATTATGCTCTGATTTTATCTTCAGTTGCTGGCGCATGGCGCTATCTGATAGGAGATGTGATTCGTTTTCTATCCGTAGAAGAATATCAGATACAGATAGTTGGCAGAACAAAACATTATTTAAGTTTGTGTGGAGAGCATCTTTCGGTTGAAAATATGAACAGAGCTGTTGAAATGTTAGAAAATGAATGTAATATCGGAATCAGGGAATTTACTGTTGCCGGCATTCCTTTGGATTCAATGTTTGCCCATCATTGGTGGCTTGGCACGGATGATCCTATTGATAACATAATGGCTGCAGAAAAAATAGATGAGTATTTAAAATTACTTAATGATGATTATAGAACTGAACGATTGGAGGCCATCAGGGAGGTTAGGGTGACCACAGTTCCTGTTTCTGTTTTTTATGAATTTATGAAACTGAAGGGGAAGGAGGGAGGACAACATAAATTCCCAAGAGTACTGAAGGGAGAAAAAATAAAAGAATGGAATCAATACATTGAACAATACCAGTCAAAGAATCCTTAGCCAATGATACATATTTTTTTGACGGGTATGGTACTTGGAATTATTTTATCCATAACACTTGGACCTGCTTTTTTTACAATTATACAAACGAGTATTGACAGAGGATTTCACAGAGCAGTTCAGATAGCGCTTGGTGTGATTATAAGCGACATTGTATTAATTATTGTTTCATATTTCGGAATTACTGCATTTCTTGATGTAGGAAATAATCAGGTATATATGGCAATTGCAGGCGGCGTTGTTCTCATATTATTCGGTCTTCATACCTTTCAGAAAAAGCCCGAACTTTTGATACGAAGAAGTGGAAATTTTAAAACCCCTACCGGCTCTCCGGGCTTTCTTACATATATTGGCAAGGGGTTTTTATTAAATTTTATGAACCCATTTGTATGGATATTTTGGTTAAGCTCTTTGTCTGGATTAAGTCAACAGGCTGAACCAGAGGAGTTTAAGATTTATTTGATTACCTTTTTTACAGGAACAATTATTGCTGTTTTTGCCCTTGATGTGTTGAAAAGTTATATTGGAATAAAAATTAAAAAATACCTGAAACTACGCACACAATATTATATTAACCGGATAGTGGGTGTTTCGCTTATGATATTTGGGCTTTTCCTCCTGCTGAAAACCTTTGTTTTTTGATATATCAGATTATAGTAATGCCCGTATCTGAATACTGCCAAAATGAACAACTTTGTTGTCATTTGTTTTTCTGCCGTCAATGATAAAATTTAACTGAATTGATTTTGTAATTAAATATTGCATTGCAACGTTCCACGTAAAATTTGACCCTAAACCAAGCGATTCGAGCATTTCAAATGCGAGAGAAGTATTTTCATCGGCATTATATTTCACATCATGATAGGACATACGAACTGTTATAGTATGTTTATCAAATAGAGGAAAACGAAATTCAGGTCCTGCAGAAATAATTGTTGAATGTTCAGCATTGAATGAGTCATTGTTAATGGAGTTTTTATAGCGGAACAACATACTGTATCTGTGTTTTGAATCAGGTTGGATATGATATGCCACATTAATTTGCTGTGTAGAAATATTATAATTTCTGTTCAATGAAAATTCAGTTGAATTAATTTTTGCTCCTTGAGAAATTAGAACATCTGCCCCCATAATTTTTGTTATATTCCAAAGAATTTGTATTTCATTGTTTTTCATCTGCCTTGATTCAAAACCATTGATCAGCAAAGCCTTATTTGAATAATTGCTGTATCGGTACCGAACGCTAAACACAGGATGTGCCCTGTTAAAAAACACTGTATTGTTCAGACCAGAATAAACAGTGATTAAAGAAGTATCAGAAACATCATACATTATTGGATAAAACCTGTCTGAAAAATCATCAGAGCGAGTTTTTCTGTTGATGGAATATTGAAATCGATTGGAAAACCGGGAAAAAACTTTATATAGAAACAGAGAATCTTTAGTCAGAAAACGTGATGGTTCGATAATAAAAGTTTCATTAAGCTGAAGGGTATACACCTGAATAAACTCTGTGCCCGGTATCATGATTCTTATATAATTGGCCTCATCTTGATATCTGGCAGTTTCAAATTCATCCAGCTCACGGATTCCGTTTTGATTGTAGTCATTCCATGTATATTGACCCTGTCCCTGTGCAACTTCAATGTAAGAAAATTCTTTTTTTGATTCAAAACCAGAACCCACTTCATAGAAAAGAAATGAAGAAATCCCGTTTTTAAAAAGATTTATGGAGTGTTCAAAACGAGATAGGAAATTTCTATCATTTCCGGATACATTTCCCAGTGTATCAAGGGATGAAGTGCTTCGGTAAGCAGCAATTAATGAAATTTTCTGACGAACCATTAAAGAACTGAACCGAATGCCAGCTTCTTCTGAAAGGAGCTTGGGTTTTAAAGTGTTTTCTTGAAATCCTTTTGAAATTCGCTTTTTATACCAAATGCGTGACGCAATTTTGGATGAATCTGAAATTGTTTCAAGAAAAGGTTCAAATTCAAAATATTCATATGACACCTCCAGAAGAGAATCCTGTTTGCTTTTCCAAAGGTTAATTTCCTGATCTACAGCACAGCCTATTGCTATGGGCTTAAACAACATGGCAAATTGTCCCTTCTGTCTGAAAAAGCCTGATGTGGTATTGCTTCCTCTGGAATTTACATAAGAAATATTGTGGTTGATTCTGAAACGGGAGCCGGAATATCCAAGATACAAACTGTTTTTATTGGCAGAAAAAACAGAAGATTTATTAAAAAATTCCGAACGAAAGGAGGCAATCTGCTTTGTTCCCTCATATAGGGATACACTACCAGAAACAATATGGTCATTTGATAGTGCTGTAAGATCTGTCATATTCCAGTTTCTTGAAAATTCGATATCTCTGAATCGTTCAATGGGAGAAAATGAAGCTTCTGTAAATTCATAAGAGATTTCATTGGTTAGGAGGAATTTTTTTCTTTTGGCATCTGTCATACTTGCCGTTGAATGACGAATATATATTTTTGCTGCACTGCCAGTATTGTCATTTTCACCCAGTGTAGAAAAGGTGTTGAGATCATCATTGCTGACAGCCATCTCAATTCCTCCGGTTAAATTATCTGATACATAATATTCAACACCCATAGATGCCATTTGTTGTTTTTTTGGAGCAACCAAAACAATATAAGGCATGTGATCTCCCTGATGTATGCCCCCGACAGGAGCTACCCATTTATACACTCTTCCGTTTGCCAGATTTTCATCCAATATATAGTCACCGTTACCGGGACCTGCATACGAAAAATTTACTCTGAAATTTGCAGAGTCAGGGTTGTTTGAAAAAACGAAAACTGAATCATATCCAAGAGAATCAATGAGAGAATATAAAATATAATCGTTTGAAAACGCAACACTATCCCATCCCGGGACCACTGCATTCATGGGAATATCTCCGGCCTGTTGCAATATTAATCGATCAGAATCATCAAGATCTTGTTGCAGCGGTTGATTTCGTGCATCCTGCTCTGAATAAATATGAAAACTGAAATTTAATTTTTCATCAGAATATACATACGAGCCTGTTATCAAAGATCTGATATAGTTTTTGTCAGAATATTCAAATTCAATCATGATTCTTGAGTCGGAAGTAATAAACCGCTTTGCTGTGAAAGTAAGTTCTCCAACATTATAATCAATAATATAGTCTTCGCTTTGTCCCCTAATCATTGGCTCTCCATCTATATAAACTTTTTCGGTTCCTGAAAGAACGATAATATATTGTTCATTATCTGCTCCTGTTAATTTATATGGTCCCTGATTTCCATCAATTCCGGTAAATGTGTTTCTGGCAAATTTTCCCTTAGATACGCCTGCAGACACCTGAATTGTTTGACTACAACTATCGGCCGAAATGAGGGAATTTTCTGTGTCAATTGTTGATGAAAAAACTGCCCCATGAGTTTTTTTATAGTAGTTCATAAAATAACTGTCGGGTTTCAAAAGTTCAATATCTCCAGCGCGCAATTTGGTTTGCCCTTTTTTCAGCTCAATAAATACCTTGTCAAACTCTTGAAGTTGACGTGTATTACCGTCTGGCTGAACAGGAATGTTGTTGTCTGTAATGACGGCAGTAATTTCAACATCATCGTTAAGTTTTCCGCTTAACCGAATGTCCAAAGATGATTGCAAAGATGTACCCTGAGTATTTCCAACAGAAATACCCCTGCTGATATTTCCCGTTCTGATCAGTCCGTCACTGGTTTTCGGAATGAAAGCATGAAGTGGTTCAATCTTATTCAATGAACTGCTATCGATGATTTGACGGTTGTCAAGAGAATCGATCAAAGAAAATGACAGCGATAAATTATAGGCAGTAGTTGTGTAATATATGAGAATAGTAATCGGATGATAACACAAAGTTGAATCAAACACAAGAAGAGAACCTTCGAAATAAAACTGATAACAGGAATCCGGGACTGGTAAGGAGGTCTCGGTATTTATAAGAATCAGGGATTCAGGAATAACACTTGCAGTATCAAGAATAAAGGAGCATGTATCAGTGGAAATGATCTGGGTTTTTTGCAGAGTTTGGTACTGAGCCATTGTATTGACCAACACCATGCTCATGAAACAGAAAAACAGAAATAACCGGAACTTCAATGATTCAGAGAATAAAGAATGTTTTCAGCACAAATTTAATGATTTTATTCAGGACTTACAGAATCGGAGGGGTGATGTTTTTTAAAGACCCGGGCAATCCATCCTGGCAAAATAATGCTACCGACAATGATATAAATGTAATAACTGAAAATTCTCCATAAAACAGCTAGTACAGGAGCAAAACCAGCAACAAGAAAGATTCCGAGAAAGTCGTTGAATACAAGCTCTGCCAGACCGGCTGCACCGGGTGTTGGACTAATGAGCATAATCACCCACATGACCATTTGTGTGGCATAAATGTGAAGATGACTATCAACGGGCATAAATGCAAGGATCAGAAAATTCACAAACAAAAACCGGGATGTCCAAGAAAAAAAAGTATATCCAAATGCCTGAAGCCAAAATAAAAACGATTTTCCTTTCATTTCGCGGGAGGTAATTACCAAGTCATTTCCTGTTTTTACTGCACCCTCTTTCCAGCGTTTTAACCAGCGTATTGAAAAAAAGCGAGTGAGGAAAGCTCTAATGCCGGCAGGATGAATAAAAACTGCAAATGAAATAAATGCAGCAAGAAAAAACATAAAACCATATCCGGTTAAAAACAAACCAAATGAAGAAAAAGTAGAGCCAAATACGGTATAGCTATTTTGGGAAAACAAAGGATAATTTTGAGCAAATATTAAGACAACAGGCACAGTAATCAGATAAAATAATTCATCTAGCAACGCAGTAATCATCACAATTGCTGTTGATTTTCCCAAAGGGATTCCTTCTTTGTGAACTATAAAAAAAGCAACAGCCGATCCTCCCACAACAGAGGGAGTCAGAGCCGAAGCAAATTCCCAGAGCAAAATAGCCTGAAAACTGTGTTTCAGTGATATGGAATTACCCGTAAGATGCCGAAGTCTTAATATATACCCGATATCTCTGAAAGCAACCATAAGCAGGGCAATAAAAAGCCAGAAATAGGAAGAAGAATTCCATCTTACTGATGACAGAACATTTATATCAGTATTTTTATAAATAAGAAAAAAAGCAACTCCAAGACCAAGTAAAACAGGAATCATCACCCGCCTGAAACTGAAAAAGCGGGTGATGTTGATATCAGAACTTTTCATACACAATATGCAGAAAAGAGGTATGTTTAAATGTTTAGTTACTGATGATTTTAAATTCAGTACGTCTGTTTTGCTGCCTTCCTTCCTCAGTATCGTTGGGTGCAATGGGCATATCAAAGCCATAGCCTTTATATGTCAGCCTGTTGGGGCTGATACCGTTTTCAATCAGGTAATCAACAACAGATTTGGCACGACGCTCAGAAAGTGTTTTATTATACTGTGCCGAACCGATATTGTCAGTATGACCTGAAATTTCAATTTTCAACGATGGCATATCGTTGAGTAGGGCAACAAGACGGTCTAGCTCATTTTTAGATTCAGGACGCAATGTTGCCTGATTGAAATCAAAGAAAATATTTTTAAGAACGATTGAACTACCCACAGCAATTTTCTTCAGATAAATGTCCTTTTCAATTTCCTGATATGTTGCTTTATCGGGAATATTGAAATTCTCTGAATGGAACAAATATCCTTCCGCACTTACGGCAATACCATAATTTTTGCCCGAGGGAAGAGATACAAGATATCGGCCTGTGGCACTGTTAGATGTAAAAGTAGCAAGTTCTTCATTTTTATCGATATCTGTAAGCAGAATACTTGCTTCAACAGGTTCGTGAGTAACTTCATCAAGGATGCGTCCTTTCAGAAGAGTCAGTGAAGTTGTTTGAATATCAATAAGCTTTTCAATAACCTGTTCAGACATTGCTGCATTTTTCCAAGCAAGAAGGTTGTCATCAGAGTTGTTAACCATTGGTTTTTCGGCACCTAGGAAAGTAATGACATATAAATCCTGATCACCCAATCCTCCGGGACGAGCAGAAGAATAATATCCATGTCGTCCGCTGGCAGAAATTGAAAAGAAGACATCATCTCCGGCAGTATTGATAGGATATCCAATATTTACAGGAGTTGACCATGCGCCATTTTCAAAAACAGAATAGAATATATCAAATCCACCCATGGTATTGTGTCCTTTTGAGCTGAAATACAATGTTCTTCCATCCGGATGGGCAAACACAGCTTCTTCATCAAACGGAGTGTTTATAGAGCTGGGAAGGATTTTAGCAGGGCACCAGTTTCCTTTTTTGTCAAGTTCGGAAACATAAATATCACGTCCGCCAAATCCGCTTGGTTTATCAGAAACAAAATAGAGCTTTCTTCCGTCAGGAGAAAGAGAAGCGCTTGATTCGTGATATTTGGTATTTATATTTTTATTCAGACGCTCGGGTTTTGTCCAGGAATCACCTTTTAAAAAACAGTCGTATATATCACCGCCATTATCGCCTCTGTAAATGTATAGTGTTTGCCCATCGGGAGATAGCCCGACAGTGGCATCATGAAGTTCAGAGTTTAAAGGCTTTCCTGGATTCTGTGCAGCACCCCAGTCTCCTGTCCCTAAGCGGTAGCTTATGATAATGTCTTCATAATATTTCTCATCATCTGGGGCCCTGTTTCCTCCGGTTGTTGTGTTTCTTCTAGATGTAAAAATGATCATTGATTCGTCGGCATTGATAATAGGGCTGTATTCGGGATACATAGTATTTATACCAGCTCCCATATTATCAATAAATGCACGAACGGGATTTTCCTGTAACATTTTTCCGGTTTCACATTCTTTGATTTTTTTATCGATAGACTTGCCGATTTCTGCCAATGATTTTGGAGTCAGTGCATTTTTATACTCCCGGTATTTTTGTATTGCCTTTTCAAAATTATGTATCTGATGATACGCTTCGGCAATTTGAAATAAAACATCACCTTCAACAGCCGTATTGAGTTGGTGAGCTTTTTCAAGATATATCAATGCCTTATGCTTGTCACTTGTTTTCATATAACAGCGCCCAAGTTTATAGTTTAAGAGAGCATTGTTTGGATTAAACTCATTGGCCAATGTATAAAACTCAATGGCATCTACCCAACGACCTTCTCCCAAAAAATAGAGTTTATCTCCTGCAGCGATATTTGTTTGTGCTTCTTTCAATCCTTTTTTATCATTTGGGAAATTATTTTTGCTGAACTCAACATTCTGGGCAAAGGTATGTCCGGCTATGAACAACAGGATGAATACGCTAAGAATATTTATTTTTTTCATGATTATTCAGAGTTAAAAAATTACTTACATATTTGTTTTGCATAAATGTCGGCAGATGTAACGCCCATTGAAGAGGCTTTTTTCCAGTCTTCACAAGCCTCGGCTTCTTTTCTTTGCATCTCTTTTGCATTCCCTCTGTTCAGATAAGCATACCCATAATTGGGGTTAATCTGAATGGCTTTATCAAAATCCTGTATTGCCCTGTCATATTGCTCCATTTTAAAATATGCATTACCTCTGTTATTATATGCAAATGCATAGTCGGGACTTAAATCAATTGCCTTGTTGAAATCAATGATTGCGCCCTCGTAATCTTTTGTTTCATATTTGACAATGCCTCTGTTATTATAGGCCACATAATAATTAGGATCTACATCAATGGCCTTGGAATATTCGATAATGGCATCTTTGTAATTGTTTTGTTTTTTATACAGAGAACCAATATTGTTGTAGGTGAAAGCCATTTTGGGATTAATTCTTATTGCTTCTTTATAGTTTCGGAGTGCATTTTCATCGTCATTGAGCATTCTGTATGCACTTCCCCGGTCATTATAGGCATAGGCAAAGTCTTTCTGGCTGGCAATGGCTTTATCGTAGTCTTCAACAGCTCTTTCATAGTCTTTTGTTTCGAAATAGATACTTCCTCTGTAATAGTAAGCCATGCCCATCATGTTGTCGTTTTGAATTGCAAAACTATAATCAGTAAGCGCCCCCTCAAGATCATTTATTTCGTGTTTTGCTCTACCCCGGCCATAATATGCAAGAGCCGTAGGCTTATTGTTAATAACTTTTGTGAAATCATCAATGGCGCCCGAAAAGTCTGAAAGATCAGACTTAACAACTCCCCGATTGTAATAAGCTTTCCATAAATCGGGCTTCATTTTGATTGCATTATTAAATTTTCCAAGGGCAGCCTTCAGGTCTCCCTTGTCATACAAACGAATCCCTTCGTTATATATCTTTTCTGCTGCCTGAGTATCTTCGATAGGTATTACAACTGTGTCTGACTGTGCTGATGCCTGATAATACAATCCGGACATCAGTAAAAAAATCAATGGAATAATTTTTCGCATATCAGTAAATTTTAAGGGTTTAAAAAAATTTCAGCAAAATTACATAAAAAACCGATACTATATTAAATTCATCATATAAAAACCGCAAAAAAATATGGAAGCGGTGCCATTTGATATGAAAAATACTCTGTTGATTTTTGAAAAATTGCCTTGACCAATAATGAAATGCTGCCTTAATACAAAGAGATTAAACAACAATATTGCAATCAGGCTCCAGTGTTCTTCGGGATGATACATAAACCACCATCCCAAAAGGATAAAAAAAGTTACCAGATGAGAAATTCTTGAAACCAAAAGAGCTTTTTTGATTCCGAAAACGGATGGTATTGAATACAGTTGATTCTGTCGGTCAAAGTCGGCATCCTGCAAAGAATAGATAATATCAAATCCGGCCACCCAGAAAAGCACAGATAATCCCAGAAAAAAAATATCTGCTGTTATATATGATGTTACTGCCATATAAGCACCCACCGGAGCAATCATTAATCCTAGCCCCAGAAAAAAATGACTTATCCAGCTTAGTCTTTTCAGATAGCTGTATCCCAGAATAATAATCAGGGCTACTGGCGACAGCAAGAAACAAGTGAAATTCACAAAATAGGATGAGGCGATAAATAGGATGACATTGATAATGGTAAAAATCAGTGCGGCTTTTGAGGAAATAATGCCGGAAGGAATTTCACGATTTTTTGTGCGAGGATTGTTCTTGTCAAAATGTTGATCTGTCCAGCGGTTAAATGCCATAGCAGAGTTTCTGGCAAAAACAAGACAAAGCAAGGTAGCAATGATAACAGAAAACTCAGGCCATTGACCCGAATGGGAAACGCCCATCAGAAATCCGGTTATAGCAAAAGGCAAGCCGAAAATGGTATGAGCAAATTTTACCAGAGAAAAATAGGATTGAATCTTTTTCATAACAACCCGGATTGTTTATAATATCTGCCTGTTTGATGAATAGTCTCTGCGATGTGAGTGAATTTTTCAGGAAAAAGTTGGAGAATTTTTGCAGAATCATACATTGATTTCTGTCCGGCGAGTCGGGCAAAATCAGAGGAAAATGTTCGAGGAGACAGGCTTAGTAAGGATTTAATCAAATCAACAAAAACAACCAGCTTTCTTAACTGATAGCCTGCATGTACTGAAGGAGGCTGAACATTTAATGCTGAAGCAATATACCTGAATAAATCAATGTATGAAAGGTTCTCTGATACCAGAACAAATCTGTCTCCCGAAATTTTCTTATTCATGAGAAAAATCATTCTGCTGGCTGTGTCTTCCACATCAATATAACCATTGACTCCTTTAGTATAATATTTCAGACCCGATTTTACAAGGGCAAACAGTTTGCTTGTTCCCTTTGACAACAAACCGGGACCCAGCAGAACCCCGGGCTGAACAATAAAAGCTTTCAAACCTTCGGCAATTCCTCGCCACACCTCAAGTTCACCCAAATATTTTGACACCGAATAAGCCGAATTATGACCGTTGTTTTCCCACAAAGTATTTTCATTGATCATTTCGTGATTATTGCTTCTTCCCAAGGCTGCGATTGAGCTTACATGACATAAACCAATGTTTTGATGATCAAGTATCACATTGACAAGTGTTTTTGTGCCTAAAACATTGACTCGGTTCATTTCTCTTTTGTCTTTCCTACGAAATGAAACAAAAGCAGCACAATGATAAACCGATGAAACATTCTGAAGAGCATCTTCAATATCAAATGGATTGAGAAGATCTCCGTCCTGAAAGTGAATCTTTTTTATCATTGTCTCTTTTGATGAACCAAAATGATAATCAAAAATCAACATAAACTCTTCAAGGCTCGAAGTGGGTCTTTTCAAAATTCTGACATTTTGTTGTTGTTTCAACAGCAAAGCAGCAAGATGTGCACCCAGAAAACCTGTTCCTCCTGTAATTAGATTCATGTGCACAAAAGTAAAAAAGAAATCAGTTTTTAAAGAACAAAAGACTTTGAGTTTGTTTGTCTGTTAACTCTACCCGGATAATGTACATGCCTTTTGCCAAAGAAGAGATATCTAGTGCATCAGTACCGATATCATGTTTTTCATATACCAGTTGCCCTGCAGAATTAAAGATTTTTAAAACCGATTCTGAGGAAAAATCTCCCGAAATCCAAATCATATATGAAGATGGATTGGGAAAGACAAGTGGGATATTATCAGCGAATTCGCCAATAAATACAGTTGACACAATAAGAACCCCGTCAGAAGAAGCTGCATCTGAAACAAGCTGAGCATTGTTTGTTGCCCGAGCGGAGATATAATATATCTGTCCAGGGACAAGACTCAGAGAGGTGTTTTGCATTGTGGTGTCAAGGCTGTTGTATGTCCATGAAATGATATTGGAATCTCCCGGTGAAGTGCCTATAGCATATTCATAAAAAAGAATTCCGGATTGAATGTCTTCAGACCGATTCCATATTGCCTCAAGACTGGTCGTGATGGTTGAAGTGTCAATATCACCTGGGTTTCCATCATGTACGAGTTGAATTATTTCTGGCTGAGTCCAGTCAATATCCAGATTGTGATAATATATTGATGATAAATTTTGTGCGGAATCGGAGACAACAGATTTAATTTTGGAGGCAGGAGTGAATGGATCGGGGTTCTGGTAGCGGATCATGTCGCTGATATCTCCCAGTGTAACATTAGATTGTGCATTGCGTGTTCGATATACCTTCAGATTATTAACACTTAAGACACTGTTTCCTGATCTGAATGAAATGAAAGAATGCAGAGAGTGATTTGCCTGAGGAAACGGGACAGCTTCATCCCATTCACCAACCAGAGTATCATTCAGATATACGAAATGACTCCCCTGAATCCTATCATATACAACTTTCACATTGTACCATTGTCCTGGATTAAAAGTCACATTCCAAATTTTTTCTAAATTGAAAGTATCGTTTACGACTTTGTAAAATTCTAGTTTCTGTGTTGCCAAGCGGAACCAAATAAAATATGAGTTACCCCTGTTTGTATAGGAAGGATTATCGCAGAAGTAATGAAATCCGCCTCTTTGGTTTCCTCCGCTGCCTTCAATTTTGAGATTGAACTCATAGAGGTATCTGTTGGACAGGTCCTGTTTCAGATAAGCCCATATATTTGTATTGCTTTCAGTTTCATCAGACTGAACAAGTGAGCCTGAGCTGATATTCCATGTTCCTGTCTGACTTGTCCAAAGGGGACTGAAAGAATCCATGACATCACAGAAAAAACCATGATCCGGATTTGCGCTCCACCGTACACCATTAAAATCCAGCACCTGAAAAAATCTTTTTTCAATGCCGCTCAGTGCATCTGAGTCTGAAAAAGTTACCTGAAAATCGTCAGTTTGCCATGGGTTTGATACCGTAGATGAGGTCGCCGGAGCAGTAAAATCTACATGAATATTTTCCGCAATGCTGGCAGACCAGTTATGAGAATTATCGAGGATCAATGTTCTGATTCGACATGCTTCCTGAGAGGGCGAGGGACTCTCATATCTGACCTCTTTTGTGGAATTATTTCCGGCTGTTACAAGTACCGAAGAATTTCTTGATTTATAAACCTTCATATCATCATATTCAGTAATGCATCCTCCGGTTCGGAATGAAATTCCCTGACCCGTCAGAATAGGACTTGTATCTTTCCAGAAAAGAACATGTTTATTATCGACATAAATGTTCATGTCACCGGAAGCAGGCTCATAAGTAATTTTTATGTCGTGCCACAGATTTGCATTAATTTGTGCAGTTGCCTGTTGAACAATACCACTGATGTTGCCTCCTGATGCTTCGTATATTTCAACACTATTTGTCTCCTCCCGAAAGTAAACCATATATGATTCACCGCGATATATAGCGGCTGGGTCACTACAGAAAAAGAAAATTCCGGCCCTTCTGTTTGTTCCCGACCCTGAAATTTTCATCTGCCAGTGAAACAAATATGTTTCTGTCGAATCTTGTGATACTAAAGCATAAATATTTGGATTTGTAAGGCTTTCATTGCTTTGCACAAGGTGTCCTGATGAAATACTCCAGCTCCCTGATATTTGTGTCCATTCCGGATGAATTGAAGCAGAAAAGTTATCGTTGAAAAAACCATATTGGCTGTTTGCTCTCCATTCGGTTCCGTTGAAATCCATAACCTGATAAAATGATTTGCTGATACCAGATCCGCCCTGATTATCTTCGTCTGAAAAGACAACTTCAAAGTCGCTGTTTTGCCATTTTCTGTTTATTGAAATGGTAGTTGTGGGGCATACGGTATCTGAAAGTGTATTGCAGTTTTCAATAATCTGATATGTTGTGCTTCTGAAGGATGGAAGAAGACCGTATAGAGTTGTTCCCGGACATGCTGTTCCTCCCGGGTTCACATCTTTATGTCCACATATTCTGGGAAGTGTTCTTGTGATATTATCCTGGCAAAGTATAGATGCAGAGCTTGTAGGATCAAACCCTTTAAAGTCGAACCACCATGCCATAAATTCATTGCATTTCTGAATTTGAGCAGTTGTTGGCAATGTGATATCGGCATTTCCCAGAAAATTAATTCCAATGGAATAGGGATTGGCAGATCCGGCATGAGCTCCGTTAACATCCTGTGTTGGCATATTTGGATTGTGTCGTCCCTGAAAAAAGTTTCCGTATTTATCAAACAGATAATTATAGCCAATATCACTCCACCCTAAATGATTGACGTGATAGTTCCAGTAACTGCGGACAACAGCATATCCGTCAGTATATGTGTCGGGACTTGCGCCGTGATGAACCACACAATGTGTGGGATTTCTGTATATTACGGAATAGGTGGGGTTATGACAAGCATTGTATGAACCACACCAGTCTGCGCGTGGAATTATTGAAGGAAACTCAGGGCATGAACGGGTTCCGGCATCAACAGGATTATAATTGATATCATCTGCCTTGGTTTGGGCACTCATATCCTGCAATATCAGATGAATTTCATCTACAGTAATATCAGCAGGAGGAAAAATGTAAAACTCAACAGAATCGTGTTGCCATTCATCAAGCCCGAATATCAATTCTGTAAGATATATATTCCTGATGTTATCATCGGGATGAAAGGACCCTTCTTCATCCAGAAAATCAGACCACCCCAGCCTGGGATGATGAACTCTGGTTCTTATCAGAAACAGTCCGGGAGAATGGAGGTTATCAGAAACTTTCCATCCAATTGCATATGATGTAAATCGAATAGGTGTTTTCATTTTGAATCCGATACTATTGTCGGGTCTCATCAGCAATGGCTCTTCAATTTTTATACTTGTAAGTATTGTATTACTTTCATTATGTTCATAAGATACAGAATATGATATTTGGGCAATAACGATACAGACGTTAAAAACAAACATCAGGCAACTTAAAATGAAGTATTTTATTAATGAGTGCGGGTGTATCATAATTTTTTTTATAGATGGAAGATTACAAATTATCGTGTTTCACAAGTTTGTTGGGCTTGCTTTTATTTAGTTTGATGAAGCAAAAATAAATATTTATTTTT
>CAYRXH010000062.1:0-15132 GCA_964428185.1 uncultured Bacteroidales bacterium
CTACCACAAATCCCGAAAAATACCAGAATGAATGAATTTCTGAAATTCTTCGCTTTGGCATTGCTCAGCACAAGCGCTTAGCTCTGAATGACAATGTCATTCAGAAGGATTGAGGAGCGAAAACCATTAGGCAATGCTATTTTTGATTTTTTTGATTTTTTCGCACTTGCCCCTTGCCCCTGAAGGGGAAATGGCATCGTGCCTCGAAAAATCAAAAAATAGTATACACATTGATCCAACATTCTGCAATTCCGAAGTATCTCTGAGTGGGTGAGTTTAATTTTTTTCCATTGCTTTTTGCCACCTGAAGGGAAAAGGCATGGCATAAAGATTAAATTTTGATAATACTTTAAAAATCTCTTCGGGTGAAGAAGCAGCAATGGTTGAATTAAAAAATCAAACCATAAACTAGTTTTAAAAAAACCGCTCACTTCTGAGCAGTTTTTTTTATCTTAAACAAAATGCTTATTCATCTTCTTTCTCTTGTTCTTCGTATGCCTTAAGCAGGGCTGTCTGAACATCGGGTGGCACCTGCTGGTACTCGTTGAATTTCATTGTGTAGGTAGCCTTTCCGCTGGTAATTGAGCTCAGCGAGGTTGAATATCTGTTCATCTCAGCCAGAGGAACCCGGGCTCTGATTTTCTGATAATTTCCTTCGCTGTCCATTCCCATCACCACAGCTCTTCTTCCCTGAAGATCGGTCATCACATCACCCATACGATCGGCGGGGACAAATACTTCAACATCATAAATAGGTTCAAGAATTTTTGGTCCTGCATTTTTGAACGCTTCTTTAAATGCATTCCGTCCGGCAAGTTTGAATGAAATTTCATTTGAATCAACCGGATGCATTTTGCCGTCATATATATAGACAGAAATATCACGTGCATAGGAACCGGTGAGAGGACCTTCTTCCATTTTTTCATTGATCCCTTTCAGAATTGCCGGCATAAAACGGGCATCAATGGCACCACCAACAATACAGTTATTAAAGATCAGCTTTCCGCCCCAGGGCATTTCATACTCTTCTGTACCTCTTACGGGAAATTCGGTTGGCTTAGGCATATTTTCGCTGTAGGGCTGAATCATCATGTGTACCTCTCCAAACTGTCCTGCACCACCGGATTGTTTTTTGTGGCGGTACATTGATTTTGCAGGCTTGGTAATGGTTTCACGGTACTGAATTTTTGGAGTTAAAAACTCAATGGGAATTTTTTCAAGAGTTTCAATCTGCCACTTGGCAATATTGATATGGAGTTCACCCTGCCCTTCCACAATCATCTGTTTCAGTTCTTTGGAATAGAAATAAATGAAGGTAGGATCAATTTTATGCATTTCATTCATAATTCCGCCAAGCTTTTCGTCATCAGAGCTGCTGACAGCTTTAATAGCCGTGCGGTATTTGGGATCAGGATAGATGATCGGTTCAATTTCGTCGCTACTGTTTTTGGGACCGGTGAGGGTTTGATTGGTTCCCACATTTTTCAGTTTGATTGTTGATCCGATATCTCCTGCAACAATTTTGTCAATTTTTTCGCGGTTTTTCCCGGCAGTGATAAACAACTGGCTGGCACGCTCCTTACTTCCGTTTGTGCTGTTAATCACATCCATACTTTCAGTAATTGTACCAGAGCACACTTTAAAGAAAGAAACTTCTCCCAGATGAGATTCAATTGCTGTTTTAAAAATGAAGGCAGTTAGGGGTTCTCCTGCAGCACATTTCACATCTTTTCCTTCCTTGGTCTTTGCTGGTGCTACTTCATCAGGGGCAGGAAGAGAACTTGTCACAAAATCAAGAAGTCTGTCAATCCCCATATTCAGTTTTGCACTGACACAGAACAATGGATAGATATTGCGTTGTTTAATAGATTCAACAAGACCTTTTGAGATTTCTTCTTCTGAAAGGGTGCCGTTTTCAAAATATTTTTCCATCAAGGCTTCATCACTTTCAGCAGCTGCTTCGATGATCTGATTTCTTAATTCTTCTGCTTTGCCCATCATATCAGCAGGAATATCAGAAACCTGTGCTTTTCCACCTTCGTTTGCATATTTATAAAGTTTCATTGAAATGACATCAACAATGGCATTGAAACCTCCTCCTGTAACAACAGGAAACTGTGTTGGTATCACTTTGTTTCCAAACTGTGTATGAAGGTCATTCAGCGTTTCTTCAAAATTTGCTTTTTCATGTTCCAGTTGGTTTACAACAAACACAACAGGTTTTTCATACCGTGTGGTATAACGCCAGGTTATTTCTGTTCCGACTTCAACGCCGTTCTGGGCATTAACAACCAGTACTGATGTTTCTGCAACCTTAAGAGCTGCAATCACTTCACCCACAAAATCATCAAATCCCGGAGTATCAATAATATTCACTTTCTTTCCGGCATGTTCAGCGTACAAAACTGTAGAAAACACTGAGTTCTGACGTTCTATTTCAATTTCTCTGTAGTCGGAAACAGTGTTTTTGTCTTCTATTGTGCCACGACGTTTAATGACACCACCTTCATAAAGGAGAGCTTCAGCAAGAGTGGTCTTTCCAGATTTTGCACCGCCTACAAGTGCTATGTTTCTGATTTCATTTGTTTGATAAACCTTCATAATCTTTGATATTCAAATTTTTAAGTCATTTTTTAAAAGAAAGTGCAAAGTTAAGAAATTATTGGTAAATGGGGTAATTTATTCCTTGTTTTTCTGCAAATTTTTCCTGTTTTATGAATCTATTGTATCTCTTTTTTCTCTGAAATATCTGCCTAGCATATTTGCAAATTCAACCAGTCAATCACAAACCCTTCTTTTATGTAATATTTTTTCTGTAAACATGATTTTGAGTTAATCCCAAATCCGTCTCATTAGACTCATTATCTCTAATGACCGTCATTAGAAAATGATTTTTGTAATATTCAGATTATCAATAGTTTTGATGCTATATATCTATTAAAAAATTTTGTTTTTTTGCTGTAAGATTTTCTTACTAGTTATGAAAGCATTACATTTAGATTCTACCGACAAAGAAATAACTATCAAATAATTCCAATGACGGATTTGGGTTTATTAATTTTTGGCTTCTTTGATATTCTTGTTTCCTGATTGATCTATTTTGTTTTGTTTAGTAATAAACAGACCCAAAAAAAATGTTCCTGCTGCAGAGAAAATATGCCACAACCAATGAGTTCCTGCTTTGAATAACTGATCCGGAAAATCATCATACCAACGCATAAAAAGTGCAATGGCAAAAAGGAACACTGAAATCAGCAACAATCCAAATCCCTGAAATTTTGTTTTTTTCAGCAAAAACCAAGCAGGAATAAACATATACATGCCTGTCAGAAAGTAGGAAATATTAATGGCTGTCTGTAGTTCAAACAAAACAAACCCCAGAAATCTCACTCCTACAAAACCAACAAGAAAAATGATTGCCCAAACTATTTTTCTGTATGCCATCCATAAAAACCAAGCTCCCAATGATAAGGTAAGAATAAAAACAGGCATCACATCAAGCCACATTAGCCAGGGAGAAGATCTGAACGAGTGATAAAGGGCACTTCCTAATCCACCTGCTAGCAGAAGAGGACTGGCAAAATACACAATAAGCACGTTTTTCCTGTATGTTGGATACAGTGTTATCAGAAACCAGAACACAGGAATCAGATACACCAGAGATGAAACAGCATTCCAGGGCTCAATCAGACCATCACGAACTGCAGTTTCAAAATACACAGGGCCTCCATCACTAACAGATGGATGTGATGTAATCATAGGATGCCTTGTTTTGTTAATTTATTTCAGTGTTTTGTTTTCGGTGATTGGGATTTTTCGTGAAAGAAACAACAAGACAATTCCAACCACAATGAAGGGCAAGCTAAGAATCTGTCCCATATTAATTATCATTCCTTCTTCAAATCCCACCTGCACTTCCTTGACAAATTCGATAAAAAACCTGGCACCAAAGACCAGTATCATAAACCACCCTATCATTACTCCCCGAGGAGTATTGATTTTTTTCCGGTTATAGAGGATCCACAGAAACACAAAAATTCCCAAATAACACAATGCTTCGTAGATTTGGGTGGGGTGTTTTGCCACAGTCTGACCATCCCTTACAAATACAAACCCCCATGGAAGCGATGTCTCGTGCCCATATATTTCTGAATTCATCAGGTTTCCAATACGTATAAAAGCACCTGCCAGTGCAGTGGGAAGGCTCATTCTGTCGAGAATCCAAACATAACGCGGAAATTTTTGCTTGGCATAAAACCACAGGGCAATGAACAGACCTATGGTACCTCCATGACTTGCAAGTCCTCCCTCCCAGATTTTGAACACTTCCAAAGGATTTTCAAAGAAATATCTGGGCTCATAAAACAACACATGACCAAGTCTGGCACCTACTACAGCACCAATGAATACCCAAACAGAAAGACGGTCAACCTCATTAATATCAATTCCTTCTATTTTGAAAAAACGTTTGAAAATATAATACCCTGTGATAAAACCGAGTACGAATAACAATCCGTAATAGCGTATGGTGATCGGACCGATTGAAAAAATTTCGGGAGACACATCCCAAACAACTGAAAGAAATGTAGCCATATTATTATTCAATTAACATTTTATGCACCTTTTGCGGTGGCTGAATAGATTTTCTTCTGTAAACAACATTGAGTAGTGCTACCCTTCCTATAACAAAGGGAATGCTGAGCAACTGTCCCTTATTCAAAACCATCTCCTTTTCAAAATCAACCTGAGGTTGTTTAAGGAACTCAACAAGAAAACGGGCAGATGAAAAAAGCAGCAAATACCATCCAGTAAGCAATCCCTGTGGAGTATCTTTTTTATATTTTCCGTAGAGCAAAAAAAGCAAAACAAATACACCAACATAGCAAATTGCTTCGTATATCTGTGTGGGATGTTTTGGCAGGTTTTCTGCGGTTCTTACAAAGAAAAACCCTGCCAAAATATCCCAGTTTACCAATAATGATTTATTCATTCTGTTGATTGTTTTTTGTTTCTGGCAGCGATGGTTTCAGTCACTGCAATCACTGCGATACCAATGACAATAAATGCAAGAGCAATCAATAGTTCCGTATTGAAATCCTCAGGATGTGTCCAGTGATAATTTTCAACGATCTTATCTCCGCTTCTGCTAAGAATTAACTCTCCGTCATTGCCAGTTTTCCAGACAGGAATTTTCCATGGCCAAATAATCAATAATGATCCGAACATAAAACCCGAAAGCGTGGCGATTGTCTGATTTCTGAATTTCCGGAAAATCCACGATAATATATAGGAAAATCCTATTAATCCAACTCCTGCTCCAATGAAAACAGGAATTAGGATTGATAAATCCACATCATTGACAGCCTTGATCATGACCAGTTCATAGTTTCCCATAAGTATCAGCACAAAAGATCCGCTCACTCCGGGTAAAATCATGCTGCATGCAGCAACAGCACCACATAAAATCAGGTACATAAATCCGGTATTTTCTCCCATTGGTTTAAGCACAGCCATCAGCACGGCAACGGCTGTTCCGAAAGCAAAGAAAAGTACAACAATCGCATTCCATTTGCTAACAGTTCGACCAACAAACCAAACAGAAGCCAGGACAAGTCCGAAGAAAAATGCCCAAAGATAAGCGGGATACACAGCAAAAAGATACTCAAACAAGCGGGCAACTGAAACAATGGCGATAATAATTCCTGCTCCCAACACCATGGCAAACACAAGATCAGTATGTTTCAGCCACTTAGAAAATTTTCCGGTAAAAATAAGCCTTGCGGATTCAATACTCAAAGTGTTTTTTATGGCATTGATGATTCTTTCAAAAATACCCGTTATCAATGCAATGGTGCCTCCGGATACTCCCGGTATCACATTGGCGATACCCATGGCCAGACCTTTGAGAAAAACATATATATAATGGTGCATATTTTTTATGAAAATTAGAAATCCTTCAATTGATCGGGAAGAAAATCAAAAAAAGTATCACCCCTCAGGCCAAGTCGCAGGGCTTCAAGTGCAGCTATTTCATTGGGGGCTATGTTTCCCAGATTCACATTTGGTCCAAATTGCTTAATGAACCAAACCTGCTGTGTCTTATTAGGGGCTTCCCACATAATTCTGTCTTTCTGTGTTTTGGAACTGATCAGATCAATAAGCTCTGTTTTGGGCTTTCCTGCAGAATCATAAATACCTACATTTCCCCCTTCGCGTGCTTCGGCAATGACAATTGAGGAGCCAGCTTCCATTTCCAGGTTCATCTGTCTGACCCATTCATCATCCGAAAGTATAAGATCTGCCTGCTTACTACCCACTTCAGAAAGTACTGTAAAATGATCAGAAAAATCATTGATTATATCAAGTTTCAGATCATGGGGAATCTGCATTGATCCATCAGAAATTTCAACATGATCGAGGTTAAACCTCCTTAGCACAGCAATATAATCCTCAATTGCATTTCTTATTAAAAACGCCTCAAAAAGAGTTCCACCGAAATATACACTTATGCCGGATTTTTGATAAAACCTTATTTTTTCAGATAACCGATTGGTAATCAAGGATGTGCCAAAACCAAGTTTTACAAAATCAATAAGATGGCCACAGGAATCTACCATGTTTTCGGCTTCAGCAAGACTTAATCCTTTGTCCATAACCATTGTAATACCTGTTTTTCTGGGGCGGTTTTCTCGCTCCGGAAGAAAGGGAATGTTATAATTGGCAAACATAATCTCAGATATATAGATTGATAATTTGAATGATCTCCTGATTATTCATGAGTAAAGGGTTGTACTCAAAAATCAGTTCATACTTTGAACTGTCTTCTGTAAGGGCATCGTGCAACCACTCTGTGCCTTCGCTTCTTAATCCACCTTCAAAACAGATTGAAGCCCCACGATACAAAATCTCAGCATTGCCCGGGTGTTCCTTTAATGCGTCGTTTAACACATCCAAAGCGCCGTAGTAGTCTTCTCCATACTCAGTATACATTCCTGAAAGAGACAGCCATCCGTCAATATCTGATGGATTGATTGAAAGACCCTTGCGGAATGAATCCATGGCATCTGTATATTTTTCAAGTTGTTCCTCAAGATATGCTTTGTAGAACCAGAGCTCTGCTGCATCATCATAGTCAGTCATAATTTTTGAGATATGCCTGTATGCTGCTTCAAATTCACTGTTCCCTGCATAGGCATACACAAGCCCCAGGTGTGCCTCTGTCATTTCCTGATCAAGACTGATGGCTTTGTGAAAATAATGAACTGCTTTTTTATAGCTCTTTTTGGTTGAATAACAATGCCCCAGATAATTGTAAATAGACGCATCCTTTTTTTCATATTCAAGGACTTGTTTATAAACTTCAATTGCACTGTCAATTCTTTCAAGAGCTGACAATGAGGCACCAAGTTTGATTGCTGCTGTTGTAAACTCTGGTTCAATGGCAAGAACGAATTCAAAAGCCTCAACAGCTTTTTCATATAGTCCTAGATTATAGCTGAGCGATCCCAGATTAAACCAGGCGTATGTATTGAAGGGATTACTGTCGATCATTTTCATAAAAAAAACTATTCCTTCTTCTTCGCGATTCAGAATATTGAAACAGTAAGCAAGTCCGGACATTGCTTCAGGGTTTCCTGGTTGAAGTGAAATGAGTTCTTTAAGATAAGGAATCATGCGGTAGTGCTGCCCTGCTTCATCAAGAGAATCAATAATCTGTTGAATGACCATGGGTCTCTCTTCTGACTCAACATACTTCAGGGCTTTTTCAAGATATCTGACTGCTTCACTTTGCTTTCCTGTATCTGACAGCACTTCTCCGATTGAAATAAGTGCATCCACGTTGTCCGGTTGATTGGAAATAATTTCACGAAGAATCTCTATTGCTTTTGATGATCGGCCTGCAGCATGAAGATATCTGGCATGATATACCTGTATGTCTATATTGTCAGCATACTGATGCAGGGCCAGCTCAAGAGCCTGCTTTGCCAGGTGCAACTGTGTCGTCATAATGTAATAATCAATCAACTCAATTAGTTCATCGGCATCAAAAAATGCAGATTTTTTACTTTTCATCATCTGTTCAAAGCGTGACAAAAGTTCTGACAGAAAGTCGTCGGACTGTGTGCCGTCCATGTTAAAATCTTCGTGTTCCATAGATCAAATTGCTTTGCAAAATTACAAAAAAAAGCCGTGCAGGCTTGTTGAATTTTGTTTTAATAATATTTGAAATATTCTTGCCAAACACTTTGATTGTTGGCCCAAATGATGGTGCATCGTATGAATAAAAAAACACAACTTATTTAAACTTTAACCCGAAACTGAGAGGATGTATTTGGTATAGAGGGACAAGGAATAGAATAATAAATAATGAATATTGTATCGAATGTTGAAGATTTTTACAAATCACTAATCACTAGTCATATACATAACTTCATTTAGCAATCTTTAAATCTTCTCCCGTCACATGTTTATTCCCTTCCTAAAGGGAAGCCTTCGGCTTAATCTTACAATCTCTTAATCAATCTCAGTCACTGCCTTAAGCACACTGTCAAACAGCCTGCTTGCGCCGTATCTGAATTGTTCAGAACAAAGCCATTCTTCTCCCAGTATATGCCTGACGAGTAGATAATAATCAACGGCATCTTCGGCAGTAGCAATACCACCAGCAGGTTTAAACCCGATTTTCTTTCCTGTTTTCTCAAAATGATCTTTTATTGCATGAAGCATAACCCATGAGGCTTCAGGTGTAGCGGCAGGCTGCACTTTGCCTGTTGATGTTTTGATAAAATCGGCACCTGCATCAATGGCGATCTGCGAAGCCTGACTGATAAGTTCAGGTGTTTGCAACTCTCCGGTTTCAAGAATGACTTTCAGATGTGCTGATCCACAGGCTTTTTTGTGGTCTCTCACTTCCTGCGAAATGAATTCAATGTCGCCACCCAACATTTTCCCTCTGGAAATCACCATATCAATTTCATCGGCACCCTGTTCCACTGTCCATCGCACTTCTTCAAGCCGCAAATGGAGAGGCATCTGCCCTGACGGAAACCCCCCGGCTACAGCTGCCACCCTGACTCCGCTCCCCTGAAGCATTTTCTTTGCTGTTGCAACAAACACAGGATAAACACACACTGCTGCCACAGAGTCAACCCCAATGCCTGTATCCTTCAATGATATGGACTTCATACATAACTGCTGTACCTTGCGATCATTATCTGAGCCTTCAAGTGTGGTAAGATCCATCAGCCCAAGTATGCTTTTTAACACTGAGTGCTTGTCAAATCCCTTCTTTTTTTCCAGCGAAATAGCAGATTGTATTTTATCTTTCATTATATCCATTGTTGTTTTTTTTTTACGAAATTACAAATTTTATGTATATTATTACATTATTTTTGCAATGACAAATGTTTTTAAACTAAATTATGGAACGGCAAGCTGAATCTCAAAACAATTTCAAAAAGGGATGCATTGGCTGCCTTAGACTTGCATTGTATCTAACGGCTGCATTTGTCATGATTATCCTTGCTTTCATTCAGCCAACTGTTTTCACACCGCTTCTTATTGCTCTGGTTTTGTTTGGAATCATTTTGCTTGTTAAACAGCGAAAGACAGCACTGATGGTCATTTCAATAATTATTATCGCCGGATCGTTCATTACTCTGCTCATGATGGCAGCACTTAAAATCGTGCAAAACACTCTCCGTTATTCATACACCGACAGGGATGAAGATACTGATGAAACCGAATTTTATGATCCTTACTGCGAAACAGACCATATCAAAGCAGATGTATGGACATATACCATGAATCAGGACATTGCCGTTGACAGCCAGCTTGTCAGGCAGGATGAAGTCATCAGACACAGTCGCAGCTGGGAAGACTATCACGGTAATCGCTTCAGAGGAAAATTTCTTGTCTCCGAATCTGTCTATAAAAAAGCAAAACATAACCGCAGGGGCATTTATCTGGAAGACGGCAGCTGGGGGGAGGTGTATATGGAAATGCTGAATCATGACCACCTCTACATGAAACAGATCATTCAGATGTATGACAGTATCGGAAAGGCCAAACGGTTAGACCGAAAAGAATTTGCAGAAATGGTGGTGGGCTCGGTACAGTCAATCCCATATGTGTATGTCTCTGCCACCTCATGTGAAGATGAAGAAGTTAAAGAAAAAATTGAAGACATGGGTTGCCCTTGTCTTGGCTATATTAAATACTACGGAGTTCAGTCTCCTGTTGAGTTTATGTACAATCAACTCGGAGATTGCGACACACGTTCAGTTTTTTTATACCTCATTTTGTCACATTTCGGATATGAAGTAGCTGTTCTTGTGAGCGAACATTATGGGCATGCTGTTCTTGGAATTGCTCTTCCGGCAAGAGGTAGCTATCTTGCCCGTGCTGGAACAAAATACTATGTATGGGAAACCACAGCCGAAGGGTTTGCCCCAGGAGAAATGCCCCCTGATATGGATAATATGAATTTCTGGTACTTTGCACTTTATTAAATCAACAATATGAATATTCAATTTTTCACCCTTGCATCCGTACACTTGATCACATCGCTGATCATCGGTGTGGTTTATCTGTTTCTTACGTTTATTATTGTAAGGCAGTTCTTCAGAAGACGCAATCTACCCACAGAAACCAGCAATGTAGCTTTCGGTGTTTTTTCTGCTGCAGTGATGTTCACTGTGGGATACATTCTTTCCGGAATTTTTGAACCCGCCATGACCACTGCAAACATTCTTATGAAAGGAGGTACTGCAATGGGAACTTTCATCCCGCAGTATATGAAATACATGGGACTGTTCCTCCTGTTTGGAACTCTTGCCATAGGACTTGTTATTTTTACTGCAATCAAAGTCTTCGATCTTTTTACCGCATCAATTGACGAATTGCTTGAAATCAGTAAAAACAACATGAGCGTATCAATTGTGCTCAGCACCATGATTATAGTGGTTGCTGTCATTGCCAGGCCAAGCATAGTCATGCTTGTGGAAGCCATCGTACCCTATCCTCAGATTATGAGCATAGGACTGTAATCTGCAAGAGCAAGAGTAGCGAGCAAGAGAAACTTCAGATTATAATTGCTTTCTGACTACAACTGCTGAGTTGTGAGCCGGAACAATAATTTTTCCTTTTTTTATTTTTACTTCAGTCAGTGCTTCTGTGTTCTTTTTCCCATTACTCAACATCGTCACTCCTGCATGGTTTTTATCAGCAATTATGCCCCAGATATCAGGAGATTTTATTTCATCTACAGCCACCTCGGCAATCAGGTCTGAAGGGTTGTGAATCACCACAATTTTGTCAAAGGGTGCGTTTTCATACCCGGGAGCTGCTCTCTGTGAGGGATCATTATCCATGATGTAAGCAATCCAGGGTTCATGTATTGACACCATTGGTTTTGCAGCAAAATCACAAACAGACATATCAATACAAACAATCCCGCTGCAGTCAATCATTAATGGATCTATGCTGTTGTTTCCCGTGGGAGAATAAGCTCCCTTAACTGTCTCCCAGGCACCCATATATTTCACCAGTTTTACATCCAGACTACGGGGATTATCCCATTTTTTCAAATCAAACTGCTTGATCTGCTGCTCATTAAAGATGATCTCGGCAGTTCCCTTTTTGTCAAAACGAACCACAAAAGGATTCTCAACGGGGTTATCTCGAACACCTTTTCGGTGAATCTCTCCGGCCAAATACATGCTTTCTCCAGCAGGACCATTTATAAAACGAATGGTCAGGGAACGCAGCTCTGGGTCTTCAAAGCTTGTGAATACAGCAGGAATCTGTTCTGCTATGCTTTTAAAAGAAGAAAGAAATCTCAGATTGGAACTAGTTTGTCCCTGCGGTTCAGAAGAAAAAGCGGGAATTGACCGCCTCATGATGATAAGCCCTCTGTAATACTCATACATCTGCTGAGCCAGCAGGTGCTCTTCCCCGGTCATTTTATTCCACCTGAACATATTTGTGAAATCAGCCGAAGCATAAGAGTTTTCATGAAAGCGAAACACTCCATCTTCGGTAGAAATTCCATCAGTTGTGTATATTCTGTTTTTTTCCAAGTCATTGTCAGTTGCAGGTTTTGTCCTCAACAACTCATCCCCGCCGTGAAGTATGATTTTTCCTAACGAAGTGAACAATATCAGAGAAGCCATTCTCATGGTTTTTGCTCTTTCTTCTGCTGATACACCAGGCATCATGAGATTCAGTTTGTCCCACAGTGTCATCCCATCGTGAACACTTAAAAAATTCACACAATTGGCTGAAGAATTGGCAAACAGATTCCAGGGGTTATAAAATTGTTCATTATTGAAAGCCACAGAACCGGGATTAACACTTCTCTGCCCTCCGGCAATCACAGAGGCCACTGCACCCAATTTTTCCGTGTGACCCAATACAAAACCCGGAGCATGAATAGTTCCAACCACCTCATCTCTTGCAACATCATTGAAAATCCCCAAATTGTTCATTACTGCCGGATAATTCAACTTTGTCACAGCAGCATCTCGTCCGCTAGCATTGACAGAAGTGTCAATATCTGAAAACATCCAGCCCTCGCCCAACAAAATCAATGCATCAGGATTTTGAAGATCATAGGCTGACCCGGCAACAAGCCTGATCTGTTCCATGGTTTCATGATCCATAAAACACATAAGATCAAACCTGAAACCATCAACATGATATTCCCTGATAAAATGAACCAACGATTCAGTGATTAGTTTGCGAACCATGGGGCGACGGGTTTCAATGGAAGGACCTGCTCCAGTATGTCCCGAAATTTTCAACTGTTCATCAAATCTGTAGTAACATCCCGGTGCCACATTTTCAAATGTTTCCACAATATGGGTGTGATTATACACCACATCCAAAATCACTCCTGTTCCTTGGTCATGAAGTTTCTGAACCAAACTGCGCAGTTCTGCAATGCGTGCATAAGGATTTGCAGCATCAACCGAAAACCAACCTTCAGGAGTGAAATAATTATGGGGATCATAGCCCCAGTTATAATTCACAGAAGCAGCATCCTTTCCTGAAAATGATCGGTCATGCTCCCTGACAGTATAAAAATTCATCACCGGCATTAACTGGACATGTGTTACTCCCAAATCTTTTATATAAGAAGCTTTTTGTGCAAACCCGATATATGTTCCCGAGTATTTGGGACTGACAACCCCGGGCTGGGAGGTAAAATCCCTCACATGCATCTCCCACACAATCAGATCGTTATGTCCGGACATTGCAACGCTGTTGCAGTAGTTTCTGTTGAAATCTGCCGGCATGGATTGTTCTGCAGCCATATTCACGATGGCTCCCTTTCCGATTTTATCGGGTCCCTTGGGATTAAAAGCTCCCATGGAAAAGGCATAGGGATCAAGAGCATTATATCTTCTGCCATAGGCATAGATGCGATACTGATACAACATTCCTTCAAGAGAGTGCAATCCTGCCTGCTGGGGAGTAAGGCTGAGTATCCACACTCCCTTTTCCTGCAGTTGCATGTCAAACACAGCTGAACCTTCAACCGGGCACCCATCCTGATAGAAAAGCAAGATCTCAGCTCTTGCTGCCGGCGGCGACCATAGGACAAATTCTGCAGTATCTCCCTTCAGCCGGACACCAAAATCTGTTCTTTCAGAAGCATTGTAGAGGGTATCAATGATACCTCCTATGGCGGGATCAAGAATCACGGGGCATTTTTCATCCCTGAAAAGAAGCACATAGTTTTTCCCTCTTTCCTCATCAAAATCAATGAGAATTTCGTATCCTTTCAGTTTTGCTGCAACGGCTTTTTCATCTTTTAGTCCGAACGTACCTGTATTTGGATCATAGTTTGAATAATCAAACACAGCTATTCTGAGTTCAGAAATCCCTGCTGCTAATACATCGCTCACCGGAAAGACACGTATAATGCCGGGTGCAGTGAGCAATGCAAATTTCAGATTGGGATTGTTTCTCGACCTGAAAAGGTCATACTGATGAAGCAATTTCTGATTATGTACGAGCTGTATGGAGCTCTCAACCGGCTGAATCTGTGTCATATTCAAAGGTCTTTTTTGAATCTGGGCATTTGTCATCCCCCCTGATGATAAAATCAGAAATAACACCATTACAAGAGATTTGCCAATGCCCATGAAGCATAATGATTAAGCTGCTAAGTTACAATTTTCCGATAAAATGCTGATATCTTAAAACATTGTTTCGGCTTCGCTTATTAACAGGTGGTTTCGGCTTCGCGTATTAGCAGGTGGTTTCGGCTTCGCTCAACCACCTGTTAATTATAAACTCATGTTGGGATATTGATATTGCCGGTTCTATCTCAATAGCACCATCCCGGTCCTTGCAGGGAGATATAATCGTACACAATGCGAACCACTCCCTTCTTTGAGCGTAGCCTGGTGGTTGAGCGTAGCCGAAACCACCGGGCTGCATAAAAATATCCCTTTATCACATTACATTTTTTTATATTTTTACCTTATGAAAGCTTATGTTTACATCCTTGAGTGTTGTAATGGCAAATACTATACAGGCAGCACAAAAGATCTGGAAAGAAGGCTCATGGAACACATGAATGGAACAGGAGCAAATTTTACAAAAAAATTTCCACCCATACGTTTACTTTATATTGAAGTATTTTCAAGAATTGACCACGCATTTTACAGAGAAAAACAAATTCAGGGATGGGGGAGAAAAAAGAAAGAAGCCCTGATTAAAGGAAACATTAACAAGTTGCATGAATTATCGCAATGTATGAACAAAACTCATTTTAAGTTTTACAAGAAGGACTGAACAGGTGGTTTCGGCTTCGCTTATTAACAGGTGGTTTCGGCTTCGCGTAATAACAGGTGGTTTCGGCTTCGCTCAACCACCTGTTAATTATAAACTCATGTTGGGATATTGATATTGCCGGTTCTATCTCAATAGCACCATCCCGGTCCTTGCAGGGAGATATAATCGTACACAATGCGAACCACTCCCTTCTTTGAGCGTAGCCTGGTGGTTGAGCGTAGCCTGGTGGTTGAGCGTATCCCGGTGGTTGAGCGTAGCCGAAACCACCGGGCTGCTTTTATATTCAATATTCCCATTCACATGGCCAAATCCACCAAAACGAACATC
>CAYRXH010000063.1:0-14914 GCA_964428185.1 uncultured Bacteroidales bacterium
TTAAAAAAAAAGTTAATTTTATGCCGAATAATTATTTGTTGAATGCAACGGGTTGAGGTAAATTCTGGTCAGAAATTCAATTACTTCCTTAAATAAATATTCTTCAATGAAAAAAACCATTTGTTTTTTGTTCTTAATTGCATTTTCAATCTGCCATTTTGCACAGATTGTTGAGAAAACATATCACTTTGATCTTCCGGTGATTACACATAAGGCAGCATATCAGGTGCTGAATCTTGATCAATGTATGAATACTGCTCCTGTGGGAGAACCTACTTTGCCCTGGTTTTCAGTCCGCTTGCTTCTGCCCCCCGGAACTGCTGCCCAATCAGTAGAACTGATCAGGGATGATAAAATTCAGATATCAGGTTATTATTCCATCTATCCTCAGCAGTCCTCCAGACCATTGTCTCAGCCGGGACCCTGGAAATTTGATAGGAATGAACAGATTTACAATTCTTCCGGCATATATCCTTTCTGTCCTTCAGGACAAATAATAACACAGTATCTTCATGGTCATGCCATAGCGATGACATCGTTTACTCCCTTTGAATATATTCCTTCAACAGGAGAATTGTATATGTACCGTAAAGTCAGTGTGAAAATTGCAACAGAGACATCTGAAATTTCTGAAAAGGCATTGTCAAATCTTCGATCTGGGGCGCATATTGAGAGTAGAATTGAGCAACTGGTTCATAATTATGAAGTAATGAAATTGTACAATGTTGACCAAAGGGCATGGGATGACTATGAAATACTCATTGTCACACCAAACATGTTTGCCGGTTTTTTTGATGATCTGGTTCAGTTGTATTTTCTTCAGGGCATCAGAGCCAATGTGGTGAGCAGGGAAACCATCAATAACACCATGAGCGGACAAGATTCTGCTGAAAAGCTGAGAAATTATATTATTCAGGAATATCAGCAGCATGGAATTCAATATGTTTTAATTGGTGGAGATGTTGACCAGATTGCGTACAGAGGACTTTATTGTTATGTGGAATCTGGTTCAGGATATGAAGAATTCAATATTCCTGCAGATCTGTATTTTTCAGGCCTTGATGGAAACTGGAATACTGACGGTGATAATAAATGGGGCGAACCAGGTGAGGATGATCTTCTCCCTGAAATATCAGTTGGAAGACTTACATTCAGCAGTGTTTCAGAATTGAACAATATTCTCAATAAACTGATGAAATATCAGACTGAACCTGTCCCTGGTGAGTTTAATGATGTGTTGTTTGCAGGAGAACATCTTCTGGATGATCCTGAAACATGGGGATCTGACTATCTTGAACTTCTCATTGGCTACCATGCTGATAACGGATATGAAACATGGGGAATTCCAGATTCCTGCAACATTGAACGACTGTATGAGGAAGATCAGCCATGGGATGCAGCAGATATAATGGCAGCAATCAATTCCGGGAAACAGTATGTGCATCATGTGGGGCATGCCAACTGGGATTATGTGGCTTTTATGAACAACTGGGATATATCTAATTCAAATTTTTCCGGAGCAAACGGGATAGATCATAATTTTACAATCTTTCATTCACACGGATGTACTTGCGGAGCTTTTGACGAAAATGACTGTGTCATGGAAGAAATGCTGAATATCAGCAATTTTGCCGTTGCTGTGATTGGAAATTCACGATATGGATGGTTCAATGAAGGGACGACAGAGGGACCTGCAGCCCATCTTCACCGTGAAATGATGGATGCCCTCTATCATGAAAAAATATACAGGATTGGTGATGCATTTGTAGAAACAAAAATTCAGACAGCACCCTGGGTCACCGCCCCCGGCCAGTGGGAAGAAGGAGCACTGAGGTGGAATTTTTATGATATAAATATTATGGGAGATCCTGCAATGGCAATATGGACTGCTGAACCCATGGATCTGGATGCCGATTATGAAGATGTGATGCTGATTTCTGAAAGTATGATTGATGTTGCAATCACTTGGAACAGTATGCCGATACAGGATGTTACATGTGTCATTTCTAAGGATAGTGTCATTTATGGTTCCGGTATTACAGATGCAAACGGTGAGGTAACGATAGTTTTTGACGAGCCTTTCACAGAAACCGGCAATGCCTTGCTTTCGGTTTCAGGGAACAATTGTCTTCCTGAATCGTTTCCCATTTTATTGACAGCAACAAATATTGCAGAATTTATACAGGGAGGTCTGATAATATATCCCAATCCTGCACATGGTGTCGTGAATATAACCTGCCCTGAAGGGTTCTCCCTGAACAATGCACAGGTGAAAATCTTTGATATGAAGGGTTCTGAATTGTTCAATGAAAAAATAACTGCTTCTGAGTTCTTTGTGAATGTTGAATTTCTTCCTGAGGGTAGCTATACCCTAAGTATTGAAAACACCGGGAACATATTCAGGGAAATGCTGATTATTGGCAGAGAATAGAAACGAATCAGAAATAATACGACTTTAATATTATTGAACATTGTACCTTTGTCGGAAGTTTATCACTTCATTTTTTATGTTTCTTCAGATTCTGCTTTTAATCATTGGATTTGCACTTCTTGTTAAGGGTGCCGACTGGCTGGTGTCAGGATCTTCAGCTCTGGCCAAAAAACTGAATGTATCTGATCTGGCTATCGGACTGACCGTTGTTGCATTCGGGACCTCAGCACCTGAACTTGTGGTGAGCATTGTTGCGTCCGGTGGAGGATATAATGAAATTGTTCTGGGAAATGTGATCGGGAGTAATAATTTTAACATCTTCTTTATACTGGGTCTTGCTGCAATCATTGCACCGCTGACAGTGCAGTCTTCTACTGTGAAAATTGAGATACCGCTTTCATTGTTTGCTGCAGGCATATTGTTTGTTGCTGGAAATGATTTTCTCCATGACAACACAGAAATTTCATATACCGATGGCTTGTTTCTGATTGTTATGTTCTTGTTCTTTCTGATATATGTTGCCCGACAGATGAAAAATGATACTTCAAAAGCCGAAATGAAGCAGGCATTTTTTACAAAGTTTAAAATAACTGCTTTCATTGTTCTGGGGTTGGGCGGTTTAATCTTTGGAGGCAAACTCGTTGTTGAAAATGCTGTTCTGATTGCAACAACGCTAGGCATGAGCGAAAGAATTATCGGTCTTACCATCATTGCAGCCGGCACCTCATTGCCTGAACTGGCAACATCTGTTGTTGCTGCCATCAAAAAAAACAATGATATTGCTGTAGGGAATATTGTTGGTTCTAATATTTTTAATATTTTTCTCATCCTTGGAGTCAGCAGTTTGATATCTCCCATTCAATATGACAAACTGTTTAACAAAGATATTGTTTTGCTTGGTGCAGGCACATTGGTTCTTCTGATTGCCATGTTGACGGGTGGAAAAAAGAAACTGGACAGGTGGGAAGCATCGATTTTGCTGATCGTTTATGTGGCATATACAGTTTTTATTGTAATCTCTGATTTATAAGTCCAGAAGTTTTGAAACTAAGGATTCTTTCATTGAACATAGGCCTGTTCAGATTCAGAATTTTTGATTTGCCTGTGTTTCATGCTCTTCCATTTGCCGAAGCAAGATTTACTCACAACAATGAAAACATTGTCAGGTAAAATGCAGGTCTTGTCTTTTTGCAGGAAGTGAACAGTAAAAAATTATGTAAATTTTATCAGAGTCGGCACTCTCAATATCAGTATTCTCATTTGTAAGTAAAATCAGGACTTATGGGTCATTTAAATGTTCCTTTTGGGGTATAAAATGTTCGTTACTTTAAAGGAAGAATTAATAAGAAATTATTTGGCATTCGAGAACGGGTTTTACTGTTAGTAAAAATCAATGTTTACGTGCCTGGCATATTCCATTCGGAAGGCATGATATTCCTACAACCAACAGAATAAAAAACGCTGCTTCAACAATTAATGTGAAAATTCAGCACAGATCAGGGGGGCTCCTAAAATCGAAAAATGGAAAAAGTGCTCATACATTTCCCTTGTTGTTTGGGATTCTTGCGTTGATATTGGTATTCGGAGGATTCTCCGCCAATGAACCAGGTCTGGTAATCATCTCACTTGTTGTTGCTTTATTGCTTTTTATTATTGCCATTGCTGTGAAGAAAAATTCTCGAAAACCTTTCAGACTTGGGTTTAAGTGGAAAACCAACACCATCTGGGCAGGATTTGAGTGGAAGAAAGTATCATGGCTTGGGAATGCCAATTGTATTACCCGATTATATTTAGATGAAATGTAAGTACCAGCGTTCGATATCAGAATGTGGGAAACACATCATTCAGATAAAATTTCCTGAGCGTTAAACAACCAAAACATGGGCTTTTATGATGGAAAAAACTGATAACAGTATAATTCCCTTGTTGGAATTGTATTCAAAGAAAGATGCTGAAACCGTGCTTTCTGCAGCGATCGCATTTCTGAATAAGCAAAGAACTATGAATTGAAACAGCTAATTTGAAGATATTTTTACTTTACCTTTTATAAATTCACCAAGCATCTTATAGTCTTCTGTCCGGCAGGGGATTCTGATATCCCAGGGACCTCCTTTGATAAGGATCTCTTTTTTGTGATCAAAAAATTTTATTTTTTTTACTTTTTTCCACTTCACACTGCTTTGCCATGCTGACCACTGCCCCCCTTTGAAAGTGAGCAGAAAAACGATCAGCATGAGAATGCCGATTTTTCTGTCGGTATTTTTTTGGCGTGCGGATGGGAGCATCTCGATGCCTGATGAGTCAATACTGATATGAACATTGGTGTCCCGCAGTGCGGCTTTGATGATGATCCAGAACAACAGTGTTGCTGCCCAGTACAGGGAAAGAAATACCATTGCCGGTCCCCAGCTGCTGATGCCGGCTGAATTCAACTCTGTTCTGCCCATAAGAAATAGTATGAAGATAGCAATGCAATGTATCAGCAATGTGAGCGGTCTTCCGGGACCACCCTCCCTTACACGCGAAAATGTTTGGAGTTTGGTGTTGACGAAATAAGGCAAATCAAGTTCCATAAGAGATTAGCGTATTATTAAACCTACTTCCATGATTCCCGGCAGTTTCTCAAAAACAGTTATTTGCTGAATAATCACTTTGTATTTTCCAGTTTCCTTAAATCTGAATGCAGTTTCTGTTTCTGTCTCCAGATCACATAAGCTGCCCAAACACGAAGCAATGGGTTCACCCTTATCATCAGTCATTGCAATATTGTATATTCTTGTTTCTGTATTCCCTGATGGTGCGATATAGACAACTCTCAGTGACATTACGTTAAGTTGCAGACCATAGTGATGCCTTATTCCTATGGTGATGCTGTAATCTCTGTTTGTATCTTTCATCTCGGGTTCGAAAATGATATACTGTCCCTGATGCCATACATTATCTTTCAGTGTTTTCTTGTCCCATTTTTTATAAATTGCATTTTCACACGAAGAAAGCGACATAAAGATGAAAATAATAAGAATTAGATTGACCTGAGAATGTTCATTTTTCATGATATTAAATATTTTGTGTGTTATCAGTTTCTTGAACAGGAGGTTCTTCAGACTGGATGTGATCGGAATTGGTAAAGATTTGATGAGTAGTTTCAGCGGGATGTTCAGCTTTTGTTTTTTTAGAAAGCATTAAACCAATCATCATTGTCAGGGCAGAAAGCAGCACTACCTGAATCATCATTGGTCTGTTTACAATATTGATAGCCTGTTCAGGAAGTATGGACAGAAAAAGGAGAATTGAAATGAGTCCGCGGGGTGCAACAAAAAGAAGAGGAATAAGAGGAAGACGAGATATTTTTAACTGAATAATTCTGAACAAGATGATACTGCTTACAATAATCAGGGAATATATCAAGGTTGAAGGTTCAATAATCTCTTCAGTTTTTATGAGAAATCCGAATAACAGAAAAAAGGAAACCCTGATCATGAATGTAGCTTCTGTGGTTAGTTCTTTGAAACGGATAATTTCCCTTTCAAGGATCTGTGTGTTCAGTTTACTCAGGCGAGGAAGCTGTTTGATTTTTTCAAGATTGGCAAGAAAAAGTCCGAAAATCATGATAAAAACCAACCCAGGCAAATGGAATACCTTAAAAATGGCATAAATGAGCACAATCATGAGAATGATCGGAAAAAATTTCACATGATGCTTTACTCTGTTCAGAAGAATCGCTAAACCCAGTGTGGCAATAAGAGATATAACGAGCATAAGGAGAATTTCAAGGATGAAGTACGCGTAGGTTATAAACTTGTCAAATACCGTGTTTAGAGTTATAAAATTAAAAAACAGAATTCCCAGGATGTCAGAAAGGCTGCTTTCAAAAATGATAAATTCTCTCTGATCTTTAGGAAGATGTTTTATGCTGGGAATAGCAATTGCACTGCTGATGATACAAAACGGCACTGCGTTGATTAGTGAGTTGATGAATGGAAATCCGTTATAATAATGAAATAAAAAAGCAAGAAAAAAAGCCAGCATAATCAGGGGGAGGAGAGCACCCCAGAATGATTTGCTGATAAGTCGGATTTTTGAACGGTGAAGTCTGAGGTCAAATGAACTTTCAAGGATAATCAGAATAAGTCCGATTGTTCCCAGAATCGGAAGCATTGGTGAAAGGTCGGGGACTTTAATATCTGTGAGATATGTAAGTTGTTGGATAATCCAACCGGAAAGCAGTAGCAGAATAACTGATGGGATTTTCGTCCATGATGAAGTAATATCAAAAACATAGGCCAGAAGAAGCAGGATACTAAGAACAATTATCACAAATGTTTCCATACAAATGGGGATTCGTTGCTCAGTTTACAAAAATAATGATAATATGAGCAATGGGTACTCATTTTGTCAGAAATATTCAAATTCTTCGAGAATTGTGAAAATTCTTCAGAACCGTGTCTTGTCAAATTTCATTGTTTTTCTTTTCAGATCTTCTTCGTAATAGAACTTGCTGAGCTTGATTTGCTGTATTTCAGTGAGAGAAAGCCTGGTTTCTTTTTCAATGGCATCAACAAGCATCGAATCACTGGTGCATGAGCCTCCGGTAACAGGCACAAGTTTAATCCTGTCCACATGGTTTTCTTGCTGATAGTTTAAGTCAGAATATTGCTCATGTTTTTCCACATACCTTCCATTGAAATCAATCTGTTTTAGCAGTCCATCCGGTTTTCATAATAGATAAATGTGCCGTTTCATAAAACACATACAGTTCTGAATATCCCGATCCCACACAGTCAGAGGCATGCCACACGCCAACCATATAGAAACTGTTTTTGTCGTGTTTTTCGAACTCCCTCATTATTGAGTCTTCCCGATGAAGTCGGGAAAATAACTTTTAAATTTCAGAGCATGTTCAGTCATTTTTATAGAGAAGTTAAAAAACAAGCAGATATAAGCTTAAAGATAGCAATATCATTATGTATGGAAAGGAGACCTCGTTAGTTTGAATGATATTTACAGTTGCTGCAGTTGCCAAAAAATGTGATGCTGAGTAAAAGAATCATTCTTATGCTTTGAAAGGGAGTGTTTATATAATGTAATTTATGATTTTTTTCAAAAGTATAAAAAAAAGGCTGCACTCACCAGATGCAGCCTTCATAGAATAGAATCTGATAAGTTCAGGCTTCTTTTGGAATGACTTCGAACTCATGGGCAATGATTTCAGTAATATACCGCTTTTCACCACTCTGAGTTTCGTAAGTGCGATAGTTGATTTTACCGGTCACACAAACGCGTACTCCTTTTTTTATTTCAACACCTGCCTTACGTGCCATTTCATTCCACAGCACAATGTTGTGCCATGATGTGTTGTTGACCCAATCGCCGTTTTTTCCGCGATATCCATCACTTGTCGCAAGTGAAAAACTTGCCAGACTCATCCCGTTTTTGATTTCTTTTACTTCGGCATCGCGTCCTGCGAATCCGCTGAGTTCTACTTTGTTTGTGTTTGTTTTCATAGTTTTAAATTATGGGTTTTCAAGTTAAGTATTTAAATATTTTGATAGATTAAAAATGTTTCTTAGACCATACGAATTTCGTCTCTACTAATTACTAATCAGCGAATTACTAATCAACGCATTACGAATATAAATTCACTATTCTTTTGAAAATTAGTCCACGTGAAGTAAAATTTGATAATATCCCCAATTTTAAATTTGTTGATCTGAGATAAATATATAATTGCTTGATATTCAAAAGGCATAAAACAACCACCTGATTTCAATTCAAGAAGTATTTTGTCTTCTATTAAGAAATCAACTCGACCTCTTGTAATCTTAATATTGTTGACAATTAAATCCACCTGATACTGCATAGAAAAATTTATTTCATTTTTTTGGAATAATGCAGCCAATGCTTTTTGATGCACAGACTCCCTATGTCCATAACCAAGGGTATTATAAGTCTCAAATAATACTCCAACAACTTTATAGCTTAACTCAGGATATATAAGATTTAGCGTATCTGTATGCGTCATGTCTAATCAATTATTTAATGTAAAAAAGGGAATTCTAAAAGTTAATATGTAATTTGTAATTCGAAAAATTAGTTGTTGGTAGGAGCAATTAGTATGATTCTTTATTTGAAATGTTTCTGCAAAGTAAAACCCTCTGTTTCATTCAAAACGGAGTTTAATCATTTGTTTCCGGAAAGTTTTCGTTTTAATCGTTTATATCCGGATAAAAACCCATATCTTTGAAAAAAAATCCAAATGGAACAACGCTTATGTCTTGAATGTCAGCAGCCGCTAATTGGTCGTGCTGATAAAAAATTCTGTGATGATCAGTGTCGCAGTGCGTTTAACAACAGACTTAATGCTGACAAATCTCAGCTCATTCGTCAGATCAACAGTGTTTTAAAAAGGAACAGACAGGTGTTGATCGAGCTTTGTCCCTCCGGAAAAAGTAGGGTGAAGAAAGAAAAACTTATTGCCAGGGGCTTTGATCTTCAGTATCACACTCATACATATCAAACAAAGGAGGGAGCAGTATATTCATTTTGTTATGATTATGGGTGGCTTGCCCTTGAAAATGAGTTTATACTGATCGTAAAAAACGATTGAAACACCTATTCGTTGTTTTCTTCAACAATGATGTCTTTAACATTGAGTTGGGTTGTTACCCTGCCGTTCCATTCGTTTTCTTCAATATGATAACATAAGCTGATAGGGGTACGTTCATCGTGAATTGTGCCAAAAAGGTGTCCGAATCCAAAGGCGATAGCATCAAATCCGGGACCTCTGAAGTCGGGTTGGGTAATGTTGAGTTTCAGATGATTTTCACCAATAGGTCTTGAATAACCGGTATCATAAACATTCCGTGTAATAAAAACAGGGGACATATTCCCGGGACCGAAAGGCGCAAATTGCTTAAGAAGTCTGATAAATTTCGGACTTATTTCAGAAAAATTGAGTTCATCATCAATTTCAATTTCAGGGACCATCATATCTTCTGTAAGGGTTTCTGATGCCAAGTTTTCAAATTCGTTGCAAAAGGCTTCAAAATTTTCAGGTCGTATTGAAAGACCTGCTGCAAACTTATGTCCTCCGAAATGTTCAATCAGATGACTGCATGATTCAACGGCCTGATAGAGATCAAAATCTTTGACTGATCTGGCTGAACCTGTCAGCAGTCCGTTTGACTCAGTAAAAATAATTGTAGGTTTATAATAATGCTCAATCAGTCGCGATGCAACGATTCCAACAACCCCTTTATGCCAGTGGGGGTCAAAGAGTACTGTGGTTTTTTTCTTTTGAAGTTCAGGTGAAGAATTGACACGATTTAGAGCATCATCAAAAGCCTGTTTGTCTAGATTTTTGCGTTCGTTATTAAAATCGTTAATTTTATTTGCCAGTGATTCGGATTCCTCGAGAGTCTGACTGAGGAGCAATAAAACAGAGTTTTTTCCGGTGTCAATTCTCCCTGCAGCGTTTACCCTGGGTCCTACAATAAATACCAGATCAGAAATAGTGATATACTTGGTGAAGTTGTAATCCACTTTTGCAAGACTTTCAGGCCTGCGCTTGATTCCTCCCGAACGGAGGGCTGCCTCAATACCAGGTCTTGGGTTTTTGTTAATTCTATCTATGCCGTGAAAGGCAAGAATGCGGTTCTCTCCCGTAATGGGAACAATGTCTGCAGCAATACTTATGGTAACCAGATCAAGATAGTGTTTGATGTCTTCAAAAGGAATATTGAATTTCTGACTCAATGCCTGGATGAGTTTAAATCCAACACCACAGCCAGAAAGTTCTTTGTAGGGATAAAGACAGTCCTTGCGCTTTGGATTGAGAACTGCATATGCCTCGGGCAATGTTTCGCCAGGATGATGATGATCACAGATAATAAAATCAACCCCTTTTTCCTTTCCATAAAGAATTTTTTCGGTAGCCTTAATTCCACAATCAAGTGTTATTACCAGTCCGAAATTATGTTCAGCTGCAAAATCAATTCCTTTGTATGATACTCCGTAGCCTTCACTATAGCGATCAGGAATATAGAAATCAATATGAGTTGTCAGCTTTGATAAAAAAGAATAAAGCAAAGCAACAGCAGAAGTTCCATCCACATCATAGTCCCCATAGATGAGTATTTTTTCTTCATTTTTTAATGCTATGCTGATCCTTTCAACTGCTTTTGCCATATCCTTCATTAAAAATGGATCATGAAGGGCATTGATGTTTGGTCTGAAAAAAGACTTTGCCTGCTCAAGAGTAATGATATTTCTCTGGACAAGTAAATTGGCTAGGGGTTTTGTTACTCCCAACACTTCCATCAGGTGACTCACTGTAGCATCATCCCCGGTTTCTTTATACTTCCATACTTTCTTTAAAACCATTCTCTTTCGTTTTGAATCAACAAATTTACATGTTTTTTGTCGGCTTTTTTGATTTATTTCAGATTTAGCAAACATGTATATGTAAAAATTTTAATATTAATTGCCATGTGATAGCATAGTTTTTCTTATACTTTTGGATTAACTGATGATTAACAATGTTGTATTTTTAAATATCTGAAAAACAATATATAATCGGATTTTATAAATGTATTTGTGTATAATTTATATAAGAAAGTAAAAGATTTATAATATATAATGTATGTTAGAGCGAAATTTAAAAATTTAATTGTTAAAAAATCCAATATTTATGCGATTTTATGAAAAATAATTTGGTAAATAACTTGATATTACTTAATTTTGCAGTGTCCAATTTAAAAAATCAAAAATTATGAACAAATCTCAATTAATTGAGTTAATGGCCGCTGAGGCAAAATTAACAAAAGTAGACACCAAAAAAGCTCTTGATGCTTTTATGTCAGTTACCGGTAAAGCATTGAAAAAAGGAGACAAAGTAACTCTTGTTGGTTATGGTACTTTTTCAGTTGCTAAAAGAAACGCTCGTAACGGACGTGATCCAAGAACTCAGAAAGTGATTAAAATTGCAGCCAAGAAAGTTGTAAAATTCAAAGCTGGAGCAGGCCTTGCAGGTCAGATCAAATAAATTGATTTGAAGCGAATCAAAAGAGCAGTAATATGTATTACTGCTCTTTTTTTTCAAGAGAGTTTAGTTTTAAAATCCTGATACCCAAACTGTTTGACACATCTGAAGTTGCCTGAGCTATCAACAATGCCGACAGAAGGATGTTGCACTCCGTTGAAGAACGTAGTTTTCACCATAGTGTAATGAATCATATCAAGAAAAACCACCTGTGTACCAGGTTTCAGTTCTTCATCAAAGAAATAGTCACCCATATAATCACCTGCCAGACACGTTGAGCCTCCAAACCGGTATTTATGTTTGGTTGTATGTTTTGATGTTCCCTGAATATTAGGTTTGTAGGGCATTTCCAGAGTGTCGGGCATGTGAGCGGCAAATGAAACATCAAGCATAGCTATTTTAAACTCACCTTTGTCAATAATGTCCAGAACAGTTGACACCAGAACGCCAGTTTCCCATCCCACCGCTTCACCAGGTTCAAGGATAATTTCAGCCTGCGGATAGCGACTTCTGAACTGTTTAAGAAGAGTTATGAGATGAGCAGTATCATATCCCTTCTTTGTGATAAGATGTCCACCTCCCATATTGATCCAGTCACACTGACTGAAAAGGTCTGCAAATTGTGATTCTGTTTTTTCAAGTACTCGTTCAAGGACGTATGAATCCTGTTCACATAGCAGATGAAAATGGAGTCCGTTGATTCCGTCGGGCAGTTTTGCCCCAAGTTCTGCTCTTTCAACACCAAGCCTTGAACCTTTTATAGCAGGATTATAGAGGTTGGTTGTGATTTCAGAATATCCGGGATTGATTCTTATTCCGCACTGGATGTTTGGGCTGGTTTTTTGAACGATTTGAATGTATCTGGAATATTCAGACATTGAATTGAACGTCAGATGGCTGCTGAGGGCAAGTATGTTCTGAAAATCACTGGGGATATAAGCAGGACAGTATGTGTGGGCTTTCACACCCATTTCTTCATGAATAAGTCTGGCTTCGTTGAGAGAACTGGCCGTTGCCCCGTGAAGATATTTTTTAACCAGCGGGAAAACAGCCCACGTGGAAAATCCTTTCAGGGCACAGATAATTTTCACTCCTGATTCATTGCTGACATATCTGAGAAGTTCCAGATTTGATAGTAATTGTTCTTCATAGAGAACGTAGCAGGGGGAGGGGATTGAGCTATTCATTCAGCTTGATTTGCATGGGAATGGTAAGAAGAAAGCGAAATGAATCATCACTCAGGGTGTGTGTTGAAATTTGTCCCTGCAACAGCTTGGCTAAACCTGTGGCTATTCCCCATCCTATACTTTCTCCCAAAAGAGAATCTGTGTGTTCATATTTTCGTTGAGATTCAGCTTCCGCTACACTTTGACCCCAGTTAAAATCAACTGCTATTTTGTCTTCAATAACAAAGCAGGAGATTTTCAGAGTTCCTTTTCCTGTTTTACTGATAGTATTAAGTACAAGAATTTCACATATCTGAAGCAGGCGGCCCAGATCATTATACAAAACTGGGGTGTCCTCATGTGGTTTTACAAAATGAATAATTTTGTTGCTGGGGATAATATTTTCTGTATTTTCCATAAGGGCATTACAGAATTCATCAATAGTGAAATTTACTGGATTAAGATCGAGGAGATCGACCTGAATGTTACTTATATCAACAATATTATCAATAATTCTGAGCAGCTTTGCTGAATTTTCACTTATAATTTTATCATATTTTGAACAAATTTCAGGATTGGGAACATATTGTCTGATGAGTTCACTGAAACAATTGATAGCGTTTACAGGAGTTCGTAGGTCATGAGATAGATTGGCAAGAAATGATGCTTTCAGGCTGTTTGTTTTTTCTAAATCAGAGTTTGTTTTTTCCAAGCTGATGATATGTTTTCTTGTTTTTATTGAATAGGAGCGGAGCAGCAGAAGCAGTAAGAATGCTGTGCCCAGAATAAATACCCATCCTTTGGCTGTTTGCAGAAATGTAAGTTTTTCAATGTTGTTTTCTGTTATAGAAAGCAATATTTTATCTGAAAAAAGCATCCACAGTACTCCGAATGTTAAGTATAACAAAGTAATCGTGATTTCAAACGGAATTGAAATCGGTTTCTGATTTTCTGAACTAATCATTTATGAGATAATTGATTATTTCTCTACAGGCAGTGGTTTGTCAATCTGTTCATGCCAGGGAAGACCATATTCCGGAAGGAGTTTCATAAATGGATCGGGGTCAAATTCTTCCACATTGAAAACACCCGGAGCCTTCCATTTGCCCTGAATCATCAACATTGCCCCTATGGCTGCAGGTACTCCGGTAGTGTAGGCGACAGCTTGAGCTTTGATTTCACGATATACTTCAGCATGATTACAATTGTTCCATATATAATAGGTTCTAATATTTCCATCCTTAATTCCCTTTATCTGACAACCAATTGATGTTTCACCTTCGTAGTTCTCTCCAAGTGAGGCAGGTTCCGGCAAAACAGCTTTCAGAAACTGAAGAGGAACAATATCTATTCCTTGATATTTGATTGGCTTGATGCTTGTCAGACCAACTTCCTTCAAAACGGTGAGTGCAGTAATATATCTTTCGCCAAAGGTCATCCAGAATCTGGCACGTTTTAATTTGGGAAAGTTTTTTACCAGAGATTCCAGTTCTTCATGGTACAGTACATAAGATTCGCGGGGGCCAATATTAGGATATTCTATGGGTTTGTGAATTTCAAGCGGTTTGGTTTCAACCCATTTCCCGTTTTCCCAGTATCTGCCGTTTTGGGTAATCTCCCGGATATTGATTTCGGGGTTAAAGTTGGTTGCAAAATATTTCCCGTGGTCACCTGCGTTGCAGTCAACAATATCAAGATAATGCATTTCATCAAAATAATGCTTTTGGGCATAAGCAGTAAAAACTCCAGTCACTCCGGGGTCAAAACCACAGCCAAGAACTGCAGTAATTCCGGCATTTTTATATTTGTCCTTGTATGCCCATTGCCAGGAGTATTCAAATTTTGCTTCATCAATAGGTTCGTAGTTTGCTGTATCAAGATAGTCAACCCTTGTTTCCAGACATGCGTCCATGATTGCCAGATCTTGATAGGGAAGAGCCACATTAATGACCAGTTGAGGCTGAAATGATCTTATCAACGCAACAATCTCAGGGACATTATCAGCATCTAGAGCTGCTGTTTGAATTATTTTGCCAAATTTTTCACGCACATTAAAAGCAATGGCATCACATTTTGATACTGTTCTGCTTGCAAGCAGAATATCACTGAAAATATGTGAAGCCTGAGCGAGCTTGTGAACCACCACACTGCCTACACCGCCGGCTCCAATTACAAGTATTTTTGCCATATATGGATATAATTAGTTATTTAATGAAGCAAATTTACATAAAATTTTAATTACACATAAACGGTATAAAAATCCAGTCCAACGCACTT
>CAYRXH010000064.1:0-14888 GCA_964428185.1 uncultured Bacteroidales bacterium
GCTAAGGATTAAAAATATCCGAAGTGAATATATAACCTGAAATTTGTTAAAATATTGCAAAGAAAGTGTTTTTTTTCAGAAACTATCCTGAAACAGATGCTTCTTATTTTCATGAACAGGGAATAAACCTGCATGCAGTTGCCTTAAATCCTATCCATACTGTTTTTTTCAGATGAAGTGACAGATTTTGAAACGAGGCTTTGCTTATTAAAGCTGTTATTTTCATACCGGCATCTACAACAACTTCCATTCCGTTTCTTCTTGGAATCACTTCAGTGACAATACCTTTAAAATTATTTATTACTGAAGAATTATCCGGTTTATCAAGTGATAAAAAAATATCTTTTGTGTTCAGAGCCAGATAACCATTTGCCACTTTGGCATCAGATTGTATTCTGATGAGAATGTCACTTCCCGAAGGCTGAACCAGACGCAAGTCGTCTTCCGATAAACCGGAAAGGACATTTACTCTGAAAAAGTTTTTAATCCCGGACAGACCGGCCACAAAATCGTTCTGGGGGTTCATAAATACATCTTCGGTCATTCCTGATTGGATAATAATGCCGTTATCAATGACTGCCACTTTGTTCGACAGAGAAACCGTTTCTTCAAAATCATGGGTTACGTGGATAATTGTTTGTCCGCTTCGATTGATTTTTCGCAGTAGTGACAGCAACTCGTCTTTATGATGGATGTCAAGCGAAGAAAGGGGTTCATCCAGGAGCAGTAACTGAGGTTTCACAACAAGTGCTCTGGCAAGAGCTACTCTTTGAGCTTCACCTCCTGATAAATTAGCCGGCATTCTGCGTAATAAGTGCTCAATTGAAACAAAAGTAGCCATTTCTGCAATCCTGCCGGAAATTTCCTTGGAATTTATTTTATGACTTTTCAGTGTAAACGCTATATTATCATATACACTAAGATGAGGAAAGAGAGCTGTGTCCTGATAAACCAGTATGATATTCCTGTTTTGAATTTTGGTTTTGCTGATGTCGGTGTTATTCAGGAGGATTGACCCGGTGTTCTGAGTTCTTAGTCCTGCAATAATTTCAAGCAGCATGGATTTTCCTGATCCTGATTTTCCAAGTAAAACGAAATAATCTCCTTTTTCAACTTCAAGACAGATGTTGTGCAGTGAGAATCCATGATATGATTTACAGATGTTTTGCAGTCTGAACATTTTAGTTTCCTCTTGTTTCATTTTTTTTCGCTAATAGTCTCATTCCAACAAAGAACAGGAGTGTTATGACGACAAACACAACTGCAACAGGAGTTGCATATCTGAGCCCGAAAGATGCAAACCGTTCATAAATAAGTACTGGTGTAACCATGGGATGATAGGCCACAATGACTACGGCACCAAACTCACTCATCCCTCTTGCCCACATCATAATGCTTCCTGTGAGGATGCCCCTCCAGGCCAGTGGCAGACTGATTTTGAAAAATACTCTTGCTGGTGAAGCTCCCAGATTGAGTGCTGCTTTTTCAAGTCGTTCTGGAACAGCAGAGAAAGCATCAATGGCCGAATTGAGCAGAAAAGGAACACTTACAAATGCCATGGCAAGAATTATTGCAGCAGGATTTCCCACCAGATCAAAACCAACATAAGAGGTTGCCTTGCCAAGAAAAGAATCACGTGATATCAAGCCCAATATTGCAATTCCCGCTGCTGAATGTGGAATAACCACGGGCAAATTGATGATGCCAAGCAAAAGTCCCCGTACTTTGAACTTTTTCCTTGCCAGAATATATGCCAGCGGAATAGCCCCCAAAGCAAAAATCAAAGTGGCAGCCATTGAAGTCCATAATGTGAGACGAATGCTTCGAGCAACCTCTGAATCAAAAATTGTATCTGAAACCTGAGAAGAATCAACCGATAAAAACATTCCGGCAAGAGGAGCTATGATAAACAGCAGAACAAGTCCTCCCAGAAAATTGAGGAATAAGTTAAATTTGTCTATTCCTTTTTTCATTAAAAATGTTTATAGTAAATTATAAATTCTCCAATTTCAGAACATTATCCTGCAGCTCTTTAGGGATTGAGTCATAAAACTTTGACTTTTGGGGCGGAAGTAAGTTCTGCCCGTTTTTTTCAATAATGGCACCGCCCTTTTTAGGATTGAGAAAGAAAAGGACGAAATCAAGTGCAGATTGTGGGTTTTTAGCTACTGTGGGAATGCATATTCCATACACTATTGGTGCTCCCTTTTCTTCATACTTTGAATAAGGGTTTTTTCCAATTGTGAAAAACGATGCTTTTGCATACCATTCAGAGAGAGAGGGATTGCTCAAGTTGATTTCATCAGGCAGTTCAACATAGGAGAAGTTGTGCTGTACAGCAATTGATTTATAGATGTAGAGGTAATCAACGGTATTTTTCTCAAGCATGGCAATGAGGTCGGTCTCCTTGGGACGCATAAAATTAAGATCCTTTGCCAGTAAGTTTTCTGATATTTCTGGATTGTTGTAATACAAATCCGAAAGCAGCATCATTAGTACAGATCTCACTCCGCATGGATCGGCATCGGGTGATGAACGGGCAGTGAGCACGTCGGGTCGTGAAAGATACTCAAACCAGTTGTCGCCATTGACTTGACCTGCAAATTTGGATTTTGAAGTATAGGCAAGCACCATCTCATTTCCTGCAAAGGGAATGCTCCAACTGGCATATTCGGGCATAAGGAAAGATTCTATGATTTTATCGTCGGCAGAGATATACACATCGCATGGTTTTTTCAACTCTGTTATTTGCCGTGCGCCATCTTTGCTGCCCCAGGCTTCGGTAAGAATTTTTACATCCGGATGTTCCTCTTTATAAGCTTCGACAATTTGCTTGACCACCAATGACAAACTCCCTGCATGGATGATGTGGATCGTATTCTGTTTTTGCCCTTTATTGCATGATACGATCGTTGTTATAGAAAAAATTACAAATGTAAGTCGTAACATTTTAGTCATAATTATTATTTTAACGTCTTGCATATTGTTTCAGGTCGCAAATATAGGTGGAATTTCTATGCGTTAATCATTATGATAGAAGATTTTTGCCACAATGACTATGTCATACTAAGATTTGCTTGCATTTTTTTCTAAACATGACTAAAATTAATTTTTGAATATTTCATGAAATTCAGTCATAAGTTAGATTATCACAGGTATAATTGAATGAAAAAAAGATATATTTTATCAGTTGCATCTTAATTACTTAATTTTATTGCACTTCTGGTAAGCATTGTCCATGTGAAAATTAGAAAATAGCCAGTCAGTACATTAAAAAAATGGGTTATGAACTGGATTGCGTGCAATGAACAATCTGGCTCTTGTTTGGTAGTCTTTTAGAAATAGAAATGAAACCACCCAGTCATTTCTATACGAGTCAGTGTCAAAAAAAAATCTGTATTTTCCTGTTCGGACGGCTACACTTTCATTTCTTCGGAAATAATTTTCATTCTGCCAGTATATCATTGTTAATAGGTTGGCAGAACTGAATTTGCCCGAGTATTTAACCCTTGCAAAGTGTGTGTTATATTTGTTTTAGGTTCTAAGTTTATCAAAAAACTTTGATTTCTTATTCTATGAGGTCATCCAGATAGTTGTTTTCTTTTTTAAAATATCCGAAGTTTCATTAAAAGCGTATCCTAATGTCCCGTTTAAGCCAAGTACTTTCATAAAATTGGTGAACTCAGTGACAGAAATTCAACATAAGTTGTATTATTTTGCGATCTTGGTTTGATCAGTTCCTGAGTGACAATTTCACCAAATTGCAAACAAGCCTGAAGTTCTATCATAACAGCCACCGAGGCTTTCTCCCTTTTAAAATTCATTGCTGAGAATGTCCATGTTTTAGACTCAGCAAGACCTTTGTATGTTGAGAACACAGATTCAAAATTATAGTTGCAAAAGTCTGTGTCTAATAGAACATTCTGTGTACCATTGTTATAGGAGGTCATTAACTTAGCAAATGGAATTATTTCGCAGATTGCTTCTATTCTTGGAGCTTCATTAAACTTTCCATTTGCTAATGAGTTTCTGTCAATATGGAATAATTATCTTTAATCAATCAGATTTGTGGTGTTCTGATAATCGGTATTTTTTGCATGAATTGGCAAACTGCCATAGAATGAGAATGAATGAGATGAATAAATATACAAGTCGTTTTTTTAAATCTTCCATGCTTGCTGTAGGTCAATTGGGTTAGAGTAGATTTTTTTATAAAATTAATTCAGCGAAAAATGCACCTGCATATCCAAAAAGCAGATGAGTAGTTATGTGATATAAAGCACCTTTCAGGAATGATTTGTAATGCATTTCACCGAAAAGGACATAAGCAACCGGATAGCAGCAATAATTGCCAGGCAAACGTGAAACAAAAACCTGTATCCGATCATTCAGCACTGTTATTTGGAAGAAATTCAGTGCAGCCCACAACTATCTAGTCAAAAGAACCAAGCAGTTTTACTTTTAAAGAAGAAGAACTGTTGTGAGATGTATATGGTATTCTGTCATCAACGAGTAACTGATGCCTTAAAATGATTACAGCAAAAAGTATCCCTGCATCTGACAGGGATAACAGTAACTGTCTTGCATATAACCCGCTCCTAACTATCTCAGATTATCAGTATATCATACATGCCGGTTGTTACATTCATACTTTTTTTTATAATATAAACTCCCGTATAATTACCATCAATCCATAAACTTACAAAGCTGTTTTCACAAGTTGCCGGAATTTGTCAGAAATCCTTTCAAACTCCTTGTCTGATTCTATATGAATCTGTTTGAATATATCAACGAATTTTTTTCCTTTTTCTGTTAGGCAGGTCTGTCCTCCGCCACCCGATCCTCCCCGAGACCTTTCTATGATTCTGAAACCCAGCCGTTTTTCAATTGATTGGAGTCTGTTCCATGTGGCTCTGTAGCCCCAACCCATCTTTTCAACAGCATTTTTCAGAGATCCGGTTTCTTCAATTGCCCTAAACAATTCCCATTTTCCATCTCCGAAGATGGATTCACCTTTGCTGTTTTCCAGCCATAGTTTATATCTGATCACATATTGACTTTGATTTTCTGCCATAGAATTTCTTTTTGCCACGAATTTATATAAAATTCCGGTTAGGGAGTTCATATTCACTCAAATGCTTACCTGTGATTTTTTTATTATTTTTGTTAAAAATACCTCATTATGCATTATGAATTTCTACAGTCACTGGTTATAGTGTTCAGTGTTTCAGCGCTGAGTGTATTTATTTTAAACCGGTTCAAAATTCCTTCTCTGGTTGGATTTCTGGTTGCAGGAATTGTTATCGGACCACATGCTCTGGGTTTGGTTCATGAAATAAAAGAGATTGAAGTGTTTGCTGAAGTCGGTGTTATTCTCCTTTTATTCACTCTTGGGATGGAGTTTTCACTGAAAAAGCTTCTCAGAATGAAGCGAATTGTGTTTGGTTCAGGCTCTTTTCAGGTAATACTAACCATCGGCTTTACATTGCTTATTGCTTTGATATTTTTGAACTTTTCATTTGAGGATGCGGTATTCTGGGGTTTTTTAATTTCGTTAAGCAGCACAGCAATAGTTGTTAAATCAATTGCTGACAAGAATGAATATTCAACACCGCAGGGTAGAGCAATGATAGGTATTGTGTTGTTTCAGGATTTGAGTGTTGTATTGTTTATTGTTCTTGTACCCATGATTGGAGGTGCTGTTGCATTTTCCTTCGCAGAAACATTGATGATACTAATAAAAGCTATTGCTGTTATTGTGTTTGTTATTGCTGGTTCACGATGGCTTGTTCCTTATGTTTTTGACAGGATAGTTAGAACAAAAAGCCGTGAACTATTTATCATCAGTATAATGTTGTTTTGCATTGGGACAGCAATGTTTACTAGTTCCATGGGTTTGTCATTATCTCTGGGGGCATTTCTGGCAGGTATGATGCTTTCAGAATCTGATTATGCGTATCAGGCTATGGCAGATGTTGTACCGTTTAAGGAAAGTTTCATGGGATTGTTTTTTGTTTCGGTTGGCATGCTGTTAAATGTGAGTTTTGCCATGGATAACATTTTAGCAGTGGTCGTTTTTTTTGTTTTGATTCTGTTTGGAAAAGCACTAATTGGGTATTTTTCAGTAATAGTGGCAGGATTTTCTTCACGTAACGCAATAATAGCTGGTTTGGGTATTGCGCAGATTGGTGAGTTTTCTTTTATCCTTGCTCTTGAAGGAAGGAAATACGGACTCATCAATGATGATCTATATCAGATATTTATCGCTACTTCAATTCTTTCAATGCTTGCTACTCCATTTATTTTCAGAGTTGCTGTTCCCTTTGCAGGATGGGCTGTCAGAAATTTTGCTCCTGGGCATTATAAAAATCATAACCCTATGCTTTTTTCTAAGGCTCATGCTGATCAGGGTTTTAAGACACATCATATTATTATTGCCGGGTTTGGCTTTAATGGGAAAAATCTGGCTTCAATTCTTAAAAATGCTGAAATTCCCTATGTTATTCTTGATCTTGATATGAATCTGGTCAAGGAATACAAGTCTAAAGGAGAACCCATTTATTATGGTGATGCCACTTCGGCTGATGTTCTGATTCATCTCGGGGTGAAAAAAGCCAAAATGCTGGTTTGCACCCTTTCAGATCCCATTTCGCAGAGAATGGTTATCAGTAATGCCAGAAAACACAATAAATGTCTTCACATTCTTGTGCGCACCAAACATGTTAAAGCTGTTGAAGAATTAAAAAGTATTGGGGCAAATGATGTTATTCCTGAGGAATTTGAAACTTCACTCGAGATCTTTCATAGGGTATTCCTCTACTATAATATGCCTCCTGAAACAATTGACAATACTCTCGAACTTATAAGACAAAACAACTACTCATTGCTCAGGGATGCGAGTCAGGATAAAATGAGCATCCTTGGAAAACTTCAATGTATTCCCGAAGTTGACATACGTTCATCTAAAATTTCAGGACGGTCCAAACATATTGGAAAAACTGTGAGAGAGATGAATGTCAGACAGGAAATCGGTGTTACTGTTTTGGCAATCAGAAGAGGTCACGAACTTATTACAACGCCAAACATAGAAATTCCATTGATGCAAAACGATATCCTGTTGTTTACAGGGGATAATGAAAGTATTTCAAAAGCAATGGATTTTTTCAACTCAGTAGAATCAGGATATCAAAAAAAATAAATCAAGCTGTGGGCTTTTTCCGCGTAGCTGATTTCTTAGCAGGAGTTTTGGACTTTTTCAGTGCAGCAATTTTTTTCTCAAATTCAATGATGTGTTTTTCCAGTTGCTTGCTTACAAACTCCAGTTGCTTTCTTAACTGAGCATTTTCATTGATGAGTTCTTTCTGTTCATTCAGTTCTTTCTCCATTGATTTTTGTTTCAATTCCAGCGAAGAAATTTGATTAAAGGTGTTACTCTTTACTGTTTCAACAGACAGTACAACGGACTTGTATGAATCATTCATTCTTTCTTCTGAAACGAGAGTCTGAGCTTTCACCTCGTCACAGGCTGTGTCAACCTTTGAAACAAGATATTTGTGATTTGAGTCAATGATCAGTTTAACGTCATTTTTCAGGTCATCAAGCCTTTTTTTCTGAAAAAGATCAAAGTCTTTTGCGAGTTTTGAGAAATACACAAATACAAAGACTACTCCGACCATAGTCACAAACAGGAGAATATACAGGATGATAAAGTGAATTTTTTGCCTTTTATGGCTTTTGGTAATATTCTTCTGTAGATGTTCATTGGTTTGCTTGAACTCTGCCAGTTCAGACTGGTTGTGCATTTCAAAATTCTTAAGTTGTAAAACAATATCATTCAGACTTTTGTTACTTGATGAATCGATGAGACTAATCTTTTCAAGAGTTTGTTTCTCAATAAGTTTCAGGTCATTTTTCAATCTGCTAACCCTGAAATTGAGGTCATTGATATTGTTTTCAATTTGCTGATATCTGATATCAACCTGTGCCAGTGCCGCAGTGCAGACAAAACACAAAAAAAGGATTACAATTTTTTTCATGGGATTCATATTTTTATAGTATTATAAATACCACCCAGGTTTCTCGGAATGATGTTGTAAATATACAACATTTTTTCTCTGAAATCAAGAAAAATTATTGTGGAATGTAAAAAAAAGTTAGAAAAATAGACTCATGGGGCAGCAACAAAGTAATATTCTTTTCCGGTTTCAAAAAAAGTCTGTAATTGCTTTTTGGTGAGATGTTCAGTTCCTCTGAGATAATTCTTCAGGGTAAATATTCTCATGTTTAGGTCTATAAACAGATTGAAAATGTCAGAAGGTGAAGTGTTGTAATGATCTGCTGCACCAAGGCCGTACTCAAAAACAATCACTGGTCGGGAATTCAGTATAACAGACTGAGCCCCAATCAGCACTCCCAGTTCAGCCCCCTCGACATCAATTTTGATAAACCCGATTTTGCATTCTTTTGGTATAACGGAATCAAGAGTATCTGTTGAAACTTTAATTTTTTGAATAACTTCATTGTTATGGTCATACGATCGTTCTCTGAAGCCGCTGTATGCCGGGTTTGATACAACATGAGTAAACTCAGTTTCTCCTTTGCTGTCGCAAAGGGCAAGATTATAAATGCTGCAGTTCCTGTGGGAAAACTCCTGAACCAGATTGTGATAAAATGCCGGCAGTGGTTCAAAAGCATAATGCTTTCCGGATGGGGAATAGTGTAAAAACAATTTCAGAAATTCTCCCGCATGGGAACCAACATCAACACAATTGGTGTCAGATTGAAGGGTTTTTCTGATAATCTTCAGTGTCAGACGGTCATAATATTGATTTCTGGTCAGTGCCACAGGCGATAATTTCATCAGAAATTTCAGGAAATTTTTCATGATTATAAGGCAGATTCTTCGGCAGTTTCAGGAACTAGAGTGGTTTCTTCGCCGATTTCATCAAGGTCGTGTCTTAGGTTTTCAATAATAAATTCTTGCCTTTCTGGAGTGTTGCCTCCCATGTAAAAGGAGATAATATCATGGATGGAGAATTCTTTTTTCAGAATCACAGGCTCAAGACGCATTGTGTTGCCAATAAAGTGCTTAAACTCATCAGGTGATATTTCTCCAAGTCCTTTGAATCTGGTTATTTCAGGATTTTTACCGAGGCTTTCAATGGCTTTGCGTTTTTCATCACTATTGTAACAATAGATAGTTTTTTGCCGGTTTCGCACTCTGAAAAGAGGTGTTTGCAAAATGTAAAGATGCCCCCCTCGAACCAGATCTGGAAAAAACTGAAGAAAAAAAGTCAGCAGAAGCAGTCGGATATGCATACCGTCAACATCAGCATCAGTGGCAATGACAACGTTGTTGTAGCGAAGATTTTCAATGCCATCGTCAATATTAAGTGCTGCCTGAAGAAGATTGAATTCTTCATTTTCATATACCAGTCTTTTTGATTTCCCGTAGGTGTTTTGTGGTTTCCCTTTCAGGCTGAAAACAGCCTGTGTGTTCACATCTCTTGACTTGGTGATTGATCCGCTTGCAGAGTCCCCCTCGGTGATAAACAGAGTCGTTTCAAGTTTGCGGTCGTTGTTATGATCTGTAAGATGAACCCTGCAGTCACGTAATTTTTTGTTGTGTAGGCTTACTTTTTTAATGCTTTCTCGGGAAAGCTTTTTAATGTTGGCCATTTCCTTACGTTCTCTTTCATTCTGGAGGATTTTTGACTGAAGCACTTCGCTGGTTTCAGGGTGCATATGAAGATAGTTGTCTAAGTGTTTTTTGACAACTTCATTGATATAGTTCCTTACAGTTCGTCCTTCAGGTTCCATGTGTTGTGAACCCAGTTTGGTTTTTGTCTGTGATTCAAAGACCGGTTCGTGAATCTTAATGCTGAGTGCTGCAGTTATTGATGAGCGGATGTCTGATGGGTCATAATCTTTCTTGTAGAACTCCCTGATGGTTTTTACAATGGCTTCTTTAAAGGCAGTGACATGGGTGCCGCTCTGAGAAGTGTACTGCCCGTTGACAAAGGAGAAATAATCTTCTCCATACTGATTGTTGATATGGGTCATTGCAAACTCAAAATCCTTCTCTTCAATATGGATAATAGGATACAGTGGTTCTCCGGTAATATTATGTTCCAGCAGATCATACAGGCCTTTTTGTGACTGAAAAACCTGTTCGTTGAAAATAATCTTCAGGTTTCTGTTCAGAAAGGCATAATTCCACAGTTGCTTTTCCACATATTCATCCAGATACTCAAAATCACCGAAAATTTCAGGATCAGGAGTAAATCGTACTTCAGTTCCGTTGGGCTTTGAGGTTTTTTCAGTAGTTGTTTCAAGAAGTTTTCCTCCCTGACCGAATTCAGCAATCACTGTTTCTCCCTCACGGAAAGACTGGACTCTGAAATAATTGGCCAGTGCATTGACGGCTTTCACCCCAACACCATTCAGACCAACTGTTCTTTTAAATGCTTCGGAATCATATTTGGCTCCGGTATTCATTTTTGAAACAACATCTACTACACTTCCAAGTGGAATTCCACGACCGTAATCTCTGACAAGAACAGACCGGTTGTCTGAAATCTCAATTTCAATTTTACGGCCAAACCCCATAATAAATTCGTCTATGCTGTTGTCAATAACTTCTTTCAGCAACACATATATACCATCATCACGGGATGAACCATCACCCAGTTTCCCAATGTACATACCAGGTCTGAGGCGGATGTGTTCATTCCAGTCCAATGTCTGAATGCTGGATTCACTGTAATTGCCGTCGCTCTTTCCGTTTTCAGATGTTTCCATAGCCTGCAAAAGTAACTAATTTCAGCTGTTCTTTTATATGCCTGAGGGGAAAAATTCAAAAAAATTATTAACACTATCAATGATGCTGTGTTACAATTGGTTGTATTTAGGAATTGTTTTGGAAAATTTCATTTTAAATGGAACATACGAAATATCGGCACAAATATTTTCTTTACCGTTGGTTAGAAAGAAATAGTGAGCCTGCAGATGTTTGTTATACATGGCTGCCTGTAAGAAGACATCTTCAGAGATTTTAATTTCAGGGGCTTTACATTCAATGATTACCAATGGTTTTCCGGAATCATTATATACAACAGCATCAGTTCTGCGTGACATTCCTGCATAGACAACCTCAAATTCTACAACGATTCTTCCCTGAGGATATCCAAGATGACTTATGAGAAAATTTAAAAAACTCTGCCTTACCCACTCTTCAGGTGTCAGATGAACCCATTTTTTTCTGAAAATATCAAAGATTTCATAATGTCCATCCTGTTTCCTGATATTTGGCTGATAAAATGGTAGATTGAGGCGGGGCAACTGTATTGATAATTCTTCCACAGCTCAGGGTTTTTTTGTATTTTTGCAAAGCATGTTAATAAATGCAAAATTAATTGATTTTAAGTAAATAACATAATTCTGTGAATGAAAACCAAGGAAGAAATTGTTAAAAACTGGCTGCCACGATACACAGGTCTTGCTCTTGTTGAGATTTCAAAATATATACTACTTGTAAATTTTGATCAGTATCTGGAGTTATTTTCAGCATTACACAACAATGCAGTAATCAAGAGTGACAACGTCAATATGCCCAGTTGTACAGCCGATGGTATTACCATCATTAATTTCGGAATGGGATCGGCCAACGCAGCAACTGTTATGGATCTGCTTTCTGCTGTTGAACCCCATGCTGTACTTTTTCTGGGGAAATGCGGAGGATTGAAACACATTAATAAACTTGGTGATCTTGTCCTGCCTATTGCTGCCATTAAAGGGGATGGAACTTCCAATGATTACTTTCCTCCCGAAGTCCCTGCTTTGCCTGCTTTCAGCCTTCAAAGAGCTGTTTCAACAACAATTCGTGATTTTGACAGGGATTACTGGACAGGCACTGTGTTTACTACCAACAGACGAGTATGGGAACATGATCAGGAATTTAAGGAGTATCTGAAACAGATTCGCTGCATGGGTATTGATATGGAAACAGCAACATTGTTTACTGTAGGCTTTTATAACCATATCCCCACAGGTGCATTATTGCTCGTCAGTGATCAACCCATGCTGCCCGAAGGTGTTAAAACTGAAGAAAGTGATAAGAAAATCAGCGAACTGTTTCTTGAAGATCACCTGAAAATAGGAATAAAAGCTCTGCAGATTCTCAAAAATCAGGGTCGTTCCGTGAAACATCTCAAATTTGATGAAAAGGAAAAGTAAGATAGTTTTTTTATGTAAAGTGTTACATTTTTAACTATGGATGCCAGCTTCAATGAAATCATGTCCGATCTGAAAAGGAAGATCTATCATCCTGTGTATCTGCTTGCAGGGGAAGAGTCTTATTTTATTGATAAAATTTCTGATGTTATTGAAGAAACTGTTTTAAGCCCTGAAGAAAAGGAGTTTAATCTCAACCTGCTGTACGGACGCGATGTTGATGTCGCAACCATCTCTGATCATGCCCGACGATATCCGATGATGTCTGATTATCAGGTGGTTATTGTGAAAGAAGCTCAGGATATCAATAAATTAGATGAACTTTCATCCTATGTTGAAAAACCGGTGCCTACCACAATTCTTGTTCTCTGTTACAAAAATAAAACACCTGACAAAAGGAGGGCATTGTATAAGGCAGTTCAGAAAAACGGAGTCTATCTTGAATCAAAAAGAATCACACTGCATAAAACTCCCGAATGGATTAAGAACTATCTGAAAAATCTGGGATATGGTGTGACTGATAAGGCATGCATGCTCATTACAGAATTTGTGGGCAATGACATCAGCAAAATAGTGAATGAAATCAGCAAACTGATTATAAATCTTCCTCCTGGCACTCAGGTGAATGATGTTCATGTTGAGGAAAATATCGGAATCAGCAAGGATTATAATATTTTTGAACTTCAGAGTGCACTTGAAAAAAAGGACATCGTTAAAGCCAATAAAATTGTATTTCATTATGCAGCAAATCCCGGAGAAAACTCAATTTTTTCAGTATTACCAATCCTTTTTGATTTTTTTGTAAAAATTCTGATTTATACTGAAAATTCTCAAAAAGTAAATCCCAAGGATCTTGCTTCTGTTGTAGGTTGTCCTCCTTTTGCCCTTGAACAGTACCAAAATGCATCAAGAGTTTACAGCAGAGAGAAACTCATAAGAATCATTGGATATCTGAGAGAATATGATTTGAAAACAAAAGGAGTGAACAATGCATCAACAGAGGGAGGAGAACTGATGAAGGAACTGATTTTTAAAATTTTACACTGAAACTGAACATGAAGAACGACAGAAGGAAACCAAAACCAGCTCCTGAAATACTGAGAAATTTAATGATTACAGATGCCGGTTCTGAAGGCAAGGCGATTGCAAAACATGAAGGGATGGTTGTTTTTATTCCTTTCGGTGCGCCCGGAGATGTTGTTGATGTTCAACTGGTGTATAAGAAGCAGAGATATGCTGAAGGAAAGATTTTAAAGATTCACTCGGAATCACCATTCAGACAGAACCCCTTTTGCAGCCATTTCGGACTGTGTGGCGGATGCCGCTGGCAGCATATCAACTACATACAGCAGCTCAGTATCAAGCAGAAACATGTAAAGGACAATCTGGAAAGAATTGCAGGTATTGAAAATCCCAATATTTTGCCTGTAATTGGCTCCGATAAAACTGATTTCTACAGGAATAAACTGGAATATACTTTTGGTGACAGGAAATGGCTCTCAGTTGAAGAGATCAGCAGTGATGAGGATTTTGATCAGAGAAGCCTTGGCTTTCACGTTCCCGAAAGGTTTGACAAACTGATCCATATTGACAAATGTCATTTGCAACCTGATCCTTCAAATGCCATCAGAAATAGGGTGTATCGGTTTGCTGTTGATAAGAATCTTGAGTTTTTTAATTTGCGGAATAAAACCGGTTTTGTCAGAAATCTCATTATCAGAAATAATTCAAAAGGTGAGTTTATGCTCATTTTTGTGGTTTCAGAGAACAGGGAAGATATTCTCAGTGAATTTGTCGGCATTATGAAAGAAGAATTTCCGGGTATTGTTTCAATTTATGCAGCAATCAATGACAAACTGAATGATTCTCTGGAAGGAGTTGCCTTGATTCATCTGTTTGGTGAGGAATTCCTCACTGAAGAAATGGACGGACTGATGTTCAGAATTGCTCCCACATCATTTTTTCAGACAAATACTACACAAGCACTGAAACTGTATCATGCTGCATTGAAATTGGCGGATATGAAGGGGAATGAGCTGGTGTATGATTTATATACCGGAACCGGAACCATCGCTGCATTTTTATCAAAACAGGCAGCCAGAGTCATTGGAATAGAATATGTGGAGGCAGCCATTGAGGATGGGAAAAAGAATCTGGAACTGAATGGCATTGAAAATGTGGAACTCTATCATGGAGATATGGCCAAAATTTTTAGGTTTGACTGGGTTCGTAAACGTGGGTTCCCTGATGTGATTGTCACAGACCCTCCGCGCGCAGGTATGCACCATTCAGTGGTCAACACCATCTTGGAACTGAAACCGCCCAAAATTGTTTATATCAGTTGTAATCCGGCCACTCAGGCCCGCGATATTGCTGAAATGACAAAGGATTATCATCTGGTGAAAGTGCAGCCCGTTGATATGTTCCCGCAGACTCATCATGTGGAGAATATTGTGTTGCTGCACAAAAAAGTATAACAGTTTTATTTATGAAACGAATCTCTTCTGCTGCCACTTGCTTGGACACTTGGGCTATCGAAAAAAATCTAAAAACATATTAAAGTGCCAATTCGAGTGACGAATCAGTCGTTGTATCGAAAAGTGATGTCACTGCCGTTCCCGATACCCTATTTCGCATCTAAACGAACAGACAGATTG
>CAYRXH010000065.1:0-14802 GCA_964428185.1 uncultured Bacteroidales bacterium
TTTCCTGATTTTGCAACAATCGGAAATTATTCAACACAGGATTTTGCAGCAAATCTGGATTGGCATCAATGGTTTTCATCAAACTTGAAAACACACACAAATCAAACTCAATATCTGCCGGAGTATTGTTTTTTCTTGTAAACCTGAAAAACACATCACCATCTCCGCTAAAAGAACACTCTCCCCTTGTGGGGATGGGTGACAATACTGCATATTCAACCAATGAATCACAACTTCCTGTATAAATATACAAGGTGTCATAAGGAATGTATGCCAAGCGGGGAGTATAGTCCCATTCAATTTCAAAGCCAACACCTGGGGTTTCGGGCGCAAAAGTGAACCAGCGGTCATCATAACCCGATTGATAATATGTTGTCAACTCACAGCTGTCTGTTACCTGAATGAAAGTGGCTGTGTGGCAGGTGTATTGAGCCATGGTTTTGTTCAAACTAAGCAAGGCTATGGTGCTGAATATCAGTGCTATAGCCCCCCCCTGCAAGGGTTTAATCAAAGAGATGATAATCTTTTTTATATGTTTAATTTTATTTTAAACTGCAAAAATAAAGTTTTTGTGGAAAAAAAGCAAGGGTTTTTGAGGGAACGGATTGCAAAACTTAAATAAAACGAAGGTCTTTAATCATGACTTCAAATTAGTACACAATTTCAACCCAAGGCATGGAGCGTGACAGTTGAAGAAGTTCTGATTCGGGAATAGGGTTTCCTGACAGGTTGATGTATCTTAAGTTTTTAAGTTGGGTGATTCCTGAAGGGACGGTTCTCAGAAGATTGTTGCTGATATCAAGAATTTCAAGGCTCTTCAGACGATAAATGCTTTTGGGCAGTGCAGTTATTTTGTTATTTGAAAGATTGAGATACGTCATCTTTTTTGAGGAAAGCAGCCCGTTTTCAATTTTCTCAATCTGATTTCTCGATGCATCCAAGTATATCAACTTTGTATGTCTCAGGTTCTTCAGTGATTCCAGCTGATTGTTTTGAAGATGCAGTATTTCAAGTCGTGCAAGCATACGGAAATCATCAGGTAATTCAGAAATCATATTATTACTCAGATTCAGTTCGGATAAGGTTCTGATCTGGCACAACCGTCTGATATCTTCCAGATTATTTCCTGACAGATTCAGCACTTTCAGATACTTCATGTCATCCATCCTTCTTGGGATTTTTGTGATTTCATTATTGCTTGCATCCAGAGAAACAATCCGTTTTGCTGAAAAAATATTCCCGGGAATTTTTTTCAGAGAATCGGATGAAATATCTAGACTCACCAGATCGTTTTTGTGTTCCTTCAGCTGTCCGATGTCGGTCAGGGGCACCTGTTTCACAATGGCAGACCGGGATGTGAATTTAAAATTACAATAGTCATTGACAACATAGAGAGGAGTTATTCCCAGTGTATAATGATCATCAAATATATTTTTTTCGAAATTCCAGATGTCTTCTTCAATTGTATGCAGTGATCCTCCGGTGGCAATTGCAAGTTCCACATACTGATCATTGATTCCGTATTTTGGGTTGTAGCCGCAGATTATCACATGGATAGGCTAATCAAGTGTGTCCAGCATTTCATAGTCTCTGATGCAACTGTTGTCAGCAATGAGTATGATGTCTTTGTAGTTATCGAAATATTCAGTACCTGCAATGATTGCTTCAATGTCATTTTCAGGGGCATCACCCCCAAATCCGCGGGAGCCCACAAGGTAGAATGTCTCAATAACAGCATCAACATTATCAGCCTCTATCATATAGATTCCGCCTGTTTCACCGATGGGTTTGTGTGAAGACATATCTCCATCATTGAAAATTGAGAAATAACTGATGGGGCTTTTTTCATAGTATTGATTATGCCAGTTGACAATCTGGGCTCCATAGGGATACATGCTCCCTGTCCAGTCAACTACAATCAGAATACTGTCCCATCTTTCAATGTTTCTGTCCATGACTTTATAAATTGTTGAGTCATTGGAAGAATTCATGGCAGAAAAGGATTTGATAAATTTTGTGGTTGCTTTGCTTTTAATATGGCGTTTCTTATTGATGCTGACAGTTAAATGATCTTCAATAATTATTTTTTTCTGTTCAGGCTCAAGTTTATCTGCAGAATCAATCAAAGACAGCGGGATGTCAAAAAGTGATCCGTAATTGTCTTCAAATGAGACAAAAGCAGAAGCTGAATCATTCAATAAGGATTCCTCACAATCGAGAATTATTCCATGAAAAAGCTGAGAAGCTTCAGATTGTGAACGGCACGCAGTTTGCCGGATGATTTTCCATTCAATATCAGGGTCATTTAGCCAGGGAGCAATGGTGAACAGTTCTGTGAGACGGTCTCCAAGAAGACTAAATATTTCCCTGTATTCTCCGTTCACCATAGGATAACTTGTGTAAACCAGCGTCACTGAAACAACATCAATGGTATCCTCACTCTCAATGTTCTCCGGGTCAATAATTTCTGACACTCCGTAACCATTTTTCAACACAAGGCATCCTGTTCCTTCATTCACTTCATATACCGGGATTTCAATGATATTGAAAACCGACAGTATCTGTTCACCATATTTCTCAGGCATTTGTAACCACTTCTCATCAAAGGCATGTTGCGCAATGATCGCCTGAGATGTCAAAACCCCCAATAAAAGACAAAGCCCCCTGACCATGTGAATGAACCCTTTATTAAAAAACGCTAGCCAATTCTTTATTGTATATCAGCTTTGAAATTAATTGTAAATTATTTGTTTTTTATTGCTCAATTGTCGAACTGTGCTATCTTTAAATATGTAGATATTATAAATGTGAAAGTTTGTACTTTTTGATTTGGTCATGGTTTTTTCCATAAGAATCGAAAAATAATTTTAAATTTGTCACAAAATGAGAAGAATATGAAGACAATATTAAAAGCCGGCGGATTCCTGTTTGTTCTGATGGCAGTTCCCTTTTTATTGCTGGGGTGGTTGATATCATGTCAGAAGAACGGTAATAGGATTGGTAATTTTTCAAAGGATCAGATTGAAATGATCACATCCGGGCCATCTGACACCAAGATGCAGTTGCTAAACTGGTTCATAGAGGAAGATTCTGTTGTGCTGAGAAAATATAGCTCCAATATCAGATTTTATAATGATCCTCATCTTACATATTTTATATCGAGGCTGTATAAGACTGTGATTGATCCACAGCATCCTGGAGTGGGGATTGCAGCACCACAGGTAGGTATTCTGAAACGTATCATCTGGGTAAAGAGATATGATAAAACCGGTGCTCCTTTTGAAGTGTACTTGAATGCAGAAATTACTGAGTATTCAGACACAATGAAACTCAGACCCGACGGATGCCTTTCCATTCCAGGGGTGAACGGGCAATCATACAGAGCCATTTGGGTAACTGTCAGGTATAATACCACCGATGGACAGCAGCATACTGAAAAGATTACTCATGAATTTACAGCACATATTTTTCAGCATGAAATTGATCATCTCAATGGTATTGTATGGCTTGACAGAACGAATCAGGAGAAAAAAGATGGAAAAACCTATGTTGACAATGTTCCTGTTAAAGGTCTCTGGCTGACAGAAGAAGTGTATTGAAATTTCAACCTTAAATAAATAATCCCATATAGATAAAATTTTTATTTCCATTGTTCATAATCCTTGTTCAGGCTGTTGTGGTATCCTGTGAACCTGACTCAGATGAAGACGATTTTGCCATTGCAAACACAGAATGGGGAAAACAGAGTATCACTCTTAGCGAAACCTGAGTCCCTACCAATGAATGGTGCTTTACTTCAACCGGTAGTTCAGGAATGGCTGCTCTTACAGGTGTGGTGGTCTATCGTTTCACATACAACATGACAAGACTCAATGCATCAATCAGAAAATTTCAGGTATCAAGTGAAGATAAATTTGAAATGCATGGACATCATCACTTTTCGGAGCTTTTCTTTAATCTTTCAACGAAGCTGCCTGAAATTCAGGCTCATTTACAATTGTAAAGTACTAAACTAGATTTCGAGAAGCTTTTTTATCAGGCTGCTGCGTAATTTCATTATCTCAGCAGCTTTTTCTTTGTTTCTTCTAATAAAGATGTTAGCCTTCCACCTGAAAATGGCCCATCTCCAGACCCGCAAATACTGATAAGCACAGATACCAAGAAGCATCATGACCGGAATCGCAAGTAAGCCCCAAAGCCATGAAGAAAGAATCAGTCCGGCAATGACAGCCTGAATGATGTACAGGATGGGAGCAACTAAGAGTACGGTTGCAGCAAAATATACCGAACTCCGAAACTGTGTGTCTGCTATTTTATTGTTGACAAATCTGTATAGGAGTAAAAACGGCAGATAGTTGAGAATTCTTCCAGTAAAATAAACGGGTGCACCAATTGCGATAAACATGCCGAGCAAAACAGATGCGATTATGGAAATACTTCCTCTAAATAAGACAGGTTCAGAAATTCCAAGTTTTTCAAGTTCAGAATAATAGACTGAAGCTTCTTTGAGAATTTCAGATGAGCGATCGGGCTCGTTTTTCTGAAGGGCGTTGAATCTGTTGATAAATTCCTGTGCTGCAGTGTAGCTGTCACGAAGTCGTCTCGAGCGTGAACCCAGTTTCTCATAGATCACACTTTTCCGCATATTTTGAATCAGAACATAGGATTCCTCATTGTCAACATGAATAACAATTGATTTCAGCGCTGCTTCAAACTCATCGGTGAACTTAACAAGTGCCTGTGAAGGATTTGTTGCATACAGTTCTTTATAATGAGTGTATAACAAGGGTTTGCCCAAATGAATTTTTACTTCAGATCTGGGTTTGATATAATCAAGATAGGCTATGCTGACAGGGATGACATGAATTCCGAGTTGAAAATCATGCATGTGTTCGGTCTGAAGGACCATTCGTGCCAAACCTTTCTTCAGGGGGATCAGTTGCTCCTTGTCATTATGGGTTCCTTCGGGAAATATTCCGATAGCATTTCTGCGAGATAGAATACCAGTTGCCATATCAAAGGATTCAGAATTCTGTTGCATGGTTTCCCTTCCGTCACGTATTCTGAACAAGGGAGCAATTCTTAAAAAAGTAAGAATTTTCCGGATAGTTTTTTTTCGGAAAATATCAGCTCTGGCAAAAAAAACGGGTTGTCTGGAAGTGGCACATAAAATCACCAGTGCATCAATAAGTGCATTCTGGTGGTTGGCAGCAAAAACCACCGGGACATCCGGAGGAACAGGTGCATCAAAGGTGACAGAATACCTGCGGTAGAAAAATTTGGTCAGAGCAAGGCAAACGTATTTCTTCAGAAGTGAATATCTGAAGTTGGGTCTGTCAATATTTTTTGGATGTTTTCTATCCATGTGCTGAAATTTTAGATGTGGCTTTCTGTGACCAAAAAGTAGCAAGACTTAAGCCTGCAACAATATGCCAGATTCCCCACCATGCGGCAATAAATGCCATGCCGCCAAGCTGCAGATCAGCGGGAAAGATAGAAGGATTAAAAATCAGAGCAAGGGCAAGTCCTGAATTCTGAATTCCCGTTTCAATGGAAATTGTTTTGCAGTCATTTCTTTTAAGCTTCATCAGGCGTGCAAAGAAATATCCTGTAGCAAATGCAATTACATTGTGTAACAATACAATTATAAAAATCAGGTGAATATGTTTCAGAAAATTTCGAAAATTGGCAGCAAGTGCTCCTGCCACAAATCCTCCGAATGCAATAATGGAAAACCATTTGACAGGGGTCAGGATTTTGGAGGTGATTTTTGGCAGCTTCAGTGAGAAAAATAATCCAAGTATCAGTGGAATTCCAAGAAGTATAAATACAGTTTGAAACATCTGTAACGGATCAACCTCAATGGGTCTGAGCAGGGGTGATGTTTGGGCATACAATCCTCCCCAGAATGCGAAATTGAAAGGAGTAATAAAAATTGCTGTAAGTGTGGTGACAGCAGTCAGACTAACAGATAACTCAACATTTCCTTTAGCCAATGAAGAAATAAAATTGGACACATTTCCACCGGGACATGATGCCACGAGCAACATTCCAAGTGCGACGGCCTGTGATGGTTTTAATATAAGGATGAGGAGAAAAGTAACCAAAGGCAGTAAAACTACCTGAGAAATGATGCCTGTGATGAAGGGGATGGGGTTTCGGATGAGTTGCCTGAATCCGGAAAACTTCATTCCTAGAGCCACACCAAACATAATAAAAGCTATAGTAATATTCATCACCAGCAAACTACCTTCGCTGAAGTTCAGAGTTATAGAGTCAAGTACTTCAAATGAACGTGAAAACATCAGATAAATTTGGACAAAATTACAGTTTTTTTGAAAGAAACAAAAAAAGGCTGCTCATTCTCGGAACAGCCTTTATGTTAAGGTTAATAATTTATGCAAGAGTAGCAACCATTACAGCTTTGATGGTATGAAGGCGGTTTTCAGCCTGATCAAAAACAAGAGAATTTTTTCCTTCAAACACATCTTCAGTGACTTCAATGCCGTTTTTCAGTCCGAATTGCTCAGAAACCTGTTTTCCGACAGAAGTATCGGCATTGTGGAATGCGGGAAGACAGTGCATAAATTTTACATCAGGATTTCCTGTTTTTTTCATCAGTTCAGTATTGACCTGATATGGGAGCAACAGTTGAATACGTTCTGCCCAAACCTCTTTGGGTTCGCCCATTGACACCCATACATCTGTATGAACATACTCCACCCCTTTCACTGCTTCTTCAGCATTTTCAGTAATTGTAATTCTTGCTCCTGATTCGTTTGCAATATTCCTGCATGTTTCAATCAGTGCAGCATCAGGCCACAATTGTTTCGGAGCACCTATGCGAACGTCCATTCCGAGTATTGCACCAATTGTCAATAAAGAACGGCCCATGTTAAAACGAGCATCGCCAACATAGGCAAATGCAATTTTTTCCAGTGGGCTGTCTGAGTGTTCAATCATGGTCAGAACATCAGCAAGCATCTGTGTGGGATGCCATTCATTTGTAAGACCGTTCCAAACAGGAACGCCTGCATATTTTGCAAGTTGTTCAACTATTTCCTGACCGAATCCGCGATACTCAATGCCGTCATACATTCTACCAAGAACTCTGGCTGTGTCTTTCACTGTTTCCTTGTGTCCCATCTGACTTCCGGTTGGACCCAGATAAGTGACATGAGCACCCTGGTCATGCGCAGCAACTTCAAAAGCACAGCGGGTACGGGTAGAGTCCTTTTCAAAAATCAATGCAATGTTTTTACCTACCAGTCTGGGTTGTTCAGTTCCGCAATACTTGGCATTTTTCAGATCTTTTGACAAATACAGCAAAAACATCAGTTCTTCCTTCGTAAAGTCAATTTCCTTTAAAAAATGTCTGTTCTTCAGATTAAAAGCCATAAAGCCTCCCTTAATTTATTTTTTTAGTGAATATTTATTTTTTAACAGTGACAAACTGTGGTTTGTAACCTTTGGTTTTCAGATTATCAATAACCTCTTCGCGTTTGTCAATGGCATCAGCCATTTTGCTGAAAGAGTAAACGAAATGATTAGAAAACCTTGTGAATTTTTCAATGTCTTTCATTCCCTGTTCTCTGAATGCAATTTCAGCAGCATCATCATTCTCGGCTTTGATGTCAAGATTGTTATAGACGTTTGACACCACGGCTTCTTTTTTGCCATCGAACTGTCCTGAACAATATGCTACAAAATAGCGGGTGACGGTGTCATCAGCAGCACCTTTTGCAGAAGGAATCATGTCAAGCAATGATTTTGGTATAAATGACACTTGCTGACGTGAAACAGTTCCATTGTATATCAGAAATCCGAAAATACCACCACAAATCACAACAACAATAAGCAGAATCAGGAAGATGGTAAAAATGACTTTTCCGGCGCTTTTCTTCTTTCTGGGTGGAGCCTGGAAAGGAGAAGTTGTAGTGGGTTGTTGAGTAAATTGCTGATTTTGAGGCTGTTGAAATGGATGAGTAGCAGTTGGCTGAACGGGTTCACTCACTGGTGGAGTGACTGGTACTACCGGTGGTTCAGGTTTTAATTCGGACACAGAAGGTTCGCTTACTGGATGAGTATGGGGGACAACTGGAGTTTTTTGCAGAGGGGGAATTTCTTCCTTGAGGGGTTCCTGAACAACAGGCACCTCAGGGATGAGTCTGTATCCGCATTCAGCGCAGAAGACATCATCAGCTGATGCAGGCATGGTTTGACATTGAGGACACGGTTTTAAAACAGCAGTCCCTTCAGCTGCAGTTTGCTGCTGAAGGGGCTGTTCCATCTTGTGTCCGCACACGAAGCAGAATACATCATTTTCGCTGAGTTCTGCGTTGCATTTTGGACATTTGATCATGATATTTTATTTAATTATAAATTCATATTGAAATTACCTACACTGGGAGAGTATATTGCAGTTGTAATCAATCCCAGAACAAGAGCAACTACAATTGAAATCACAATGACAACAACCAGTGAAACGATGAAATATACGGCGATTTTGTCAGCAGGAGTTTTTTTCAGGGGAGCAATACCCAAATACAGTAAAACAAGACCATAAATCCCTGCAAGTATAGCTATAATGCCAAGTGCAGGGAAAATGTAGAAAATACCAGCAATCCATGCGGGAGTCCATGAATAGGCTGCCAATTGGAATGAACGTCCGAAGTTTTTCTCAGATCCGAACGAAGGAGCAAGCAAATCAATGACAAGAGCAACAAGATAAATGGCGATAAGACCACCGATGAATGTTGAAATACCCGTTGTGATTCCCAATTCCCAGCTTTTCACTTTAACGCTCCAAAGACCGACACCGATTTTCTTTCCGATAAGGCCTAGTCCGATAATTTGTGAAACGGTTGGAATGAGCAAAAGGGGCAAAACATATAAAGTAAAAATGTTGCCGACATTTGGTGTTTCATTTGCTATTATATTCCATTCTTCTTTTGGTTTTGTAATAATATTGATAACTCTTTGAACAATGCCTCCACTTTGCGTGGGTGTGTTTACATTTTGATTTTCCATAGTATTGTGATTTAGGTTGGTTGTTTGAATTGGTTGATGCTGTTGTTTGGGAATCTGATAACCGCAAACATGGCAGAATACTGCACCTGGCTTCAGCTCGGCATTACATTTAGGACAATTACTCATAATTTTGGGGTTTAATGTTATGAATTTGCAAATTTATGCAATAATTTTTGTTCCGCATTCAGGATCGTGTAAACTTTGTGCAGAAGTTATAATACATTCTTTACCTCCGTTTTCAACAAAGTGAATTGCTGCGCGCACCTTGGGAGCCATACTACCTTCGGTAAACTGACCCTGTGCAATGTATTCCTTTGCCTGAGCCACTGTGACAACTTTTAAAGCCTGTTCTCCGGGTTTGCGGAAATTGATATAGACATTAGGTACATCGGTGAGGATATAAAACTCATCGGCCTTGATTTCGGCAGCCAGAAGTGCAGATGCCAGATCTTTATCAATCACTGCATCAATTCCCTGAAGTTTATTGGGTTCCACATAAAACACAGGAATGCCTCCACCTCCAACTGCCACAACAATCTGTCCTTCACGTGCTATTTTTTCAATGGTCTTGCGGTTGCCAACCACTTTTGGCATGGGCGAAGCAACAACTTTTCTCCATCCATTGCCTTTGGGGTCTTCCTTAAACACAGAACCAGTTGCAGCTGCAATTTGATCAGCCTGTTCTTTGGTGTAATAAGGACCAATTGGTTTTGTGGGATTTGCAAAGGCAGGGTCGTTTTTATCAACCAAGACCTGAGTGATCAATGTGATCACGTCTTTATCCATCCCATTAGCTTCAAGCACATTTCTGAGTTGCTGCTCAATCATATAACCGATCAGCCCTTGTGAATATGCTCCGCAGATATCAAGTGGCATTTCCGGGATGCCATACACCTGAGCTCCTGCCTGATTCTGCAGCAGAATATTGCCTACCTGTGGTCCATTGCCATGAGTGATGACGATGTCATGGTCTCTTTTAATCAAATTCAAAAGATATTCGCAGGTTTCATAAACGTTTCTTTCCTGCTCATCCACAGTGCCTTTTTCACCGGGACGTAATAAGGCGTTTCCGCCAAATGCTACTACTGCTAGTTTTTTCATAAAATTCGCACATTTAGTTAATTTTGCAAATCTAAAACTATTTTTCAAATAAACAAGTTTTCCGTTTTTTTCCGAATTCTGATAAATAATTATACCTTTTTCTTTTTTTGATATGAACTCTGATATCCGTATCGCTTTTTATACACTGGGCTGCAAGGTAAATTTTTCAGAAACTTCATTTCTTGCAGGCACCCTACCCTCTGACAAAATTCTTCGTGTTTCTCACACAGAAAAAGCTGACTTGTATGTTATTCACTCATGTATCCTCACCTCACAAGCAGAAAAGAAAACACGCAATGCAATTTCAAGAGCGCATCAAAAAAACCCTAATGCTGCCATCATTGTGATGGGATGTGTTTCTCAGCTTAAGGCAGATGAGATTGCACAAATGCCCGGAGTGTATGCCGTGATTGGAAATAACACCAAATTTGATCTGCCACTTATCATTCAGAAATATCTCCGACATGAAAAGCATTATTTCGTTGCTGACAATGTGCATCTCCATCCTGAATTCCATATCACATGGTCGAAAAACGACAGAACAAGGTCTTTTTTGAAAATCCAGGATGGATGCGATTGTTATTGCAGCTATTGTATTGTGCCGTTTGCCAGAGGAAAAAGCAGAAGTGCTCGGGCAGAGGATATTTCACGGGCGCTTGAAGACATTACAATTGCAGGATTCAGGGAGATTGTTCTCACAGGAATCAATCTGGGTGATTACGGAAAGGAGAGGGGTGAATCCTTGACAGATGCAATCAGTATCATACATTCTAATAGACACATTGAACGTATCCGTGTTTCATCCCTTGAACCCCATCATTTTACTGATGACTTTTTCAGAAAAATCAAAAATTTTCCAAAACTCATGCCCCATTTCCATATTCCTGTCCAGGCAGGGAATGATGATACTCTGAAGAGAATGGGAAGGACATATACAACAGCGTTTATTGAAAATATTTGCCGAAGCTTGACCGAAATGTATCCTGGTGTGTGCATTGCAGCTGATGTGATAACCGGATTTCCCGGAGAAACAGAAGAGGAGGCAGAGCAAAGCAGACTGTTTTACCATTCCTTGCCGCTTGCCTATCTTCATGTGTTTACATATTCAGCACGAATTGGCACCAAGGCAGCCTCTATGAGTGGTCAAATTAATCCAAAGGTGAAGAAGCAACGAACAGAAAAACTGATTGAACTTTCTGAAAGTAAAAAGCATGAATTTTATCTGTCAGCTCTGGGGCAAACCAGAACTATGCTTCCCGAAAGCGAAAACAAAAAGGGCCTAATGTATGGGTTTACTGACAACTATATAAGGGTGGCCATCCCATGGGACAAATCTCTGATAAATCAGCCTGTCAGAGTAACACTGACAGACTATTGCCAAGAAGAAGGCGTTTGCAAAGGGATAAAATTGGAGAATTAGATTGAGGAAAAGAAGCCCCTTTATGGTACTTCAGTTTTTTTTATCAACAAAATTATTTTTGAGCCCACTCTAAAAAGTCAAAAAAACAAAAGAATAAACAAAATTTGAAAACAAACAAACTTATTTAAAAACATTATTAAAATTATCATTATAGTCCGAAAAAATTTTTTTTTACAAAATATAATTAATTAAATGTGAGTTACTTATGTTTTACTAATTTGCCATTTTCAAAAGCAAGCCTAGTTTGTAAAAGATTCTTAAAAACACAATATTTTCATGGCTTTTCAAACTTTCACTGTTTTTTACCGGATAATATTGATATTATATCTTGAAAAAATTGTTATTTAGTTACAATTTAAGTTTATTGCCCATTAAACATGAGGTTAATTTTTAGTGAGGACTCAAAATTTTATTTCCAGAGCAATTTCATAAACTTGTTGTTTTATTCCATTATTATTAAAATGATTCATGCCGAGAATGATTTTATTTTTTAGGAACCTGAATGCTATACCGCCAAGAATGATATCTTTATTAATATTTGTCGCATCGTAAACAGTAAACTGATCGTAGCGACCAAAAACTGCCAGTTTGGTTTTGGGAATCTTTACTTCTCCAAAGAGAGAATATCCTTCACTATCCAATGGTTTTCCGTTAAGATCAATGTATGATGTTCCAAAATCTCCTTTCCCAAAAAAGTATTGTGCTGAAGCTGCATGGTATTTACTCTCCGATGAGATAAAAAACATATTGTGCTGAAAATCAGCCGGAGAATTAATCATATTGCATTTCCCAAAAGCACAACTATAAGTAAATTGCAAACCTGGAATTTTTGATGGAAAAGGTCGGACACTTAAGCGGGCTTCAATTGTTTTATTGTTGTTCATTTCCAGTGCATGATAACCTCCGCCATTATACACACCAACGGCAAAACTTCCATATTTACCAGGATATGTGCTATTGACAGTTTGTTGATATTGTTCATCTATTTTTCCTCCCAGCAAACTGACAAATGTAATTCCAAAATCAGCTGAGTTGATAATTTTAAAACCTTCAACGGGCATTTTTTCATGTATCCGATATGTATTGATTTGTTGCTCGTAGTTGATCCAGGGACGGTTAACAAGTCCGAATTCAAAATAATTATCATGAAAAATGAACAAATCTTTAAGGTTCAACATAAGATATAAAAATTTCATCCGAATTTCGACATTTCCTGCATCAGTACCTTCCTGATCCAAAGTGATGTCTTGGGTATATCTGACAGAAATATTTTTACTAAAATCTGTTTTAAGAGTAAAATATCCACGTTTTAGTTGAAACTTGTTTAAGTTATCCTGAATGTTGTATGTGTTAGCAAGAAACCATTGCCCAGAGAATTTAGTGTTTTGTACAAACTGAATTACTTTTTTTGTTGAGTCCTGGGAATATACCGCTGATGTAATTCCTAAAAATAACAATAGGATGAACCATGTTTTTTTCATATATACCTTGTTAGAATTAAGATTAATGATCACTGGAAAAGAAAAAAACAAAAGTAGGCTTTTTTTATTAATGAAACATTCTTTCGAGTTTTTTTGTGTTGGGTTATTTATCACTGTGAAAGTATTGTATGCAAACTATCTCAAAAATTGATCTTTTCCATAAGTGTAAAGTTGCAAAGCTGTTGATTTCACATCTGAATTTATTAATTAGTCCTCCATTCATTTGTTGAGTGAATAATCCTATCTTTTTTTGTTTCATAATACACATAATATGCTAACTAGAACATAAAGCTGCCTTTTGCATATTGTGATTTTTTTTTGAAGATAGAAAATATTTCTCTCGTGGATTAGTGTTAATAAGTTTAAATTATTCCTTAAATATATATCATATTGGTGTGAATTTCATTGAGTTAAGACTTTCAGAAATGGCTCATTTTAATTAGACCTATAAGTAATTTATTGAATTTATATTCAATACCCATACTTCCCCTTCCAATAGTCCTTCAGACGTTGTCTCAGTTCTTCCTCGCGTGAGTTAATGCCTGGTTGATAAAAGACAGTGCCACTGACCTGCTCGGGAAGAAATTCCTGATCCACAAAATTGCCCGGAAAATCATGAGCATATTTGTAGCCTAAGCCGTAGTCCAGATCTTTCATCAGTTTGGTGGGAGCATTTCGCAGATGAAGAGGAACCGGGAGGTCGCCGGTTTTTCTTACTGTTTCAAGAGCCTTGTCTATGGACAGATAGGATGCATTGCTTTTTTGTGAGCATGCCAAGTAGATGGCAGTTTGTGAAAGGATAATCCTTGCTTCTGGCATTCCTACTTTATGACAGGCTTCAAAACATGCATTAGCCAATATCATGGCTGTGGGATTGGCATTGCCTATGTCTTCTGATGCAAGAATAAGCATTCGCCTAGCAATGAAAAGAGGGTCTTCACCTCCGTTGATCATACGTGCCATCCAATAGAGTGCTCCGTTTGGATCACTGCCTCTCAAAGACTTGATAAATGCTGAAATGATATCATAATGATACTCACCTGACTTGTCGTAAGCGCCTGTTTTTTTGCGGGCAACTTCCTTCACCATTTCGTTGGTGATTTCAACTTTCCCTTTCTCCTGCATGGATAGCACAATCAGATCAAGAGTATTGAGCAATTTTCTCGCATCACCACCCGAGTATGCAAGCAGTCCTTCTGTCTCCTTCAACTCAACATGGATTTTGTAATGCTCATTGATATATCCGACGGCTTTATCAAGCAAACGAAGCAGATGTTCTTCTTCGAGAGGATGAAGAACATATACCTGTGATCTTGATAATAATGGTCCGATGACTTCAAAGCTGGGATTTTCGGTTGTGGCACCTATGAGGGTAACTGTTCCCTTTTCAACAGCTCCAAGCAAAGAATCCTGTTGCGATTTGCTGAATCTGTGAATCTCATCAATGAACAACACACAGCCGCCTTGTAACGCTGCAGATTCAATCACTGAACGCACATCTTTCACCCCTGCATTGACAGCACTTAACTTGTAAAATTCCATAGAGTACATTTCAGCAATCAATAATGCAAGTGTTGTCTTGCCGGTTCCGGGTGGACCCCAGAAAATCATACTCGGAATTACTCCCTTTTCAAGCATACGCCTGATTAGCCCGTCAGGGCCTGCAAGATGCTCCTGTCCCAGATAATCGTCAAATGTTTTGGGTCTAAGAGCTTCTGCAAGGGGTGTGTTTGAAATCAATGTGCTTGGCTTTAAATGTGATTCGTATTA
>CAYRXH010000066.1:0-14301 GCA_964428185.1 uncultured Bacteroidales bacterium
AAAAATAATAAAACTTAAGAGAATTCTTCAGGAATGCTAAATCTCTATTTACTAATCTCCCTTCTACTAATTACCAATAGACGAAATACTTATCTACAAATTACAAATCACCAATCACATGCAAAACTTCATCATGCAATCTGTATATCTTCTCCCAAGGGGAAGCCTTTGGCTAAATCTTTAAATATTCTAATCTACATAGGTATAGGTGTATTGGGGTATATAATATTGAATAATGCTCCGAAGTAGTCACTCTGGGAAATAATAAATGTTGAAGTTCTTTAACCAGTCACTAATTACCAATCACTAATTTTCCCTAATTCCATTAATGTATTTGTATTTGGGAATATTTGATGCAGGATTACCTGTAGCATCATATTTCCAGAGACATGCAACTATATAGACATTTTGATTCCAGGCTGCATCGACAGTCATACTTACAACTTTTTCATAGGTAGTTCCTGCTGCCGGGCTGGTAAGGATTTTCTCACCATACACATTGTTTCCGTATGCCTGTCTGATCACAAAGTCAAGAGTATAATTAGGGGTCTGACGTTCCAGCCTGTGCATACGAACCTGCAGAAGCGGAGCCATCAATTCCGCTTTCAAGCATCCAGAGGCTGAGGTAATAGTCTCCATCTCCTGCACTAAAAAATTCCACCATATATGCAATATTGATAACATTGCCTTCCCTGTGCATTTTCATGTCAATCCCTGCAATCGGGGTCTTGGCAAGTAATAGTGTCATTGAAGAAGTGGATTTAGTTTTGGCATCCTCAATCCAGAACGCAGGAATTCCACCACCAGTTTGGCGATCAGCTGTCATCTGCGCATAAAGGGTAGAATTGTACATTGGGGTCACCTGAAGCATGATTGGTAACTGCAACCACATTTCCCATTTCAGCCAGTTCGTAAATCAGGGGAGCACCACATGAGCCACAGGGAGAGTACCACTTGGCTGTATAATTGATTGCCAGTCCCCATTGCACCTACTGTGGATCAAGAAATGCAGGTTGCTCAGGAGGAATGATTTCTGTTTTCTTACATGCTATAAAAAGAAGAGGTGCTGAAAGCACTATGAATGTGAATTTTTTCATCTGTATTATTTCTTTGGGGTTTCGATATTTGTTCAGACAAAACGAATAAAAAATAGCTGTATTTATTAAAAAAATTATTTGTTCACAATTACAAATTCTGTTCGTCTGTTCAATGCTCTTCCTTCTTCAGTTTCGTTTCCAGCCACAGCTTGTTCAAAGCCAAAACCTGCATAACTTAGCCTGTCAGCCCGAATCCCAGAAAGGATAAGGTAATCATATACAGATTTTGCTCTTCTTTCAGAAAGTTCCATGTTGTATTCAGCACCTCCGATATTATCAGTATGACCATGAATTGCCACCTGAATTTCTGGATTTTCGTTAAGAAACACCACAAATTCTTCAATAATCCTCAGAGAGTGCTGTGTGAGTCTATCAGAATCATATTCATAATAAATATCATTGAGTTTATATGATTTTCCTATCTGAACCTGCTGAATCTCCATGTTAACAGTTGCAGGTTGTTCAAAAACACTATCTTCCTGAGAAATATACATTGATTCGTACACATAATCTTCCTTTTTCACAGTCAGCACATAATCGCTTTTGAATGGCAGCACAGTCACATATTTGCCGGTTTCCTGATCAACAGGGACATAATGAACAACTTTAGTTTCCATGTTTCGAATTTCCACTTTGGCTTCCACCGGTTCATCTGATTCCTGATCTGTTACTTCTCCCTTAACAAAAAGAATTTTTTCGGGACGGGCTTCTTCATAGAGTTCAAAAGTGTAGAAATCTATCCCACCAGGCCCAATTCCAAGTCTGTCAGATGCAAAATAGCCATATCGTCCCTCTGTACTCACAATAAAACCAACCTCATCATATTGTGTATTGATGGGAAACCCGATATTTTTTGGTTCCGTCCAAGTACCATCCTCCTGTTTCTTTGAAAAATAGATGTCCATCCCTCCCATTCCCGGTCTTCCATCACTGGAAAAATATAAGGTTTGACTATCGGTATGAATAAACGGCGACTTTTCATTTCCGGGAGTATTGATTTTTTTCCCAAGATTAACAGGTTTACTCCAGCTTCCATCTTCCTGTCTTTCACTGGTATAAATATCAATTCCACCAAATCCGTCAGCTCTATCGCTGACAAAAAACAGAGTCTTCCCATCGGATGATATGGAAGGCTGACTCTCCCACGTACAAACGCTGTTTACAATTTCAGAGAGTGGTTCGATATCATTCCAACTGCCAAATTCATGGCGTGTAAAATAAATATCACAATTATAATATTTTTCAGGGGCGCGCTCGGGACAATCCATCAACTCACACACCGTATAGAACATTTCTCTGTTATCAATTGTCAGTGTTGCGCCTCCCTCATTCTGTCGGATATTAAATGGATACGGCATAAGCTGACCTTTGTCAAACTCTCCGCCCTGAGTCCTTTCGCTGATAAAAAATTTCTCAGCATATCCCACTTCTGAGGCATAGGCAGTAGTATGTTTAGGTATTTCTTGTTGCCTTGTATACAAGGCTATTTCATTATCAGGGCTTATTATTACAAGATACTCATTATACTGTGATGAAATTCCGCTCACAACCATTGGATTGAATGGTACAGCCTGACCAAACAACTCAATCTTCTTTTCGGCATCTGATTTTAACATTTTTGCATTGACGAGATATTCATCGTTATAGAGCTCACTTCCGTATGAAAGATATTTATCGATGTATTTCAGGGCAGTCTCAAAATTATCCTCTCCAAAATAAATATTTGCAAGATGATAATAAACTTCCGGATTATAATCGGGACACAATTCTACAGTTTTTTTAAAATATTTTTTTGCAAAGTTTAGGTTTCTCTTTTCAACCCTGAAAGTATAAAGAATACCAAGACAGTAGTATGTTCCTGCAAATTCAGGATCTGACTTTTCAACTTCACGTATTAAGGGAAATGCCTGATTCATAAGATATTCTGGAGTTCTGCAGCCGGGATCCATTGCTTTGTTGATATATCCCATCGCTTCTTCAAAAGTGCTTTTTCCCTTTTTACTTTCAGGACCTTCACAAGGATCCTGTGCAGCCAGATGAAACGAAAAAAAAGAAAAAAATACTGCAATAACAAAAATCCTGTTCATAAATCCTGCTTCTCTGATTTGACTTCAAAAATAAATTGTTTTCACTTGTTACGTCATAAAAGTTATAAACAATAAAATGTTACAAACTCTACGATTGTCTGATCCACTGAAATAACATTCTGTCTCAAATAATTCAAACGAAATTTTAAAAATAATGTTTTATCTTAGTAAAATATTTTCAATCCCAATTATAATGAAAACACACAGCATTCTCCACTTCATGTTACTTGCATGTATCTCATTATCAATCATTCTTATAACAGATTCCTGCAAACGATCTTCAGGTGACCGCAATGAAATTGTTACCGTTGATCCAGCCTTCCGTGAATTTGTCGAAGGTTTCACATCGGGTCCTGTTTCTACTGGATCAGGGATCATTGTCAGACTGAACTTCGACTATGCTGATTCAAGCATGATCAATCAGCCTGCTGACCCTTCACTTTTTTCTATCAGCCCTACTGTTCAGGGCAGTGCTGTGTGGATTGATTCGCGAACCATTAAATTTCAACCGGAAGAGAAACTTGAACCAAATACCAATTACAAGGTAAGTTTCAATCTTTCAAAAATTGTAGATGTTCCGGATTCATTGAAAACTCTGGTGTTCAGTTTCAACACGATTTCACAGGATTTCGACCTTAGTGTTGAGCAGAGCCGTGCATATTCACCTGATGATCTTTCTTGGGAAAGACTGACCGGCAGTGTTTTTACAGCTGATGCAGCAGAACTTTCTGATGTTGAAAAAATGCTCACTGCAACACAGGGAACAAAAAAACTAACAATCAAATGGTCACAGGACGGCGAAAAAAAGAAACATTTTTTTACCATAGACAGCATTCAGCGTGGAAAAGACAAATCCACAGTCGCATTGGTCTGTAACGGCGACCCTCTGGGTGTGGACAAATCTCTCACTGCCAGTCATACTGTTTACAGTATTGACGAATTCAGGGTATCATCTGTAAAATGCGTTCAGTATCCTGAACAAACTATTGTTGTAAGATTTACTGATCCTCTGCGTGAAGATCAGGAACTGGACGGTAAAATCACAATGGGCAAATTCTTCAATTACAGTTATGTCATAAGTTTCAACGAATTGTATATTTATCCTGCCTCTGAACTCGACGAGGAAGAACGGTTTACAATTTCTTCCACTGTTGAAAATATCAACGGTAAGCCTCTGGGGAAAGCCTATTCTCAGTTAATTGTTCAACAGGATTTACTTCCCGATGTGCGTTTTGTATCTTCCGGGGTGATTTTGCCTTCAACAAACGGACTGATCATTCCCTTCGAAGCTGTAAACCTGAAAGCTGTGGATGTGAAAATCACAAAAATTTACCAGAACAACATTCCCCAGTTCCTGCAGGTAAACGAACTCAGCGGTGATTATCAGATGAGCCGTGTTGGATCTGTTGTTCTTAAAAAAACCATTCCTCTTGGCAATGTTGCAAATTATAATAAATGGAACCTGTATCACCTTGATATGGCAGAACTTATCCGGACCGAACCAGGTGCAATTTACAATGTTGAACTAAGTATCAAAAAAGAATACTCAGCTCTTAGTTGCGACAATGATGAGGAATCTGCAGAATACCTGTATTCAACCTATAACACTGCTGAAGATGAGGCTGGTAATAACTGGCAATATTATTCAGACTATGATGATGAGTATTATGATTATTACTACTATGATTATGACTGGAGTGAGCGGGAAGATCCCTGTTCACGGTCATACTATTATGGAAAGAAAGCAAGCACCAATATTCTTGCATCTGATATCGGACTCATGTGTAAGCTGGGTGAAACAGGAGAACTGATTGTTTTTGCAACCAATCTTATCAGCGCTGAACCAATGGCAGGTGTATCTGTTGAAGTGCTTGACTATCCCCAGCAACTTGCAGGAAGCGGAAAAACAGATGCAGAAGGGATGTGTAAAATCACCCCTGATAAAAAACCCTATCTGATCATTGCAAAATTTGAAAATCAGCAATCATATCTGAGAATATCTGATGGTAATTCTTTGTCACTGAGTTCGTTTGATGTTTCAGGGAAACAGGTGCAAAGAGGGCTGAAAGGATTTATATATGGTGAACGTGGAGTGTGGAGACCCGGTGATTCTCTGTTTATCACACTTATTCTGGAAGACAACAGAGAAATTCTTCCCGAAGGTCATCCTGTCATTTTTGAATTGTATAATCCTACAGGAAACCTCATTGAAAAAAGAAGTGTCACTGAATCTGTAAACGGGTTTTATGCGTTTCATACAGCCACATCACCCGATGCACCCACAGGCCTCTACAAGCTCATAGCCCGGGTAGGTAAAAATACTTTTTATCACAGACTAAAGATTGAGACCATTAAACCGAACAGACTGAAGATTATGGTGGATCCGGGTGGCAAAATGATCTCATCACATAATCCTGCAGATTTCAGAATTGAATCCCAGTGGTTGCACGGTGCTGTTGCAGAGAATCTGAAAGTGGAAAGTGAAATTGAGTTGTTCAGGTCATCAACCGGTTTTCCTAAATTTCCCGGGTTTATTTTTGATGATCCCGGTATTGAGTTTCACTCAGACCGTTTCCCGTTTTTCTCCGGAAGACTCGATGAAAACGGTGTTGTTGTTTTCAAACCTGATCTTGAACTTGAAAATGCACCCGGATTTCTTAATGCCCATATTGAAACAAGAGTGTATGAGCCCGGTGGCGAATTCAGTCTTGATTTCATGACGGTTAAAATCAGCCCTTTTTCATCCTATGTAGGTATTCTTCCTCCCAAATCAACGGACAATACCCCTTATCTGTTTACTGACAGAAGTTATACCTATAAAATTGTCAATCTCGATGAAAGTGGAAAACCTGCAAAGGCAAAACAAGTGAATATTGCCGTCTACAAACTGGAATGGAGATACTGGTGGAGTAGTTATGACTACAGTGCTTCTGACTTCATGTATTCATCCAATTCTGTTCCTGTGTTTACTGGGCAGGTCGCTCTCAGTAATGGGCTGGGGACATGGTCATTCAAGGTACCGAATGATGACTGGGGAAAATATTTTATCAGGATTACAGATACTGAAAGCGGACATTCGTCAGGACTTGTTCAGTATTTTGACTGGTATGGATATAACCGCTTTGCTGAAGATGATAAAACTTCAGCTGCAATGCTGACAATAGCCACTGATAAGCAAAGTTATACGGTTGGTGATGAAATCCGATTAAGTTTCAATGCACCTCCAGGCTCAAGGGCTTATATTTCCATTGAGAACGGAAGCAGTGTCATTGAAACCCATCAGAAAACCGAACGCGACGGCAAGATTGATTTTGCTATGAAAGCAACAGAAGAAATGTCGCCCAATATCTATCTCTCTGTCAGCCTGATACAACCACATGAAAAAACAGTCAACGGACTTCCCATGCGATTGTATGGAGTGGTTCCTGTTTTTGTAGAAAATCCTGCAACAATTCTGAAACCCCTTATCAGTGCTCCAGAAATCATGAGGCCCGGTCAGACTGCAACAGTCAGTGTGTCTGAAACGAACGGCAAGCCGATGACTTATACACTTGCCATTGTTGATGAAGGCTTGCTTAATCTCACAAAATTTAAAACCCCTGATCCTCATGCTGAGTTTTACTCAAGAGAAGCATTGGGCATTCGCACTTGGGATATTTATGACTATGTTATTGGTGCCTGGGGTGGAAAAATTCAACGAATTCTCAGTATTGGCGGTGGTGGTGATGTTGAAGTTGATCCCACCGGACAGCGTTCAAACCGTTTTAAACCAATGGTTCGTTTTGTCGGTCCTGTTGCATTAAAGAGAGGGGGAAAAAACTCTCATATAATCAACATTCCCGAATATGTTGGCTCTGTAAAAATCATGGTAATCTGTGGACAGGACAAAGCATACGGCAATACTGAAAAAACAGTTCCTGTGAGAAATCCGCTTATGTTGCTTGGAACAGCACCCCGTGTCATAGGACCCGGTGAGTCATTCAGGCTTCCTGTTTCTGTTTTTGCAATGGAAAACCATGTCAAAAATGTATCTGTTTCCATTCAGACAAATAAAATGTTTACCATCGATGGTGAACGATCAAAACAGCTTCAGTTTTCCAAAACAGGTGATCAACTTATTGCTTTTGATATCAAAGCGGCGGATGCCATCGGTCAGGGTCAGATTCTAATTTCAGCACAGAGCGGCAACGAAAAAGCTGTCTGGAAAGTTGAGCTGGATGTCAGACCCTCCAATCCTATGATGACAAATGTTATAACAGCTACGGTGAAAGAAGGTGAAACCTGGGAAACTGAACACCAGTCAATGGGAATTGACGGAACAAATGGCAACATTCTGGAAATTTCCACTTTCATTCCCATGAATATTGACAAATGGTTAACCTATCTTTCAAATTATCCACATGGGTGTGCCGAACAGACCATTTCGGGAGCCTTTGCAATGCTTTATGCAGACAAACTCACCGAAAGCAGCGAATATGCTCAGAAACAGGCTGATGCAAAAATCAAGCATGCAATCAGCAGAATACAAAGTCTTCAGTTATCATCCGGTGCTGTTGCCATGTGGCCCGGTTCTCAGTATGCTGATGAATGGACAACCTCTTATGCAGGGCATTTTTTAACCGAAGCAAAAAACAAAGGCTATGTTGTTTCAAAACAGTTTTTCACCAAGTGGAAGTCATGGCAGCAGAAAAAGGCCAAAAACTGGAAGCATGACCGCTCATATTACAACAATGATCTGATGCAGGCATATCGTCTGTACACACTTGCCGTTGCCGGTTATCCTGAACCTGGTGCCATGAACAGGCTTGCCGAAACTGTGTATCTTTCTCCCCAGGCAAAATGGCTCCTTGCTTCTGCATATACAGTAAGCGGAAGACCTGATGCTGCCAAAAAACTGATTGCCAAAACCACAACAGAGATCAGACCATACTATGAGTACAGCTATACCTATGGTTCTCATATACGTGACAAGGCGTTTATTCTTGAAACTTATCTCAGGCTGGGTATGACAAATAATGCTCAGGCTGTTTTTATGGAAATTGCTGAAGAGCTCAGACAAAATTCATGGCTCAGCACTCAAACTGCTGCTCATTCCTTACGGGCAGTTGCTTTATATCTGACATATTTCCCCATGGGTAAACAAATGAATTTCAGCTTGTCTGCAAACGATATTTCCCGTGAATTTTCATCCAAAAATATGACACATAGCATGGACCTGGGTAGTTCAAAAACGGGAAAAATCAAAATTAAGAATACCGGAGAAGGCACACTCTATGTTTCAGTGATACAAAAAGGGATACCCAAGGAATCCGATCTGCCTGCTTCACAGAATCATCTTTCAATGACTGTATCATACCGCGGACTGGACGGACGTGTTATTTACCCTGAACAGATTCAGCAGGGCACAGTTTTTTATGCAACAGTCAGCATTACTCATCCGGGCACATTGAATTCTTACAATTCAATGGCTCTCACTCAGATTTTCCCCTCGGGGTGGGAAGTGATGAATGACAGGTTTGTAAATGAAGAAACCTATTCAGACCAATATACTTATCAGGATATCAGGGATGACAGGGTTATCACATATTTTAATCTGCCCAAGTCAAAAACTCTTAGCATCACTGTCAGGGTTACAGCCAGCTTTGTCGGAAAGTATTATATGCCAATGATATATTGTGAGGCGATGTATGATAATCGCGTCAGTGCTTCAATCCCGGGCAAATGGGTAAAAGTTACCGATCAGGAAAATACTGTTTCAGATGCAACTACTGATTGATCAGGCTTTTCATTTTCTGAGTAAAAAACTTATTTTTATTATTATTCTTGCTGTTACAATATTTGTGGCAGTAAATTTTTACACATTATTACCGGAGCAATTATTTCAAACCACTTATAGTACTGTAGCCGAAGACGCAGATGGAGAACTTCTTGGAGCCATCATTGCCGGCGACGGACAATGGAGGTTTCCCGTCACAAATGCAGTTCCTTGGAAATTCATGTGCTGCATCACCGAATTTGAAGACTCCAGATTCTTTTTTCATCATGGAGTTGACCCTGCTGCTTTATTAAGAGCTTCATTCACAAATATTAAACGTGGTAGCATCGTTAGTGGCGGAAGTACTATAACCATGCAGGTCATCCGGTTATCAAGAAAGAATCAGCCCAGAACACTAGGAGAAAAACTCATTGAGATCATTATGGCACTCAGGCTTGAATTGTCATACAGCAAAGCTGAGATTCTTGCATTGTATGCAGCACATGCACCCTTCGGGAGTAATGTGGTAGGTCTGGAGGCTGCATCATGGCGATATTTTGGAATTGAACCTGAACTGCTAAGCTGGGGTCAGGCTGCTACCCTTGCTGTATTGCCCAATGCCCCTTCTTTGATATATCCGGGGAAAAATGAAAGAAAACTTCTTGAGAAACGAAATTTTCTGCTGAGAAAAATGTACAAAAAAGGATATTTCAGCGAAGCAACTTATGAAATGGCTGTTTCCGAACCACTTCCCGGAAAACCCTATCCCTTGCCCGATGACGGCATTCACCTGATCAATAGAATGATTGCAGACGGCTACAAAGGACGAAGAATAAGAACCACAATCCGTAAGGATCTACAACTTTATGTTCAGGAAGCTGTCAAAAAACATGCTGCCTTTCTGCAGGGTAACAAAGTTCATAATGCTGCAGCCATTGTCATCGATGTAAAGACAGGAAAAATCTTGGCATACGTCGGAAACACAAGCAGTCCTCTGGCTGATAATTATCAGGTTGATATGATTGGTTCGTTAAGAAGTCCTGGCAGCACACTCAAACCATTATTATATTGTGCCATGCTCAGAGACGGGGTATTATTGCCAAACTCCCTTGTGCCTGACATTCCAATGACTCTGGATGGCTTCAGTCCGCAGAATTATTACCGCACCTATGACGGAGCAGTCCCTGCATCTCAGGCTCTTTCCCGCTCTCTCAATGTCTCTGCAGTTCATATGCTGAAAACCTATGGCTACGACAGATTTAACACATTTCTGAAACAAGCCGGCCTCACAAGTCTGAGCAAGCCTCCCTCCCACTACGGATTATCAATCATTCTGGGAGGTGCTGAAGTGAGACTGGATGAACTTGCAGGTATCTATGCCAGCATGGCCCGAATACTTCTAAGGTATAATGAAACAGGAACCTATGATGCTTCAGATGTGTTTTCGCCGTTTTACTACGAAAAAATTCTCCGTCAGGATGCAGTTGTGTTTGCAGATGCAGCATCAATCTGGTTCACCCTGCTTGCGATGGTTGAAGTAAACAGACCAGACGAAGACCAGTTCTGGTATCACTTTTCATCAAGTTCACCTATTGCATGGAAAACAGGGACTAGTTATGGAGAAAGAGACGCCTGGGCTATAGGCATCACTCCTGCTTATGTTGTTGGTGTATGGGCAGGCAATTCCAGCGGAGAAGGGCGACCGGGACTGACAGGGGTACAGGCAGCAGCTCCACTGATGTTCGAGATTTTTGATTTTTTGCCAAAATCATCCTGGTTTGATGAACCATACGGAGAAATGGTGCAAATCAGAGTGTGCAGCAAAAGCGGATTCAAAGCATCACAGTACTGTGAAGAAACCAGCAGTATGTATGTGCCGAAAAAAGGAATCCGGACAGATTTATGCCCGTATCATATTCAAATACACCTAAATCCCTCATTGCAATGGCAGGTTCATGCAGACTGTGAGCCTGTGAATCAGATTGTCACCGTCAACAGATTTGTTCTGCCTCCTGTCATGGAATATTATTACCGGTCAAGAAATCCCTTTTACAAAACAATTCCTCCCTTCAGAGAAGATTGTTCAGGAATTGAAGGTGAGTCCAGTTTCGGAATTATTTATCCTGTCAACGGTGCAAAAATTTATATGGTCGGAGATATGCCCGGCATTCCCGGAGAAGTGGTTTTCAGAGCAGCTCACCGAAAATCAGGGACCATCCTCTACTGGCACCTTGACGGAGATTTTATTGGTTCCACCCAGAATAAACATACTATTTCTGTGAAACCTGAGCCAGGAAAACATCAACTGACAGTGATTGATCAGTTTGGTGAAGTAAAAATCTGTAAATTTGAAATACTCAATGAACAATAAGCAATGAAACTTCTTCCCAATGATTCCAGAGCCGATGCTGCCAAAACACTTATTAAAGTTACTTTGTTTGTGTATGTGACTTTCTGTCTTCTCAATATCTTTTATATCAACCTCGCATATTTTGCAATAAGAGGAGAAGTTTTGCCATACGAAACAGTGACTCTCGTTGAAACGTTTACAGCCTTCGTGGCTGTTATTCATCTCATTGTATTTATCCTTTCTGCACTCACATTTATTCAGTGGTTCAGGCGGGCATATTTTAATCTACATCTTCAGAATATCAGCAGGCTCAGATGGAAGGAAGGATGGGCAGCAGGTGCCTGGTTTGTTCCCATTATCAGCCTCTACGTTCCCTATCAAATTATGAAGGATATCTGGTCGGCAACCCTGGATAAGATAAAAAAACATCATCTTACTTCTGAATATCCATCAGATGTGATTGGCTGGTGGTGGGCAGCATTTCTCATCAGTAATATTTTATCTAATATTTACATGCAACTTGAAATGAGGGGGGTTGCTGATTCTCCCGAAGGTTTTCTGAATCTTCAGTTTTTGGACCTCTTTTCAAACTGCATCTCTATTGCAGGAGCAATACTCACTGTTAAAATGATCAGAATCTATACTGAAATGGAATCAAAGATGCATGATATCATTGAGGAGGAATCTGAATCAAATCAGATGTTATAAACACTTTTGAGAATACTGAACCATCTGCAGAATGAGCAGCACATAGGTTAATATCCCAGTATTTTAAGCATTGATTTATAACTCTGTTCTTTGGCAAACAGTTTTGTATAAATCTCATTCTTACCTTCAGCATCTTCATCATAATCAATTAGGATATGCTTTGGTGCGGGAATCAGGCAATGCTGGATGCCACCATATCCTCCCAGTGATTCCTGATAAGCTCCGGTATGAAAGAACCCGATGTATAAAGGTTTCTCTTCCTGCAGCTTCGGGAGATAGACAGCATTTGCATGGGCTTCGGCATTATAATAATCGTGACTGTCGCATGTAAGACCTCCGAGAAACACGCGATGATATTCGTCTTCCCAGTTATTAACTGCCATCAAAATGAACCTCTGATTGATGGCCCAGGTATCGGGCAGCGAAGTCATAAAAGACCCGTCAACCATATACCAGTTTTCACGATCATTCTGCTGCTTCTGATTCAGAATTGAAAAAAGAACAGCACCGCTCTGCCCTACTGTGTATGAACCGAATTCAGTATAAATGTTTGGCTCAGAGATATCATGTTGCGAACAGATATTTTTGATCTGAGCAATAATTTCCTCTGCCATATATTCATAATCATAATCAAAGGTCAGTGAATTCTTCACAGGAAATCCTCCCCCGATATTCAATGAATCAAGAGTGGGACAAACTTTCTTCAGTTCAACATACACATTCACACACTTGGACAATTCATTCCAGTAATATGCTGAATCTTTTATCCCTGTATTAATAAAAAAATGGAGCATTTTAAGTTCAAACCGAGGATTGCCTTTAATTGACTGCATGTAGAAAGGAATAATATCATTATACCGGACTCCAAGACGGGATGTATAAAAATCAAACATAGGTTCCTCTTCAGCAGCGATTCTGATGCCTATCTTTGCACTCTTCCCTTCTTCAAACTGATACTGTGTAAGTTCAACCTTATTATCAAGAACTATAACCAGGTTCTCAAATCCATCGTTGATAAGTTGAGTAATATTCTGAATATACTGTGGCCGTTTAAAACCGTTACATATGATTGGCATTTCCCTGGAAACTGTATTGTTTTCAACCAAAGTTTGTACAATATTCAGATCAAAGGCAGATGAAGTTTCCAGAAAAGTATCATTTTTTAATACCTGGTCAAGAACAAACTGAAAATGTGAACTTTTGGTGCAATATGCATAGAAATACTCTCCCTGATAATCTACTTTTGCCATAGCAACATTGAACAACCTCCGTGCACGCTGAATTTGTCGGCTAATACTGGGCAGAAATGAAATTTTCAAAGGGGTGCCATACTGTTTGATGATGTCCATCAGATTGATATTATTCCAATACAGTTCGTTATCAATGACTTTAAATTCTTCCTGGGGAAATTCGAAAGTCTGTTCAATAAGATCAATGTATTTGTTTTTCATAATTCAGAGCGATTGATTATTTTTTCTCCAATCCAAGTGAGTTGGATTCATAATTTTTTGCAAATGTAAGTGAATTGGATTACATTTTAATGATTCAATAAAGTTCAACAGATATTTTTTTATTTAATAATATTAAATCATTTGATTTTCAATCGTTTTCATATTCAGGTATTAAATGTGTTTGCAAAAAATTATTGCAAAAAATGGTGAAAAGGATGTAATTTTGCAAAAATTAATCTAATTTGAAAGAAATTATGGGCGATTTTGATTTTTTGACATGGGTTGTTGTCCCCTTTCTTATCATTCTTGCCAGAATAGCTGATCAGACCATTGGGACTCTACGTCTGGTGTATCTTAGCAAAGGTTACAAGGTACTTGCTCCGGTTATGGGTTTTTTCGAAGTACTTATCTGGATTGTTGCAGTGAGTCAGATTTTTCAGCAATTGAACAATTATTTCTATTATCTGGCTTACGCTACCGGTTTTGCTCTTGGCAATTATCTCGGATTGCTTATTGAAGAAAAACTTTCATTGGGCAAAGTTGTCATCAGAGTGTTTCCTAAAGACAATGTTGACGCTATTGTGAGCAAGCTCAAAGAAAACGGATATGGCTTGACAATAATGGATGCTATTGGAACCCGTGGACCGGTTAAAATCATTTTTTCCATTCTGAACAGAAAATCTCTTGGTGATTTTCTTTCAATTATCAAACAATTTGATGAAGAGTCCTTTTATACCATTGAAGATGTGCGTTCTTCGGCCAAAGGAGTTTTTCCATCATCCGACCATAAACGAAAACGTGCTTTCGGAGTGATGAAATCAAAATAATTTCCCAACACCGGCAACCAGAGCGG
>CAYRXH010000067.1:0-14030 GCA_964428185.1 uncultured Bacteroidales bacterium
ACTAGTAAAAAATTAATTCATACACACCCAAGCCCTGAGTTCCTGATGACAGATAAATCGCCCTCTTTTCATCGGGGGATATCTGATAAAATAGGTCGTCAAAATCAGTGTTGATTGGTGCTTCAAGCCGCTCAGGTTCAGAAAAGAATCCGTCATCACCCAGAATGGTTTCGTAAATGTCATAATCCTTCCGTGAACTATAGCCATTGGCACTGAAATACAGTGTAATGCCATCATTCAGCAAATAGGGGGATTCTTCATCATACTCAGAATTGACCGTTGGACCAAGATTGCGGGGAAATGTCCACTTTCCATTTCCGAGATATTCTGATTCGTAAATATCATACCCACCATATCCACCTTCACGATTACTTGAGAAATATATTTTTTTACCGTCGGGGGTAAATGTTCCGCTTGCTTCATCAAAATCAGTATTGACAGGTGCGTCAATGCGTTCTGGTTTTGAAAAACTTCCATCCTCAAATTCTACAATATGTAAATCTGCATTATCATCAACAATAATGCTGACAAGAAATTTTCCGGTAGTACGCATTGAATTCAATGACTTGTCCTTTTCATAAACAATATCACCCCATTCACTTCCTGTATATTTCATTGCAAAAAACCTGGGCTTAGTATAAACAAACTCATTCCCTTCTTGTTTTACCTGATATGTGGCTCCGAAAACAGTTTTATTATCTTTTCCGAAAGTCAGAGGAATGGAAAACACCTTTTCCTGAAAGGTTAAAAATAAACTCTTCGATTTTACATACTCAGACTGATGGTCAAAAATATCATGGGGCGAAAATGTGCTCAATGGCAAATTCTGCAAAATCAGAGTGCTTTGCTGCCCGGACAACAGTACACTGAACACAGAAACAATACACAGGATTAATATTCTTTTCATAATTTCTAATATCTGAACACAAAATTAATACATTATATACCCCTTTTCCAAATTATAAAATTTTTTTTTCATTATCTAAAAATTAAAAAATTAATTAATATTCTACTGTTTCTAAACCAGCCTCAAATGCAGAACCACAAAGAGTTTTAATAAATCATCAAAACAAATATTAACAATTTTACTTTCTCAATTTTCAGCAATTAAACACATCAATTATTCAATTATTCATACAAAAAGTTTAAAAAAAATGTTTTAATATCTACATTTCTTGTATATGAATTATCTTAATTATTTGTTAATTAATTGATATTTAACTATTTAATAAAATAAAATTGTACAATTTATTTTTTACAAAAAAATCTGCACTTGGAAGCTTTTTATATAAAAACTACAAATCTCAAGATTTCTTGAAACGGAGAAAAAACTAGTATCCGAAGATGTCCTCCATAGTGAGTTTTTTCAGTTTTCCAAATTTTTTAAGAACTTTCATTGAAAGGTCATTTTCATTTCCGAGCACAAGGATGGTATGAGTTTTATCTTTCAAATATGTTTCCTGGAAGTTTTTAATGTCATCCATGGTAAAGTTCGGTATCATTGAAAAAACAAGTTTATTGACATCCTCATTAAGTCCTAATTTCTGTGCAGCCTGATAGGCAAAGAAAATATCCTCTCTGGTAGTTCGTTCTGTCTTCAGGGTCTGAAGCACAGATTCTTTTGCAATATCAAATGATTTCTGGGAAAGCGGCATATTATTCAGGATATCATAAAATCCGTTAATGGCCTCTTCTACCTTGTCAAATTGAGTCGCAATATAAGATATACCAGTGTAATAATAATCCTTCTCATCGGGTTCCTGATAAAAGGAAATTGCTGCATAAGCAAGCCCTCTGGCTTCCCTCATTTCTTGGAACACAACTGAATTCATATTCATTCCGAAATAATCATTGAATAATTTGTTGATTGCAGCTTTCTGCTTATCATATCCCTTATCTCCTCTGGAAACCATTAGAATCTGTGTATGTGGTGTATCAAAATTCACAAAATACACAACATTTTTATTAGTCGGTTGCTGAACAAATTCATGCTTTGGAGGATAATCCTTCAGTTGCTTAGGTACTTTATGATACTCTTTCAGTAATGACAAAAGTTCTTCTTTGCTTTTACTGCCGTAAAACAAAACTTTATGCTTAAATGTGCCAAGTTCCCGGATAATTGTGATCATTTCCTGAGGATCAATTGCGTTGAGTTCCTTTTCACTAAGCTGCCAGGTGAAAGGATTCTGTTCTCCGAACATTCCGTACATAATCAGATAGGAAAAGATATACTGAATGTTTTTTTTGGCATCCACTCTCTTCTGTATGGTATTGCTGAGATAATTTTTCCATGCTTCCTGATCAACAATACAATCATTGAGAAGATGTTCGAACAGTTTCATCCCGGCTTCCATATTTTCAGATAAGCCACTGAGGGTCACATACACTTGATCTTTGGAAGTAAACACTCCGTATGAGCATCCAATCTTATAGAATTCTTTTTTAATATCTTCAGGCGAATATTTGTCAGTTCCGATGAACTCAATATACTCAACTGCCGGTTGCAGTCTCTTGTTGTTCTGTGTACCCATATCAAAAACATAATACAGTTTAAAGGTTTCATTTTCAGTATTATGGATATACTGCACTGGAATGTTTCCGGCAGAAAACATCTGGATATCATTTTCAAAATCAAGAAAACGTGGCTCAATATCGGGAACTTTATTGTCACGAACCATTTTGAGGAAATCAGATTCTGCTTCTCTGTTAATTTTAACAGCTGTAACTTTATTTTTTGGAATTTTTTTGATGCTCTCATCCTTGCCGGTACGTTTGTTTACAACTACATAATTATTGGAAAATTTATCCTGAACAAATTTTACAACATCTTCTTTGGTGATCTTCTCAAGAAGATTGATTTCACTCACAAACTCAGCCCAAGGAACACCAAGAACAAATGCATCCACAAAGGCACCTGCCCTGCTTTCATTATCTTCATAGCTTCGGATTTTCTGCAGCTTCAGATCATTGATAATTGCAGTCAGCATCCATTCGTCAAATTCGCCTTTTTTTATCAGTTCAATCTGCGAAAGGAGAAGGTCCTTAACCTGTTCAAGCGTTTGTCCGCTTTTTGGTTTTCCTGCCAGAATCAAAGCAGAATAATCTGCCATAATTGAATTATATGAATATGCTTCAAGCACCTGCTGTTTCTGAACAAGATTGATATCAAACAAGCCTGCTGCACTGTTCATCAGAATCATATCAATAAGTGTAAGCATGATAGCATCATTGGTTCCGGCACCATCAAATCTGAAACCTACATACACAGTTTCGGCATCGGGACCGAGTACTTCCTTAACAATTGGTTCAGTAATGGGAGGAGCAGGATCAAATTTAAATTCAGGAACATTCCCTGCAGGGAGTTGTCCAAAATATTTATCAATATATCTGATCGCTTCGTCAGGATTAAAATCGCCGGAAAGACAAATTGCCATATTGTTTGGAACATAGTACTTTGCATGAAATTCTCTGATTTTCTTCATTGATGGATTTTTCAGATGCTCTTGTGTGCCAATCACTGTCTGTGTTCCATAGGGATGATTGGGAAACATTCCTTCAAGAAGAGCAACATATGATTTCATATTATCATTGGTCATAGTCATATTTTTCTCTTCGTAAATGGTTTCAAGTTCAGTATGAAACAATCTGAGAACCGGATTGGCAAATCTGTCAGCCTGAATCATACACCAGTTTTCAAGCTGATTTGAAGGAAAATTCTCAATATATACTGTTTGCTCAAGTGATGTATATGCGTTGGTTCCTGTGCCTCCGATAATTGACATCAGTTTGTCATACTCATTGGGAATTGCAAACTGAGATGCAATCTGAGACAAACTATCAATCATTTTAAAAATTGCCTTCCGCTCCTTTTCATCAACAGTTGAACGATAGACCTCAAAAAGGCTGTCAATCTTGTTAACGTACACTGCTTCATCAGCGTAATTCAATGTACCAAAACTTTTGGTTCCCTTGAACATCATATGTTCAAAATAGTGGGCCAGTCCTGTTGCATCTGCAGGGTCATTCTTACTTCCAGCTTTCACTGCAACATAAGCATGGATACGTGGAGAATTTTTATATACAGTCATATACACCTTCAACCCATTGGGGAGCGTATAAATCCTTGCATTCAGCGGATCTCCCTGAACGGTTTCATACTGATATTTCTCAACTACAGCTTGAGCCTGTATGGATGAATACCCTTCAGTGGGTATTTTCTGAGCATTCAACTGAAGCCCGAGACCAAATACCACCGTCATCGTTACTAAAATCTGAATTGTTTTTTTCATTGTTTTTCTAAATTATAATTATATTGATTTTGAACAATTTTTAAATATCCGGAATAAATTCCAGTTCTGTCATTAATTTCTGAATCTCCGGATGCGATTTTATAAAATCCTTCGCTTTTTCCTCTTTCGTCAGAGTTCTGATTTTTTCTGATTTCTGTTCTATTCTGAACTGAACCGAGAAAGTACGGTTATTGAGTTTTTCCCTGAACCATGCCTGCATTTCCAACTTTCTGAATGCTTCTGCTTCTGCAGAACTGTTCAGGACAAGTTCCCATTCTGAATCAGATTTTTTTTCAAACGGAGCATTTCTTATCACCGATGTTTCATAGCCCCTGTCTTCATTAACAGCCAACATTTGTTTGAATTCACCGAACGTTCTGACAACATCCTCTTCCGAATACTCTGAGTCCATTGAGTTGGTGGAAGGATTTTCTGCTTTTTTCTGCTGAATCATATACTTCACTCCCATAGTTTCAGTTGAAGCCAGTTTTGGTTTGCCGTTTCCGTTTGAATGTGCTGATGGCTGATACGCAACAGGTTTATCATCTGAAATTGCATCGTTCTCTGAAGTGCTGCCGGTATTACTCAACGGTTTAGGTTTTTCCGTTTGAAAAGGCATCTGCCTCACCGGACCCCCAGTCTGAGAGGGGAGACCTTTGTTTTGCACTGTTTCCTGGTCAGACAACTGAGCAATTTTCAGCAATGACAATTCAATATGAAATCTCTTATTTGAAGCTGCTTTATAATTAATATCACAGGCATTAAGAATATCAATGGCACGAACCAGAAATCTGACACTGCATGACTTTGACTGTCGTAAATAATCACTTCCGAGGGATTCATGAACTTCAAGCAGAGGGAGCGTCTTTTCATCCTTACACACAAGCAGTGCTCTCAGATGGTCAGACAAACCGCTTATCACTGCCTGCCCGTCAAATCCTTTATCATAAATCTCATCCAGCGCCAGAAGTATTGAAGTTGTATCACCAACCAATGCTGAACTGATGAACCTAAAATGATATTCATAATCAAGAATATTCAAGTTATCAATAACAGCACGGGTTGAAATGACATTACTGCCATAGCTCACCATCTGATCAAAGATAGAGAGTGCATCCCTGAGTGCTCCATCAGATTTGGAAGCAATAATGTGTAAGGCTTCAGGTTCAGCCTCAATTGACTCAATATTTGCAACCCAGGCAAGATGTTTTGCGATATCTTCAACTTTAATTCTTTTAAAATCGAACACCTGGCATCGTGAAAGAATAGTGGGAATAATTTTATGTTTCTCTGTTGTGGCCAAGATAAATTTTGCAAATGCAGGCGGTTCTTCTAGTGTCTTTAAAAAAGCATTGAATGCGGAAGCAGACAACATGTGAACTTCATCAATAATATAAATTTTATATGCACCAGCCTGAGGAGGGATGCGAACCTGTTCAACCAGTGAACGAATATCATCCACTGAATTATTGGATGCTGCATCCAGTTCATGAACATTAAAAGAAGCTGATTGATTGAATGATCTGCAGGATTCACATTCATTGCAGGCTTCAAAATCATCTGAAATATTTGTACAGTTGATTGTCTTGGCAAGAATACGGGCACAGGTTGTTTTTCCTACTCCGCGAGGCCCTGTAAATAAAAAAGCTTGTGCAAGTTGATTGTTCTTAATGGCATTTTTCAGAGTGGTGACAATATAATTCTGCCCAACGACAGTTTTAAATGTTGATGGTCTGTATTTCCTCGCTGATACTATAAAATTGCTCATATTCTTGTTTGAAGACTCCGGCTTCAAAGATACAAAATTATTAAGAATACTTACCCTTTAAAACTAAAAAAGATTTCAATAGTGTTGAAATATATCAAAGGGTTTTGTTTACCGACAAAATTGAAATGTCGACAACAAACTCAAGAAAAAGTTTTCATCACAACACAATAAACCAAATCGGATACTGAAACAGAATAATTTCTGTATTTCTAAAAACTATGAAGTTCTTTCAATAACTGTTGCGGGTCTCGAAGAAGTTTAGGATTTTTATCCAGATGGATCATATTTGAAATTGAGAGCTTCAGCGCTTTCATTTTTGGTTTTTTCTCATCGCCTAATAACTGAACAAGAAGAAGTGAACCTATTTTCACAGTAATATCATTTACTTTAGAAGCCTCTGTAAGAAAACTTTCAACAGCTGTTTTCATGTCAGGACCTGAGAATTTTTTGTAATTGACAGCATCAAATAGAGAATAGAATTTCTCATATACATCATTGATGGTAATTTCATCCTTGCTGACGCACATTCTCTCACTAACATGCTGTGGTTTCTTTGTAGGATTATAAAATCTGAAACCAAGCACATTAACAAGTTCCATCATTTTGTCATGGATTACTTTAATTTTATCTTCATTATCTGAACCTATGAATATATTCATGGGAACATGCCTGATCAGTTTTCTGTTTTTGTAATTTGAATTTATCGAATTAAACGAGATGTATTCATTAAATGCGTTCTGAAGAATATAAATCTGATCTTTTAGTCTGTCAATTTCATCATCATGCTCCTTCTTAAGTTTATTGATTTTCTGAAGATAGAATTCGTAGAATTCTTTCATGTATCTGTTTTTTGGACCAGCTGCGACAAGTCTTTTTCCTTCATCATTATCAGTAAAAGCCTGGAAGTTTTCAATAAATTTTTCTGCCAGTTGCTGAGCCTGTTTTTCATAGGCAGACGGATATTTCCATGTGTTTCGGGGATTAAGGATTGCAGGATCCACTCCTTTAACTTCTGTTGGGATAAATAACCCAAACTCAGGCAGCTCTTCATAATGGGCTTTATCCAAACTTCCATCAAGGATCGATTTGATAATCTGTCGGGTCACGGAGAGATCAATTCGATGACCTGTTCCATAAGGACCTCCGGTCCATCCGGTATTGACAAGGTATGCAGTGGCACCGTGCTGCTTCATTTTATTTGCAAGTTCTTTTGCATAAACAGTAGGATGCAGTAATAAAAAAGCAGCACCGAAAGCTGAAGAGAAGGTGGGAATTGGTTCTTTAATACCTCTTTCTGTACCGGCAAGTTTGGAGGTGTATCCACTTAAAAAATAATACATTGCCTGATCTTCAGTGAGTTTAGCTACAGGAGGCAACACACCGAAAGCATCAGCAGAAAGAAATATTATTTTTTTGGGGTGTCCGCCTTTTGATACAGGGGTTACAATATTCCGGATATGATTTATCGGGTATGATACTCTGGTATTTTCGGTTTTTGATGCATCCCTGAAATTAATTTGTCCGGACTTTTCATCATACACAACATTTTCGAGCAATGCATCTTTTTTTATGGCCCTGTATATGTCAGGCTCCTTATCTTTATCGAGATTGATGCACTTTGCATAACATCCTCCTTCAAGATTAAACACACCGTCATCATCCCAGCCATGCTCATCATCACCTATCAGATATCTGTCCGGATCTGCTGAAAGAGTAGTTTTCCCTGTCCCTGATAGTCCGAAGAAAATTGCAGTATCTCCGTTTTTTCCCATATTTGCTGAACAATGCATTGAGGCAACTCCTTTCATGGGTAAAAAATAATTCATAATTGTAAAAAAACCTTTTTTTATCTCTCCACCATACCAAGTTCCACCAATAACAGACATTCGCTCTTTAATGTTGAAGGCCACAAACGCATCACTGTTCAAACCTTGCTCAAGCCATTCAGGATTCACTGTCTTACAGGCATGAAGCATCACAAAATCAGGCAGGAAACCATGCAATTCATCCTCAGTAGGCCTGATAAACATATTCTTTACAAAATGAGCAGCCCAGGCAATTTCTGTAATAACTCTGATCTTCAGCCTTGTATTTGCATTGGCTCCCATATAAGCATCCATCACATACAATTTCTTTTCTGATAACTGCTTCTGCCCAAGAATCAACAAGTGCTTCCACACTTCCTCACTGATTGGTTGATTATCTGATCCCTTTCTGCCGGGTGATGCCCACCAGATATTTCCTGAAGATTCACTTTCATGAACTATATATTTATCCTTTGGAGACCTCCCAGTAAAAATACCAGTATCAACATTGACCGCCCCCAGTGATGTTACAAAACCTTTTTCCAAGCCTTCTAGTGAAGATTCAGTCTCATGTTTATATAATTCATCATACCCTAAATTATAGAATATCTTTTCTGCTGAGACAATACCATATTGTGAAAGATCAGGGATTGGAAGCTTCTTTTTCTTCAATTCATTCATGTTTTCAAGAGTTTAAAAAATTCAGGCTGCAAACTTATTGAATTTTTAAGTGCAGGAAATTTCAATTGGCTGAAAAAAATCTGTATTAGAATTGATTTATATCATATTTCCCACGATACTTCCTGATCACATCCTGGTACACCCGTGTTACGGACTCTGAAAAACCTATCAGATAAATTAATACAGGATAGTCATGCATTGCAATAAAATCATTGATTGTCTGCACAGCAACTACAGCGGCTCCATGAATAGGATATCCATAAACACCAGTGCTGATTGCAGGAAATGCTATTGTTTTCAACTGATGTTTATTGGCAAGTTTTAAAGATGAGTTATAAGCAGAAGCCAAGAGTTCAGACTCACCGCAATGCCCTCCTTTCCATATAGGACCAACTGTATGAATTACATATCGGGCAGGCAGATTATACCCTGAAGTGATTTTAGCCTCACCGGTTTTGCATCCGTTCAAAGTTCTGCATTCAGCCAGCAAACCCGGGCCTGCTGCCCGATGAATGGCTCCGTCAACACCTCCACCTCCAAGAAGACTGTTGTTGGCAGCATTGACAATGGCATCAACATCAAGCAATGTGATATCTCCTGTGATACATCGTATTCTGTCAGTGATACTCATACTCTTTTTCAATACGACAAAATTATTCATTTTTGAAAAAAAATATTGTATTTTTGAAACTTTAACAATCTTATGTCAATTTTCAGAAGAGGATTCAATTTTATCGGACGTAAACTGAGCAAGCCACATAATATGCTCACCAGTAAAGCTGAACAATATTATTTTTTACAATATTTCAGTATCCTCGAACCACTGTTCAAAAAAGATTACTCAATTCTGGATATCGGATGTCAATACGGACGATTCACAATCCCTGCATATCAGGCCGGCTTGACAGTAACTGCCACAGATATCAATCAGAAATACTTCAGGGCTATTGAAAAGAAAATTCCTAAACATTCTATCTCTTTCAGGCATGAAACAATTGATCAGAGCTGTGAACTTTTGCCACCTCAATCATTTGACATCATCCTTTGTCTTGAATTATTGTACAATCTTCCTGATACTGCCGCCTATATCAGCAAGCTGTCTGCCCTGCTGAAACCCGGCGGATTGCTTGTAACATCACACAGAAGCAAAGGATATTATTTATATCGTTTTATTCGGGAAAAGAAATTTCAGGATATTCAGAAAATACTTGCAGGTACACATCATGATTATAATTGTCAGACTCCCGAAGAACTGAAATATTTATTTAATGCATCTCAACTGGATATTAAAAGCATCAATCCCATCGGAATATTTTCAGGCTTCGGGAAAGATGCCTTTTCAGTCATTGCAAATCCTGATCGTTTGACTGATTCATTAAAAACAAAACTTCAGAAACTAGAGACAGACATATATCTCAGCAATCTTTTCATGAATAATGCCAGATATCTGATGGTGGTGGCTGAAAAAAAATAAAAAAACCTTATTCAATTTCTTTCAATTACTTGCCATTCTACTCATAGACTACCTGAATCTTATATTCACAATATTATCCCATCTTCACATCTTTCCACATCTTCATCCACATATTTTCTCATGCAACACTATAAAATACCATCTTTAAGGTAATCCATTCTTCAACATTAGGAAAATAAGGATATTGTCTGGAAAATACCGGTACATCAGTTCCATACTGTAAGGTTTCAACATGATATAATTGCTTCCCGTCTCAGAAAATATGATCATCGCCATTGGCATCTCTGCAAAAATCCTCACTGAAATGAAATCTAATTACATATTTAATTGAGATACTTCTCCGATTTACATATATAATCATATCGCAAGCGGTTGAAAGGGAGCCAACTGTTTCAAATTCGATTTTTGCAAGCTGAGTATTGTTTATTACAAACCTTAACTGAAAAACTCTCAACCATATTCAGGCATCAAGCATAACCATTCACCAGTCAGACGCACAAATTCTATGAGCCATCTTCAATTCTTCAAATGCCCTTCACCGCTTCTCATACGCTCCGAGGTCAGGAGCAGCACCCTGCACTCTTGAATTTCCTTCAATATCAGTAAAAATACCAGATGCAATGGTGGCAGAGCCAATATCAATAGCCGGCGAATTATTTTTCAGTTGCAGATACATACTGTCTGGTTTTTCAAAAAGCGGATCTACATTTTTTATGACTGAAATAAAAGAGGCAGGTTCTGAAGCCAGGTCCAGAGTACTTCTGACAATGCAATTTTCAAATGTCACATTGTAAGTACTGGATCCGTATGGGTATTTATCCAAAGCAATTTCATCCTCTTTGTTGCCCCAGAAAATACAGTTTCCGAACCATGCTTCATCTAGAGATCTGATCTGAAAATTGCCATAAATATCTTCATAGTAATTATTCACCACCAGCGATGGTATCTGACGATTACTGTATGTCCAGTAATTGCCGACAGTGCAATGCTTGAATCTGTATCTTCCACCAATATTCAACCAGAGGGCCAGTTCTCCACAATCGGCAAACACGCAGTTTTCTGCTTCAACCCATGATCCCTGAGCAAAAAGACCTGCCGAACTCATGTTTTTGATGATGGTATTTTTCATAATCAGGGTTGGTGAAGCAGACGCACCAAGAGTGTCAACATGCACCCCCACCCTGCCGTTCTGAATGATGGCATATTCAATTTCATTGTTGATGCTTCCTGCCGAAAGCCAAATCCGGCCCCATGCCCCCGGCTGATCTTTGTAGTACTCATCCAGACGGTCGCCACGAATGATGACCTCATTTCCAAGGCTGCCGTATATTTTCAGGCTGGCACCCTCAAGTGCCACAATATTGGCGTTGTTGTGCATATACACTCTCGTTCCTGCCGGCATCACTAACGTTGAATCATTGGGAATGAATGCCCAGCCATACACCACATGAGGTTTGTCGGTTGCCCACACTCCAGACACAGTTGAATAGGCCGGAAATGTTGAAGTAGCAGGCACATCAGGATAATGAAAGTAGGCATCCTGACCAAAAGCAGCCAAAACAACCTTCTGGCGGTTGCCATTCACTGTGAAAATCAGTGAGTCCTCAACGATGAGTGGTGTTGTTGAATTGTTTGGGTCTACGGTCACTTCAACAAATACCCACACACTGTCATTGGCATCAATTTCTATATTTCTGATCAACACACCTGAACGCCCGTCAATATTAAACCTATAATTGGACGCAAGTCTGCCGCCAAGTTCAACAGATGAAATCATTACAGGCCGGGAAGAAGTATTATGAACTGTAAATACTTTTGTAATTGAACCAACAGTGGTAAATACAGTATCAAACATAATAGTATCCTGTGTAAAAGTCAGTCTGAATGAAGGATCATCATTGAAAATATCATCCTTGCGACAGGAATTGTGCAAAACAACTGATAATATAACTGTCAGTACACTGACATAAAGAGGAATCCTCAATTTCATATACAGCAAATTGGCATTGCAAAACTAACGAATAAAGTCTGAAACGTAAAATCAGAATGTTTATTTTCTCAGCTGGTTTAATAATTTTTCAGAAAAAATGTGTACTTTTATCTATTTGGTTTGTGCAAAAAAACTCCAATAAATTGAAAAACTCAAGGTTTTCTTCTCTTAAATAATTTTGGGACGATAGTGATTTTAAATGATATTTTTCATGAACACTTTGAATTAGCAGGATATTCAGAAATCATGAATTTTTAAAATACAACGAAAATAATTGCTAATTTTGTTCTCCGAAATGAATCCTGAGTCAGTTGCTGGGTATTGCACCCACTCTGGAACCGGATAAAACAATCTGAAGATCAATGTTTCTTTTGTATTATCTGCTCATTTTTCCTTTAAGCAAACTGCCTTTGTGGTGGCTATACACCATCAAACCCTTTTTGTTTTTTTTGCTCTACAGGGTGATCGGTTATCGCAGAAAGGTGGTTCAAACCAACCTGAAAAACAGCTTCCCTGATAAATCACAATCTGAATTTAAAAAGATCGAAAAAGATTTTTATCATTATCTGTCAAAGTTGTTCATTGAATCCATTAAAAATTTAACCATTTCTGAACAGAAACTACTGCAACGAATAAAGGTAAAAAATCCTGAGGTGATCAATCAGTATTATGAACAAAACAGAAGTGTGTTGCTGGTTGGAGCACATTCTCATAACTGGGAATATGTAATCACTGCTCAGAACATACTGTTTAAACATCAGGCAGTTGGAATTGGGATGCCTTTGTCCAGTCGTTTCTGGAATCAAAAATTAAATGAGAAAAGACAACGTTTCGGAATGCGTGTGATCCATGCCAAAATTCTTGAAGAAAAACTGCAGGAATGGTCGCACGAGAATCTGGCCATATTAGTCCTGTTCGATCAAAGTCCTTCAAATCCCCGGAAAGCATACTGGCATAAATTTTTAAATCAGCAGACTGCATTTTTGTTTGGCACTGAAAAAATGGCTGTATCAAAAAATTTTCCTGTGATTCAGTTCTATATGAACGAACCATCAGAAGGGCATTACGAAATCACACTGGAATTAATTACAGCGACACCAAGAAATGAAGAATACGGGATGATAACCCGGAGGATGATCGCAAATCTGGAAAAACATATTCTGGAAACACCAGCTCATTGGCTATGGAGCCATAATCGCTGGAAACGAAAAGTCCCTGAATATCTTTCTGATATCCAGCGGGAGCAAAAAGAGCAATTCATTACATGGAAAAAGGAACTCTTGTCAGAGGAGCATTCATAAACATCAACAAAAAGCAGGGAATAAAAAGCACTTACCTGATTTTTTTATAAATAAATTCAATATTGTCCGACAAAAATTAAGTTATTCACTAGGAAGCAAATTGCCTTAATAAATTTTTGCCTCTAACTTAAAGGAAGAATTAATTTTCAGCAATTTATTTCCTTCAAAAAAGAGGCAAATTTCAAAAAGCATGCTCTCTGTCATAAAAAACTCACAAATCATTTAATTTTACTGACTTTTCAGTTCTTAAATGGTTTATTATCAAACATAATTGAAATAAATTTATTGTTCCCTAACAAAAGGGCATCCTGTTCCAGCCCAAATTATTGTAATTTTGCACACTGATTTTATATAATCTTAACTGAACGACCTATGGGAAAGAATACACCACACGAGCCTTCTGCTTTCAACATCAATATTGCCCAGCGAGAACATGCTGAGTTTCACAACTGCCACACCGAACATAGTGTCAAAAAAGATATTGAATTTTTGCGGATTGTATACGGAAATAAGCTCAGTCTGTCGCCGGATGATGTAACTGTAGATTTTGTCCACAAGCTGAAAGTTATCAGTAAGGACATTTATTTTTTCCTGAAAAACTTTGAAATTGATTTCACTCCTGAGAGTTATATAAAAAGCAAGTATGAATTTATCAGGCACCGGATACCAAACGGTGATCCTCATCTGTTGTATCTTGCGTGGAACGGTCTGATTAAAAACGA
>CAYRXH010000068.1:0-13725 GCA_964428185.1 uncultured Bacteroidales bacterium
TATCATTCAAATATAATTTCATGGGACACCTTCGGATATTATCTCTACCTGCCTTCAACATTTATCTGGAATGATCCTGGGCTTAAAAATACTGCCCCTGCTGCTGAAGCTGCTGAAAAATATCAACTCTCAGCCACATTATATCAGCTGGTTCCTCTTGAAAACGGCAACAACATCATTAAATATTCTTCTGGAATGGCTTTCTTGTTCAGCCCCTTTTTCTTTGCTGCCCACCTTGTTGCAATTGCTGGTGCAGCTCCGGCCGATGGATTCTCTCAACCATATCAACTGGCAATTTTTCTTTCTTCTCTACTATTTATCGCTTTGGGGCTTTTTTATCTCCGGAAAATTCTTGTTCACCTGTTTAATGATCTGACTGCTGCCATCGTCATTATATTGCTTGTGTCAGGAACAAATTTGTTTTTTACATTTACATTTCTCACAACAATTCATTTATATCTGTTTGGTGTATATGCTATATTTCTTTGGAAAGTTATTCAATGGCATGAAGATCCGGGAAAATGGAAAGCCCTTGGCATTGGTTTGCTTGGCGGATTACTTGTACTGATAAGACCTACAGAGGCAATTTGTGCTGTTATTCCTCTTCTATGGGGGGTCTGGGATATGCAGACATTCAGAAAAAAACTCAGACTTATCTCTTCTCACCTCAGTCATTTCATCATCATGATTCTGTGTGCCGGAATTGCTGTTTTGCCTCAACTACTCTATTGGAAATTTTTTACCGGTTCTTTGTTATTTTACAGCTATGATAATCCCGGCGAGGGTTTTGATTTTTTTACTCCATATATCTCTGAGGTGCTTTTTAGTTTCCGAAAGGGCTGGTTTGTATATACTCCAATGATGCTTGTGGCAATAGCCGGGTTTTTTGTTGTTTTTAAATCCCATAAAAAGGCATTTTATCCACTTCTCATCTTTACAGCTCTGAACATCTATCTCGTTTCAAGCTGGACATGCTGGTGGTATGCCGGCTCTTTCGGCCAGCGGGCAATGGTTCAATCGTATGTGATTCTGGCCATCCCTCTGGGGGCTGTTATATTCACTGTTTTTGAAAGAAAACGGCTTTTTACATGGGTATTACTTTTCTTCCTTGGGTTGATGGTTCTTCTCAATGTATTTCAAACATGGCAATATTACAAAGGAATTATCGATCCTTCGCGAATGACAAAACCATATTACTGGGCTGTTTTTGGCAAATCAAGCTCCGTCGATCCTGAAACTCAGAAACTCCTCCTTGTGAACAGATCAACCGGAGAACAGGAAGACTTTCAAAACAAGGACATGTATTTTCTGAAAAACACTTATACTGTTGACTTTCATCAAATGCAGGATATCCCGTCCGAAAGATTTGTTTCTGCAGACTCAACCGGAAATTCTTATATACAACTTGATAGCAGCTATATTTTTACTCCGGCATGGAAAAAACCATTTATAAATATGACAAAGGCAGATCATTTGTTTATTTTAATAAAAACCAGAATTTTTCCTACATCTGATCCTGTTCAAAACCCTTTGTCGCTTGCTGTAATGTTCGAGCATAAAAACAAGCCATACAAGTACCGGACAATTGACACAGACAGAAATTCAGTCCCAATTTCAATCAACCAGTGGAATGATCTTGAAATGCTGTATCTGACGCCAGATATCAGGAATGAATTTGACAAACTTTCTGTGTATTTCTGGTTGCGCGGTAAATATCCTGTGCTGGTTGATAATATCATCATTGAAGTTTGGGAGCCAGAAAGAGGATGGTAACTTTTGTTACTCCCTCACCTCGAAAGTACTGTCAGTTGACACTTTAATCCGTGATCCTTTCTGCCTCTGAAGTGTTGATCCGGGCATAAATATCAAACCACTTTCATTAATCACAGAAATACTTGATTTTTTATCCATTCTGACAACAGCTCCTGACATAACAATCATTGTTGAGCCATTATCAATAAGAATTTTAGAATTCTCTTTCAGGTATAATGTCGTCCCGGGCATCATTACAAACACTGTAGGTTTTGAATACAGTATTTTCTTCTTCCACGGTTCAGGATTGGTCATTCTGCTTGGTGTTAATCCCCTGTCTATATGTATCATCCCGTTTTTATGAACAGTCAGGATTTGCTGTTTTCCTGTTGTCATTGGGTTAAAAACAATAGTATCTGCACACCACCTGACTCTCTGCCTGATATTATAATCATCAAATTTGATCTGAACCAGAATTGCTCCTCTGATTTTACCTGAATAGCCATGAATAGTCACTGAAATTCCGTTCAGGAAAACTGTTCTGTTGTTCGGTTTGCCTTCCGGAAAAAGGTCTCCTGTTGCAGACACAGATGTTAAAACAGGACAGCTACTTGGATTTGTATCAAGTCCTATTCTTTTTTTTCCTGATGATGTAAACGCATGTTCTTTGGCTCCTAGCACAGGTAAGTTTATCTGATATCCGAAACCAGACTGGCGTATTGCTGGCACCCTGTATTCTTCAGTTTCAATTTGTCCGTTATTGTTAAAATCATTAAAGACTAGCTCCATTTCATGACTTCCCGAGAAAGGATTTGCAAGAGAGGATAAAAAACGGTGGGGATAATAATGATGGTTATTAATACACCATGGATTCTGAACTGCAGTGTCACCCCAAACAATATCCCAAAGTCCGTTGGCAGGCAGAGGACGGAGATAATCAGCATATCCTCCGTAAATGTTTTTTCCCTTAATCTCCTCCTTGTCCACCTGGATATACATATAAAGTCCGGGGGTTGAATTGTCCATGCAATCCTGGTCTTCATATTGGAACCTGTCAAACCGGCTATTGTTCATTGATGAGGTTTGATGATTTTCTATCCATAGCCACTGCTGAAAGACATCATCTTTAAGTTGAGGCAGTCTGATTCTTATAGCATCTCCGCTTGTTACAAAATCTCTTATCAAATAAAATCCCTCCTGTCTGTGATTTTCTGGATCCAGATCTGTGTTCACTTCAAAAGTTCCCGTGCTGTCAAGGGTGCTGATGTAGAATGTTTTTTCTGGGTTTTTCCACCCCAGTCTTCTTCTTTCCCATGCGTTCACCGTAAGAAACGACTTCCATGCAGCGCCCATCATTCCCCAACCGCACTGAATATGTGGAAAATAGCTATAGCCTGCTTTTTTACTATGGCTTCCTCCTGCATGAAAATTATTTCCTCCAAACAACATGTGAGAATATTCATGCAATAAAATGTTAAACGGCAAATCCTTTTGTGTGCAGAAAATACTATATGTGTCGCTTTCATATCCAAACAACCTTCCGGCACTTCTCGAAGAAGTCCATCCGCTAAGATTTGAAGGATAGGTTGCATTTCTGACAATAATCATTATATGATCATATCTGGCAGGATTGTCAACAGATGGTGTTTTTTTGGGATGCCCTATATGAGTTAATGTCCACTTGTCAAAATCCCTTATCTGAAAATTATTTCTGGTTGAAAAACCTGAGCTCGATGATGCAGCTTCAAGAATAATTGCCGAATTAACCCTGCCTGAAGTCGTCACAGTGACAGGAGCATCAGAGTTTTCGGGATTTATCAGATAATCCCCTGTAACAATATAATTTCCAAAACTTGCTTCATAAAAAAAGGAACTCACGATAGACCTGGGTTGTTTTGTAGGGTTTGGGTCAAATAAATCATCTTTCCATACGGGAAGTTTTCCCTTGTTCCAGTCTTTTGTTCCATTGGGAGATGGATCTGCTCCGTTTTCATAATCAACTTCTGCAAAAATCACAAGCACATGAAGGTGTCCTTTCACAGGCAGGATGTATCCGTTTCTGCTGTCCTGCGTTTCAAAAAGACTGTCACTGCGCTCACGCCTGTTTTGGGCATAAGATACCAATACCAAACACACCAGACAGACCCACAATAAAACTGTGAACATATTTTTCATACTACGAAGATACATATTTCAGCCTAAAAACCGACTAATATAGTCCGGTTTCTTTCAACATTTCTATCGTTTTCTCAGCTGCCTGCTGCTCACTTTCTTTTATTGAATAGTGGGTGCCTTTGCCCCATTCCTGCTCATTGAGAACAACTCTGACAGTATATTGTTTCTGATTTTTTAACTGCCTGGTTTTTATAATTTCAAAGTGTACTTCAGATTTTTCCTTTTGCGCCCATTCTAGCAGCCTGCTTTTAAAATTGGTTTCCGTTTCTACCAGAGCTTCCAGATCAACATGAATGCTAATAATTCGTTCAATTATTATTTTTCGGGTAAATTCGAACCCCTTATCAATGAATATTGCACCAATCACTGCTTCCAAAACATCGCTAAGGGCAGAAACAACCACATTTACATTTGGAGTATTCTGAATACTAATTAGCTTGTCAAGTCCTAATTTTTGGGCAATTTTGAATAGAAATTTTCCGCAAACAATTTTTGAGCGAAGATCTGTAAGAAATCCCTCCGATTTAAACGGATATTTTTTAAACAGATACTCAGCCACAACGGCTCCAAGTATTGCATCACCCAAAAACTCAAGTCTTTCATAAGAATCTTTGAATCCTGTTTTCACTTCCGCAGCAACAGACTTATGCCTGAAAGCAAGTTCATATACGTATATGTTCTTGGTTTTGAACCCAAAAATATTATAAATTACTTTTGACAGTTTTTCCTGTTCGGAGCTATAGTTTTCCTTTAAAATATACCTCAGACCCAAAATTCAGAAATTATCCGTTAAACTTTCTGAATAAAATGGAAACATTATGACCTCCGAAACCAAAAGAATTACTGAGAGCAACATTTACTTCTTTTTTAACAGCTTTACCAAAGCAGAAATTGAGTTTATTATCAATCTCAGGATCATCGGTAAAGTGGTTTATTGTAGGAGGAACTATTCCGTTTTTGATAGCCAGAATAGTAGCAAGTGCTTCAATGGAAGCAGCAGCACCAAGCAAATGTCCGTGCATTGATTTTGTTGCGTTGATTGCTAAATTATATGAATGTTCACCGAATAACCTGACAATTGCCTTAGGTTCTGCAATATCACCAACTGGTGTTGAGGTCCCATGTGTATTGATATGATCAACATTCTCGGGGAGCAGTCCTGCATCTTCAATTGCAAATTTCATTGCATAATATGCTCCGTCGCCATCGGGATGAGGAGCAGTAAGATGATATGCATCTGCAGTGAGACCATATCCCCCAACTTCTGCATAAATTTTTGCACCTCTGGCTCTGGCATGTTCCAGTTCTTCAAAAATGAGACCTGCACCACCTTCTCCCATTACAAAACCATCTCTGTCTTTGTCAAAGGGGCGTGAAGCAGTTTTATAGTCGTCATTCCTGGTAGAAATTGCATGCATGGAGTTAAATCCGCCAACACCGGCTTCACAGATTGAAGCTTCCGAGCCGCCAACCACAATAATGTCTGCCTTATTTAATAAAATCAGATTGACAGCATCGGCCATCGCATGACCTGATGATGCACAGGCTGATACTGTGGCATAATTGGGTCCTTGAAGATTGTGTGCCATTGATATGTGCCCTGCGGTGATATCAGCAATCATCTTCGGAATAAAAAACGGATTAAATCTCGGTGTACCGTCTCCCTGAACAAATGATTTTACTTCTTCGCCGAAAGTAATGATTCCTCCAATACCACTTGACCAGACAACTCCTGCCCTAAGTGGATTATATTGAGATTCTGTAAATTTTGAATCTTTAATAGCCTCGGCAGATGCAACCAGACCAAAAATGGAAACCAAATCATATTTTTTCAGTTCTTTTCTGTCAAAATATTCAGAAGGATCAAAATTTTTCACCTCAGCAGCAAACTGAGTTTTAAATTTCGATGCATCAAATCTGGTAATCTGATTGACACCATTAACTCCATTAACCAACCCCTCCCAGTATGCAGGAACTGAATTGCCTAATGGAGTTACAGCGCCAAGGCCAGTTACGACAACTCGCCTTTGCTTCATAATAATTGATTTAATTACTTAACGTTACTTTCAATGTAAGCGATCGCTTCACCAACAGTGCCAATTTTTTCAGCATGTTCGTCAGGAATTGCAATGTTGAATTCTTTTTCGAATTCCATTATCAATTCAACGGTATCAAGTGAATCTGCACCAAGGTCATTTGTGAAACTGGCTTCAGGTGTTACATCACCTTCATCAACGCCTAATTTATCAACAATAATCGCTTTTACTTTTGTTGCAATGTCTGACATAGTTTTATTTTTTTTGGTTTTTCGGCTGCAAAATAAATACTTTTTCTTCTTATGACAAAATCTTTTTTCTGCATATTGTTATAAAGATTTGTTAATCTGTTTTTTATGTTTTTTCCTGCAGGCGATTTAAAGTATTTCATGCTAACGACCTGCAACGTGAAGCCATCTGGTTGTTTTTACAATAATTCGTATTAATAGATATATGAATGTACCTGCTGATATAAAAATAATCCAGTATATATTCATAAAAAGCTTTTCATTTACAAAATACTGTTTTAAAATATGCACCAGTGAAAAAGAAAAAATGGTTGCATAAAAACCGTGATATTCACGCTTGATAATGTTCCTGAAGGAAAAAGATACATCAGGCTTAATGTATCCCTTGAACCGCGGAAAAAAAGCTGGTGTTTTTGATGCCCAGTTTTCAAATTCAGTTCCAAATTGTTTACTTATGAACTGTTCTTCAGCAAACATGATCCTTTCATAGTATATCCAGAAAAAGAATACAGCAAAAATCAGAAACTCTATACTTCCTACATACAGGATTAGTCCCAGCCACATTAAAAAATTACCAAGATAAAGGGGGTGTCTTACAATGGAATATATACCATTGGTATTCAGTTGTTCGGCAACCTGTCCTGCTTTTGTATTTCTTCCTGAAGTATTCTGTGGAGTATAGCCAATGGTCAGTGCCCTGATAAGCTGTCCGGTCATTGAAACTAAAAAACAAGCCAAAGCCCACCATCCGTTTTCAAAGTTGAAAAACTCATCTCTCTCAAAATAAATCATAGGGATAACAATAATATATAATATCAAAGGGATAAAGCTCCTTTTTTTAAAAAGCCAGTTTCCGGTTCGTTCAAATTCATGAATAAGCGCCATATTTTTGCTTGTAAAATTTAGGGCAAAGTTAACAGAATTTGGGAGAAAAAACTTAACTTTGGCGGTTCGGAAAAGCTGACAAGACAAATTGAAGAGTGCCACAACCCCTCTTATGAAGCAATATTACTCCGTCAAGGCAAAGCATCCTGACGCATTGTTATTGTTCCGTGTTGGAGATTTCTATGAAACTTTTGAAGACGATGCCGTAAAAACAGCCAATGCATTGGGGATAGTATTAACGAAAAGAGCCAATGGTGCTGCTTCTTTTGTCAATCTTGCCGGTTTTCCATATCATGCTCTTGATACTTATCTGCCTAAGCTTGTAAAGGCCGGTTACAGGGTGGCAATTTGTGAACAACTTGAGGACCCCAAAATGACTAAAACTATTGTTAAAAGGGGAATCACAGAAATTGTTACACCAGGAATTGCATTCAGCGATCAGGTGCTGGAAAACAAGTCCAATAATTTTCTGGCAGCTATCTGCTTTCAGAACGATGTGTTTGGAGTATCATTTCTTGATGTTTCTACCGGTGAGTTTTTTGTCGCCCAGGGAAATAGGGAGTATTGTGAAAAACTTCTGCAAACATTTAGTCCCAGTGAGGTGGTTGTTCAAAAATCAAAACGTGAAGTTTTTTTTCAAACTTTTGGTGAACGTTTTTTTACATACAGTTTTGAAGATTGGGTATTTACCTTTGATTATGGTTATGAAAAACTGATTCGCCAGTTCGACACCCATTCACTCAAGGGTTTTGGAATTGAAGATATTTCGGAAGGAATTATTGCGGCCGGTGCCACATTGCACTATCTTGGAGAAACGCAAAATAATCAATCTTCTCATATTACCGGTATTTCCAGAATAATTCAAACCGATTTTGTATGGATGGATCATTTTACAATCAGAAATCTCGAACTGATCTCCTCTTTGCATAACGAAGCGGTAAGCCTGCTCAATGTTCTTGACAAAACCTCAACACCTATGGGAGCCAGGCTTCTCAAAAGATGGATTTTGATGCCCCTTGTTGATAAAAGTTACATTGAAGAGCGCCTCAGACTTGTGAGTTTTTTCACAGAAAATCATGAGTTGATTTCGGTTCTGCAGGAACATTTTGTTGCCATTGGAGATCTTGAAAGACTGGTGTCAAAAGTATCCGTACAAAAAATAAACCCCCGTGAGTTGCTTCAGCTTTCCAGATCCCTTGAACAACTTGCTGTTGTTAAGGAGATTCTAATCAATACCGGTCACAAAGATATTATCAGCAGGGTTGAAAAATTAAACTTGTGTATATCTATCAGGGATAAAATCAGCAGTGTGCTTTCCGAGGATCCGCCTGCAGTTGCCACCAAAGGAGGAATTATTGGAAAAGGAGTATCCAAAGATCTGGATGAGTTGCGTTCAGTCGCTTACAGTGGAAAGGATTATCTTGCCTCCATTCAACAAAGAGAAACAATCCGGACCGGCATTTCTTCATTGAAAATTGGTTTCAACAATGTTTTCGGGTATTATCTTGAAGTTACAAATGTTCATAAAAACAAAGTTCCTGAAGACTGGATCCGGAAACAAACCTTGACCAATGCAGAACGCTACATCACACCAGAACTCAAAGAATATGAAGAAAAAATTCTGGGTGCAGAAGAAAAAATTCTGAGTCTGGAACTACAGCTTTATCAGGATTTGATCATTGCAACAACAGAATATATCAAACCCATTCGTGAAAATGCAGCAATTCTGGCACAATTGGATTGCATATTGTCATTTGCCGTTTGTGCAAAAGAATACAATTATTGCAAGCCCGAAATCAATGATGGTTTTGCAATAAAGATAAGCGATGGCAGACACCCTGTGATAGAGCAACGAATGCAGCCCGGACAGGAATATGTTCCCAACACCATTTATCTTGATAATTCAACTCAACAAATTATCATCTTAACCGGGCCCAATATGTCCGGAAAATCTGCGCTTCTGAGACAAACAGCACTGATTTCACTTATGGCTCAGATGGGAAGCTATGTCCCTGCCCGTGAAGCCTCTCTTGGTATTGTTGATAAGATTTTCACAAGGGTGGGTGCTTCAGATAACATTTCATCAGGAGAATCAACCTTTATGGTTGAAATGAATGAAACGGCAAGCATTCTGAACAACATTTCTGAAAGAAGTCTTGTTCTGCTCGATGAAATCGGAAGGGGGACAAGCACATATGATGGTATTTCTATTGCATGGGCAATTACTGAGTTTCTGCATGAACATCCACTGGCACGAGCAAAAACTCTTTTTGCCACCCACTATCATGAACTGAATGAACTTGCTTCATATTTGCAACGTTGTAAAAATTTCCATGTTGCTGTTCAGGAATCCGGAAATAAAGTCATTTTTCTTCACAAACTGGAACCGGGAGGAACTGCCCACAGCTTTGGTATCCATGTGGCACGAATGGCAGGTGTTCCGGGCATTGTTGTCAATAGGGCAAAAGAGATTTTGATGGAACTTGAGAAAAAAATTAATACCGATGAAGTATTACCATCCTCAAAAGCTCAGGCAGCAGGACTTCAGCTGAGTTTTGTTCAACTGGATGATCCCCTCTTGATAGAGATTAAAAATGATCTCCTTTCTCTGGACATCAATTCTCTGACTCCTGTTGAAGCCTTAATGAAACTCAATGAGATCAAAAATAAGCTTGCGAGGAAAAAAAAATAACTCAAGATCCTCAAAATTAACTTCCAATAAATCCTGGCATCAACAAACGATCAGCTTTAATTATTGCTACAGTAAGTTCTTTTCTCTGGCCATTTATGGGTTTATCAATCAATATTGCCCTGCCTGATATTGGTGCAACTTTTTCAATGAATACCATCACCTTGGGGTGGGTTGCAACTGCCTATATTTTGTCAGCAGCTGTATTTCTGGTTCCTTTCTGTAAACTGGCAGACATCCATGATCGTAAAAAAATATATACTATTGGTATCATTGTTTACACCCTTACTTCTCTTCTTTGTGCGCTGTCTTATTCCACTTTTTCAATGATCTTTTTCCTGGTTTTGCAGGGTATTGGAAGCGCTATGATTTTCAGTACCGGCATGGCCATTCTCACTTCTGTATTTCCTCCCAAAGAACGTGGTAAAGCTTTCGGAATTAGTGTGGCAGCAACATATATGGGTTTGTCTCTTGGCCCTTTTCTTGGTGGGCTTCTTACTCAAGAATTTGGCTGGAGAAGTATTTTTTGGGCAAATGTTCCGGCCGGTTTTCTCTTGATTTTACTTGTTGTCCATCTTTTAAAAGGTGAATGGGCTGAAGCCAAAGGTGAAAATTTTGATTATGCAGGCAGTATCATTTTAAGTCTGTTTCTTGGGGTATTATTTATCGGAATGAGTAAACTTTTTTGATATTCTCGGAATTCTGTTTTTGATTGGTGGTATTCTGGAGGTGATTCTTTTTGTTATTCTTCAAATCAGGATGTCATCTCCTCTCATTGATCTTACTCTCTTTTTAAAAAACAGAGTATTTGCCATGTCCAATTTTGCGGCATTTATTTTAATTATAGTTCAACTTTTGCCATTACTTTTTTGCTCAGCCTGTATCTTCAGAAAATAAAGGGCTTTGAGGTTCATTATGCAGGAACAATTCTGGTTGCACAACCTCTGATGATGGCTGTGTTTTTCCCCCCTTGCGGGCAAATTGTCTGACAAAATCGAACCCCGTATCGTGGCATTAGCAGGAATGATTATTGGCTCAACAGGACACTTTCTTCTGGTTATGGTAAATTCGCAAACTTCTGTAGCAACATTGGTGTTATATTTCATGCTTCTGGGAATTGGGTTTGCCCTGTTCTCTTCTCCAAACACAAATGCAGCAATGAATGCCGTAGAAAAAAATCACATGGCATCGCATCTTCTGTTCTTGGAACAATGAGACTCACCAGACAAATGTTCAGTATGGGTATTGCAATGCTTGTCTTTTCAGTAAGCATGGGAAAAGTGAAAATTACAGCAGATAATCATGCCGGCTTCCCGGAAAGCATGAGTCTGATTTTTTCAATTTTTGCCTTTCTTTGTATTATTGGTGTTTTTGCATCACTGAGCAGAGGCTCCGTTCATAAAACTAAAATTTCATAATACCACAAAACAGGTTTAAAATCTGGCTTTCATTAGCTGCAGGTTTTGCATATCTCGGCATGCTCGCTGTCAATATACTCGCCAATGCTCTCCCGCTGAACCATCAAACCACAAAAGAAGTGTCAGCCCGATATGACACATTATTTGCTCCCGTCGGCTTCACTTTTTCAATCTGGGGGATTATTTATTATTGCTGAGCCAGATTGTTGTTCAAATCCTGAAGGTTTTCTAAAAAAATCAATCCGGGCTTGTTTCTGTAAAAACGATGATTGCTTTTGTTTTTTCCTGCCTCCTGAATATGGCATGGATTATAGCATGGCATTACGAACATCTGACTTTCAGTATGGTTGTTATGATACTTATGCTTGGTTCACTGATATGAATGTATTATGAAATGGGCATAAATAAATTTAAAAAAAAATCATATTTCGGTTTTCTTTATACTACTGTGAGTATTTATCTTGGATGGATTTCTGTAGCAACAATTGCGAACGCAGCTGCATGGCTTGTGGTTCTGGGATGGAACGACACACCGTTATCTCAGGAATTATAGACAAAGCTTATGATCTCTGTTGCAACAGTTCTGAGTCTGTTAATACTTTTTCTGCATCGAAATATTGCTTTTGTCCTAGTAATCATCTGAGCCTTATCAAGAATATTTGTCAAAAATCAATCTGCAACTCTCTCTTTCAGTTCTGTTCAGATTGGAGCTATTTGATGCATCATTACTCTTTTAATAAGATCTACCTTTCTAATTATAAAAAAACCACGCAAGAGGCACACCCAAGTAACTATAAGCCCATCGATAGGTATCTGTCTGCCCTGTCATAAGCAAAGCTCAACACTCTGTATTTCTTATCTGTTCCCGAAAGTTTCATTTTTATGGCAGCACAAACAGCACCGGTAGAAATGCCCGTTGCCAAACCTTCTTGCTGCGCTAGTTTTTTCATCATGCTAATAGCGTCATGATCATGAACCTGAATTACTTCATCAATCAAAGATACATCAAGATTCTTTGGAATAAAACCGGCGCCAAGCCCCTGAATTCCATGTATTCCCGATTTATTGCCTGATATAACAGCAGATCCAACTGGTTCAACTGCAATAATTTTTATTTCCGGAAAATGTTTTTTTAACACCCTACCCACTCCTGTCAGATGTCCTCCTGTCCCAACCCCTGCAAACATCATATCAAAGCCTTCTGGATGCTGTCTGAGAATCTCTTTGGCAGTTGTTCGCTCATGCATTATAGGGTTCGCTAAATTTTCAAATTGCTGAGGCATCCATATTTTTTCTGATGAAGTTTGTAATGATCGTGCTCTCTGAATAGCTCCACTCATTCCAGATGATGCCGGTGTTAATATGAGCTCTGCGCCAAAGTGTTTCATTAATCTGATCCTTTCGTCAGACATATTATCGGGCATCACTATGGTGCTTTGATATCCTTTTGCTGCACAAATCATAGCCAGGGCAATTCCGGTATTTCCTGATGTGGGTTCAACAATTCTGCTGCCATGAACAAGATATCCATTGCGTTCCGCATCTTCAATCATAGCCAAAGCAACTCTATCTTTAATGCTACCACCCGGATTCAGGTGCTCAAGCTTGAGCCACACGCCTTCTGCCATTGATAAAAATGAATTCTTCAATCGATACAGAGGGGTATTTCCGATATGACCCAACCAAGAATCAGTAGATTTCACTGCTTAATATACTCTAATTGTAACAATTTTTGCATCAGTTGCAAACTGCTCTGAATTAAGATCTGTTTTATCAGATTCATATAAAGCAGTTCTTTCTCCTGTAAACGCCTCAGGATCAATATTAAACTGAATATTTTTCAATTGAGTAGTTTCTGCAATAAATCTGTCGCTAACATAAGAATACCAAATTGAAATATTTTCATATACTTCTGTCAATTTAGTCAGTTTACTTCCGGTGCCAATATTCTTCTTAGTTTTATACAGGGGCGAAAGTATTTCAATTTCTCTGATTGTGTTATTTTCTCCTTCAGTGAATTTCAGTAACTCAAGATTATTATCCTTTAAAAACCACCTGATTTCTGTAATTCCTTCACCCACTGGAACCTCAACAGAAGAAAGAGTTTGGGAATTTTTGAGTTTTATTTCGCTGATTAGATCTCCTATTTTATAATCCCCTACCTGACCAGGGCTAATTGCAATTGCCAAAGACTCCTGTGACTCATTCTTCCCAAACCACCCACAAGAATTTAAAATTGATAATAAAAATGCATAAATAATTATTTTTTTCATGACTTTTTTTTAACAAATTTACATGAAAATTTTTTTACCCTCACTGGCAATAAAATAATTTGCGTAAAGGTCGGTTGTTTTTGTTGTGACTAACAACCCCGTCTGCAAATCGACCAATACAACTTGTTCTGAAAATGGCTATAAGAACACAGACATGGGTTAATGCTTCATCGCTAAGCCAAACCTGCAGAAGTAACTTGCTCACCCAAGGTTTTTAATGGGATTATTGATTTATAGGAGAAAATATTA
>CAYRXH010000069.1:0-5182 GCA_964428185.1 uncultured Bacteroidales bacterium
TAAAAACAAGACCGATCCCCAATCCCACAAGTACACCTCCGAAAATACTTGACAACAGGGCATCTTTTCTACAGGAGGCTCATATCCCCAGCTTAGTTCCAGCAGGGTAATTAAAACAGACAGCAATACAAAATCCAAAATTGTTTTCATCCCAAAGCTCGACCCCCATACTCTGAAAGCAAGTATAGGCAGAAGAATACTCATGGCAAGCCCACTGATCCCGATTGGATATCTAAAGGCACTTTGTGAAAACGCATACCCCCCAATGCAAGATTATATTGCAAAATAAAAAACACAAAACCAACCGCCATGATAAATGTTCCAACAATAATAAATGATCGTGATTTTATCCACGATCGTGAAAACAGTTTGATCTTAGTAAAATAGCTAACAATTCATCTATTATTAATTTTTTTATTACTCAACTTGAGCCATTTCAGTGTGCCATTTACTTATTCATATATCCTTTCGATATAAATAATATTTTTGTTCTCTTGTCGATATTTTTGAAAATCCAGATTTATAAAGCAAGACGAGCACATCATTTTAAAAAAAAAAATATTTTCTTTAAACAGGAAACCATAGTGATTATCAATAAATCTGTAAAATATTCCGATTAATACCGTTTGTATAAAACAGATTTATCAAGGTATGCATTTCAAATAAAAAAATACATATATTTGCGGTCTTAAACTAATTTATCACCTTAAAACAATACTGTACAATGCAAAAAATTAGATTTCTTTTACTGGTTTTGGTTCTGTTTATTGCAGGAACGTTTACAAGATTATACGCTTCCAATCCTCCTGATGAAGGGATGTGGCTTCCCATCTGGATTGAAAAGATGAACTATGAAGACATGAAAAAAATGGGTCTGAAACTGACTCCAGAACAGGTATACAGCACAAACAAACCCAGTCTGAAGGACGCAGTGGTGGGTCTTGGTCAGAAAGATTTTGGTGTTCAAATGTTTTTCTGCACTGGAGAATTGGTGTCTGACAAAGGGCTTATCCTTACCAATCATCACTGTGCCTATGATGCAATACAATCACTGAGTTCCATTGAGCATGATTATCTGACCAATGGATTTTGGGCATATCGCCATGAGGAAGAACTTCCCATACCAAATATGACTATTTCTGTTCTTCAAAGGATGGAAGATGTTACAGCAAGAGTGATGCAGGGAGTGACGCCTGAAATGACAGAAGAGGAGCGGAATTTCATCATCAACAAGGAGAAAAAACTGATTGAACGTGAATCTTCAGAAAAAGGGAAATATAATGTTTATGTTAAAAGTTTTTTCGAAGGGAATGAATATTATCTATACGTTTATGAAACATTCCGTGATGTTCGTCTTGTGGGAGCACCACCATCATCAATCGGAAAATTCGGAGGAGACACCGACAACTGGATGTGGCCCCGTCATACAGGAGATTTTTCATATCTCAGAGTATATTCAGCACCAGACGGAACTCCAGCTGATTATAGCGAAGAAAATGTACCTCTCAAACCAAAACACTATTTACCCGTATCTGTGAAAGGTGTTGACAAGGGAGATTTTTCAATGATTTTTGGTTTCCCCGGCACAACTGACAGGTATCTTACTTCATACGGAGTTGATTTTCAACTGAAATATAATAATCCTACAGTTGTCAGTATCCGTGACGTGAAACTTGACATCATGAAATCCTATATGGACAATGATGATTTGATCCGAATTCAATATGCCTCAAAATATGCTCAGGCTGCTAATTATTGGAAGTATTTCATCGGGCAGACAAAAGGACTGAAGCTTCACAAGGTTTACGAAAGACGCAAACAGCTGGAAACTGACTTCATGACCTGGGTGAATGCAGATTCTGAAAGACAGAAAAAATACGGTAACATTTTTTCAGACATTGAAACCGGCTATAAGGAGTTGGAGAAATCTGCTATTTTACTCAAGTATCTTGAAGATGCTGTATTTCAGGGTCCTGAATTTATTTATTTTTCTTTTGGTGCCTACCAATTATACGGGACTTTAGCACAACAGAATGAAGCAAAGAAAGATGAAAAATCAAAATATGATCAAACAATTAAAGATCTGTCTGCAGGATTTCTGGAAAAACTGGATGCTCATTTTAAAGACTACAATGCTCAGGTAGATAAGCAGCTGTTTGTTGCATTGATGAGAATGATGTATGAAAATATTGATAAAGAATCACACCCTGATGTTTTTGCAGTTGCCATGAAAAAATTCAAAGGGAGTTTCGAGCTATGGGCAAATGATGTTTTTGCTAAATCAATTTTTGTTGACAAAGCAAAACTGAAAGTATTCCTCAAATCTCCTTCATATAAGATATTGGAAGCCGATCCGGGATGGCAAATTACATTATCAATGGCAAATCTTATCCGAAAAGTATATGGAGACTACGGTGCTGTTGAAGAGAAAATCAATCGGGCCAACAGACTTTTTATTGAAGGACTGAGGCTGATGAATCCTTCCAAAAAATACTATCCCAATGCCAACTCAACAATGAGAATGACTTATGGAAAAATTCTGGATTATTATCCTGCCGATGCTGTTCATTATGATTTTGTAACCACAATGTCAGGAATCATGGAAAAGGAAAACCCAGATGATGACGAATTTATTGTACACCCTAAGCTCAAAGAACTCTACGACAACAAGGATTTTGGTATTTATGGAATGAATGGAACTATGCCCGTTTGCTTCATTTCTGACAATGACATCACAGGAGGGAACTCCGGCAGTCCTGTCATCAATGCAGAAGGCCATCTGATTGGTATTGCTTTTGACGGAAACTGGGAATCTTTGAGTGGGGATATTCAGTATGAACCATCTGTTCAGAGAACCATTTCGGTTGATATAAGATACGTGTTGTTTATCACTGAAAAATTTGCAGGTGCCACCAACCTGATTGAAGAAATGAATGTGATCAGATAATTGCTACTTACCATATTTCATAAAAAAAGCCGGAATTCCGGCTTTTTTTATTTCTTTATCCGTCCTAGTAATAAAATCTTTCTAACTTCGTTATCAATATTCTCAAATGAAAAAAGTTTTTTTAGTTATACTCCTTGCCGCTTGCTGTCTTAGCCTGAAAGTTCAAGCCCAAAAACCTGAAATCATTCAGTTTTCAGGAATAGTTGTAACAGGTGACAGTCTGAAACCAGTGCCTTTTACTCATATTCTGATTGAGAATACTTCGCGGGGAACAATTACGGATTTTTATGGATTTTTTTCATTCGTAGCACGTCCCGGAGATGTTATTCTTTTTTCATCCATTGGTTTCAAAAAAGGTCGGTATATCATTCCTGACACTCTCACTAGTGATCACTATACAATGTTTCAGGTGATGCAACCCGACACTGTGTATCTTCCCGAAACAATCATTTACCCATGGCCAAGTCCCTCGCAGTTTCGAGAAGCCTTTCTTTCATTAAGGGTCCCGGATGATGATTATGACAGAGCGCTCAAGAATATTGCAATTATCTCTGCCAAGGACAATTATCTGAGATTACCCATGGACGGCAGTACTTCATACAAACATTATATTCAGAACCAAATTCAAAATTACTATACAATGGGTCAGATGCCAGTCAACAACCTTCTGAATCCATTTGCCTGGGCTGCTTTTTTCAAAGCATGGCAAAACGGAGACTTTAAAAAGCCCGATGTTGACTATTGGAACAATTATCCACCTGATAATAGTCCCTGATTTCACTCCATTTTATAACTTTGCACCCCCGAAATGAAAACTCACAGCCGGCAATTCACTCCTCTGAATCACGCGAAACCAATATTCGTGTTCATTTTTTTTGCATTATGTGCATTTCAGACAATAGCACAAAGCTGGGCTGTTATCAGTGGTGTCATCAGAGATGAAAGAAAAAAACCTCTGGAACTTGTCAATGTTGCACTCGAAAACACTTCAACAGGTACAGTAAGCAATTCAACCGGATATTTTGAACTTACGGTTCCATCTGAAACTTCTGTTGTGGTTGTGTTTTCCATTGTCGGTTATCAGACTCAGAAATACAACATTGAACTTGCTGCAGGTGAAACAAAAATTTTCACCATCACACTACTTCAGAAAGATATTACCCTGAATCCCTTTAATGTGGTTGGCGACAGGCCAACCAAAGAGGGAATGCAGAGAATTGACCCCAAAGTGGCCAATTATATACCCTCCCCCAATCAATCTATTGAAAAATTATTGCTGCTTACAGGTTCCGGAGTGTCATCAACATCAGAACTGTCATCCACATACTCAGTGCGGGGTGGCAACTACGATGAAAACCTCGTGTATGTCAATGATATTGAGATTTATCGGCCATTTCTTATTCGCTCAGGACAGCAGGAAGGTCTTAGTTTTCTCAATTCAGATCTCGCCGAGTCTGTTCTTTTTTCATCCGGAGGATTTAATGCCTCATACGGAGACAAAACCGCCTCTGTTCTTGATGTACAGTACAGATCCCCTGACAAATATGCATCAAACATTTCTGCCAGCTTGCTGGGCGGCAACCTCCATTTTGAAGGTGCTTCAAAAGACACTTCATTTACTCATCTCACAGGCTTTCGCTATAAAACAAACAGGTATCTTCTTGGAGCGATGGAAACCAAGGGTGATTACCAACCCAATTTTTTTGATCTACAAACATATCTTACATATCATTTCAATAAAAAAACTTACCTTTCCTGGCTGGGCTATGTGAGCAGCAACACATACAGACTCATTCCACAGACAAGGGAAACATCATACGGCACAATCAATGAAGCATACCGATTAACTGTGTATTTTTCCGGAGAAGAAGTGGACAGGTTTAATCTCTATAAAAATGCTTTCGTACTGAATCACAAACCCAACGACAGTACATTTCTCAAGTTTATTGTTGCTGGATTCATTTCAGACGAAGAAGAAACTTTTGATATTCTTGGGCAGTACTGGATAGGAAAACTGGAAACAGATTTCGGAAAACCAGGATTTGGTGAAGTATCAGAAAACAGAGGGGTTGGTGCTTTTCTGAATCATTCCAGAAATTATCTTACAGCAACTGTGTTAAATGCCGAACACAGAGGAAAATTTATTCATCCCCGATGGCAGATCCAATGGGGAACTAAGATCCAGTATGAAAAAATCACTGACAATATCAACGAATGGACATATCTTGACTCTTC
>CAYRXH010000069.1:5282-13676 GCA_964428185.1 uncultured Bacteroidales bacterium
GCTCAGAGATCGATTCATTTTGTAGCAGGTTCAGATATTGATCTTGTCTTATGGGACAGACCATTTAAATTTACCGGTGAAGTATATTACAAACATCTTGACAACCTGATTCCGTATATTGTTGATAATGTCAGAATAAGATATCTTCCTGATCTTTCGGCAAAGGGTTATGCCACCGGCATTGATCTGAAAATTAACGGGGAGTTTGTTCCTGATGTTGAATCATGGGTCAACTTTTCTCTGATGCAAACCAGAGAAGATATTGAAGGTGATTCATATTATGTTTTCTACAACTCAGACGGAGAACAGATTGTTCCCGGATATACACTTAATGATGTTGTTGCCGACAGCGCTTTATTTTTTCCGGGGTATATTCCACGTCCCACAGACCAGAGAGTGATGTTTAGCATGTTTTTTCAGGACTATCTGCCAAACAATCAAACTTTTAAAATGCATCTTGGAGTATTTTTTGGCACCGGACTTCCCTTTGGACCTCCTGGAACTGATAAATACAAACACACCCTCCGAATGCCTGCATACAGAAGGGTTGATGTGGGGTTTTCAAAACAACTTATCAGTGAGGGAGGTGATAAACCAAAAAGTCTGCAAAAAATAAAAAATTCATGGATCAGCGTAGAAGTATTTAATCTTCTGCAAATCAACAATACAATCTCTTACATTTGGATTGCGGATGTAACTGGCAGGAAATATGCTGTTCCAAATTATCTCACGCCCAGACAGATTAATGTCAGATTATTTGTGCAGTTTTAAAAAACACAAAGATTAGTATTTCGACAATGCAATTATGATAACATCCAAACACGTTCTTATTGCCTTGCCCAGTGTCACACTTGACATTTCTCTTTTCCTGAATTTTACCGGGATCTTTTCAATTTTCAGGTTTCTTTTTTTAGCCTTTCTCAATATTTCAACATCAAAGGCAAATCCTGAGGTTCTAATATTTTTGAAAATCTCCTGAGCCGAAGCTGCAGATATGGCTTTCAATCCGCATTGAGTATCACCAAACCCTCTTATCGCTATTGCTCTTACAAACGCAGAAAATAATTTACTTCCTACATTTCTGACAAAAGGCATCATACTATAAAATTTAGATTCTTTGAGTGTTCTGTCTCCGATTACCAGATCAACCGTGCCGCTCAATATCAAACTGCAAGCCTTCAATACATTTTCAAAGTCATATGGAATATCAGCATCAGTGTACAGAATATGTTGTGCTTTTGAGTGTTTCACTCCATATCGGACTGCATAACCTTTTCCCATATTTGACTTCAGTCTGAGATATTGAAATCCAAGATTCAGACAAGTCTTTAATATCCTGTCAGCTTGTTCTGAGCCGTCATCAACCACAACCACACGGATGCTCAAACCTGATTTCGTAATATTGTCTTTTAAATATTGCATATCTTCTTCAAAAGAAGTATGACATTTAAAACAAGGGATAATAACTGAAATCACAAAACAGATTATTCAATGCAATATTACGGATTATAAATAAAAAAACCCTGAAAAATCAGGGTTTTCTTGATTTTCAGGAAAGAAATTATTCCTTAATGAGATGAATTTCTGAAACGGTAGTTGTACCGCCTGTAGTGTATTCTTCCTGCAACCAGCATTCTTTATTGGTAAGACGGAGAATTTCACTTTCTTCCCATTCGCCCCATTGAGATGAATGGTCTTTCACTCTCATTTTCAGCTGCATTTTATCATCTGAAAATTCCCATTCAGCATCTACGCTCATTTTGATACCACTATATGTAATAGTATATTTTCCGGTACCATCTTTCATAAGTTCAATTGTAGCACTCTGCATGGTTTCATCAAGGGTTACCTCAACCCCATTTTCATAGATCTTTTCAAATTTCCAAATTCCGGTGATGCGAGCCTTTTTTGGAAGCAGACTGAAAGAAGGCCCTTCTTCATACTTGCCGCAGCTGTTAAAAACAAACAGGGCAGCCATGAAAATTGTTAATGCAAAAATGTTTCTTTTCATACGTATTGGTTTTTAGGTTTGTGCAAAAATAATTAAAAAAATATAATTATTATTGTTTCACGTAGCGAGTCTCGGTTGTATGAGTTTCCCCACCATCTTCTTCTGTTTCTAACACCCAAAACTCACTAAAAGTAAGTCTTAGGATTTTGGATTCATACCATTCGCCCCATCCTGATCCCATATTGGTTCTCATTCTTATATTTTCTTTGTTTGATGTGAATTCCCATTCAAGATCACCATCAAAACCCCAGATAAAAATAGATCCTGTTCCATCTGACTCGAGGGTCATTTCCATATCCTGAAGCAAAGCCAAACCGGCTTCGTTTTCAACACCATCATAAAACAGCTTGTCAACTGTCCATGTTCCGGCGAGGCGGGTTGATTTTGGTAACAAACTGATTGCTGGACCATCCTCATACTTGCCACATGCGCTTGCTAGAAAAAGAGCTACAAAAAGGAATCCGAATAATTTTTTTGATTTTTTCATATTTTTTGTTATTAAAATTCACCACAAAAATAGAAAAAAATCTGATAAACTATGCATCAATGTTTGCATATTTGGCATGACGTTCAATAAACTCTCTTCTTGGAGGCACTTCATCACCCATTAGCATTGAGAAAATGCGGTCTGCCTCTGCGGCATTGTCAATTGTGACAAGTCTCAAAGTTCTGTGTTCAGGATCCATTGTGGTTGCCCACAGCTGTTCAGCATTCATTTCTCCGAGTCCTTTGTAGCGTTGAATATGAATGCCTTTTTCATTTCCGTCAGGAGAAAGTTCTTTGACTATTCTCTGTCGTTCTTCTTCTGTCCAACAATATCGATGAGTGTTTCCTTTCTTCACTAGATAAAAGGGAGGAGTAGCAATATAGACATATCCGTTTTCGATGAGAGATCTCATGTGCCTGAAAAAGAATGTCAGAATCAGCGTGGTAATATGACTCCCATCCACGTCAGCGTCAGTCATAATAACAATTTTAAAATATCTCAGTTTTGACAGATTCAGTTCTTTAGAGTCCTCTTCAGTTCCAATAGTTACACCCATTGCAGTAAACATATTTCTGATTTCTTCGCTGTCAAAAATCTTATGCTGCATTGCTTTTTCCACATTCAGAATTTTTCCTCTCAGGGGCAAAATCGCCTGATATCTCCGGTCACGCCCCTGTTTGGCAGTGCCACCTGCTGAATCACCCTCAACGAGAAAGAGTTCACACATGGCAGGATCCTTTTCTGAGCAATCAGCCAATTTCCCCGGTAAGCTATTTGAAGATAAAACATTTTTGCGATGAACCATTTCCCGGGCTTTTCTGGCTGCATGTCTGGCAGTTGCTGCTAAAATTACTTTATTAACTATAGCCCTTGCTTCCTTGGGGTGTTCTTCAAGATAATTGTTCAATGCTTCTCCCACCAACACATCAACAGCACCAATCACTTCATTGTTGCCAAGCTTTGTTTTTGTCTGTCCTTCAAATTGAGGTTCCTGTACTTTAACAGACACAACTGCAGTAAGTCCCTCTCTGAAATCATCTCCGTTAATATCAAATTTGAGTTTGGCAAGCATCCCTGAACGCTCTGCATAGCTTTTCAAAGTTCTGGTGAGCCCCTTGCGGAATCCGGCAAGATGTGTTCCCCCTTCAATGGTATTGATGTTGTTGACAAAGCTGTGAACATTTTCAGAAAATGAAGTATTATATTGCATGGCAAATTCAACAGGGATTCCATTTTTCTCGCCTTCAATAAAAATGGGTTCATCAATAAGTTTTTCTCTAGTTAAATCAAGAAACTGAATAAAATCAATCAATCCGTTTGCTGAATAGAATACCTCATTCAGGGGGCCATTATCCTCAATCATTTCACGTTCGTCTGTTAATGAAAGTCTGATTCCTTTGTTTAAAAAGGCAAGTTCACGAAGTCGTGATGCCAAAATGTCATAACTAAACACTGTTGTGGTAAAAATCTCAGGATCAGGTTTGAAAAATATCTTTGTACCTATTTTGTCAGAAGGCCCTATTTCCTTCACTTCGTGAAGAGGAATTCCCTTTGAATACTCCTGCAAATATTCCTTTCCGTCTCTGAATACAGAAGCCTTCAGACAACATGACAAGGCATTGACACAGGATACACCAACACCATGCAGTCCGCCTGATACCTTATAAGAGTCCTTGTTAAATTTACCTCCGGCATGGAGGACAGTCATGACCACTTCAAGAGCTGATTTTTTCTCCTTTTCGTGCATATCAACCGGAATACCACGTCCGTTATCAAGTACAGTGACCGAATTATCCTGATGTATTGTCACTGAAATGTCTGTGCAATACCCTGCAAGAGCCTCGTCAATTGAATTGTCAACCACCTCATAAACAAGATGATGCAAGCCTCTGGATGAAATATCCCCAATATACATGGCAGGCCGTTTTCTCACAGCCTCAAGTCCCTCAAGCACCTGAATGCTATCAGCAGAATAATCTCCGTTATTTACATTCTGATTTTTATCAGTTTCAATACATTTCAGCAAATTATTTATGTCGCTCATAGTTAATCAGTTAGTTATATAAGCATGAATATACAAAAGTAAGCATTTTTTTCCTAACGGGAATGATTTTTTGTAACAAAAAGCAGGTTCTCGTTGAAAAAAATATTTATGTCTTTCAATAAGAAATAAATATGTTAATTTTATTCCCCAAATTCAGACAATGGAGCGAAAAAAAATCATCATTCGTATTGCTGTCCCTGCACTGATTGCTTTATTTTTCTGGGTATTTGCCTTACTCATGTCACAAGTGAGCAGCAAGAATGATGATTATCAACATCTTGCAAAAAAAACCGAACAGATACTTAGAGAAAAAGCGGAGGTCATGCAGACCGAAGTTGACAGAATTTCAAAGTTGATTAACACTGAAGCTGATGTGGCCGGTTTTTTTCAGTTTACAGGGCAAACCAACAAAGATTTTCAGGATTTTGCCTTTTATGTTTTCAAAGATAAAAAACTTCTTTACTGGTCAACAAACTCGATTCCTGTCAACGGACACGAACATGAAATTCTTTCAGGACCAAATACTTTAATCAAACTTCCAAATGGTTATTACTATTGTGTAACATCAGTCAATGGCGAATATACTACAGCCGGCCTGATGCCTGTGTATTATGAATATTCCTATGAAAACAGATTTCTTTCCAATGGGTTTGCTCCACACTTCCGCCTGAAAACAAACGCAGGAATTACAACAAAAAATCTGGAAGGTTTTACAGTCAAAAACGCTGCTGACCAGTTTCTTTTTTCAATACAGGCACCAGAGTCTGAGTCTGAGCCACTTATTCCTTCCGGTATTATTTTTATTGCATTTCTAATCAGTCTGTCAGGATTTCTTCTTTTCGTTGCCCGGCTTCTTTTCACTGTGAAAACAAGTACATGGATTATAATTCCGTCAATGATTCTGCTTGCTGCAGCAATCAGATTTCTACAAATCAGATTTTTTTTTCCTGAATTTCTTTATTCATTGGAACTATTCAGCCCTGTACATTATGCATGGAACATAGGGTTTGCCTCTCTTGGCGATCTGCTGACACACATTTACCTTTTTCTTTTTCTCTCACTCCTTCTGTGGAGACGCTATCACAGCACAATTAGATACTTCAGAAACAAATACAAACGTGTTGTTTTTATCTTGTTTCTCGCCCTTACTCTGCTCTTGCTGTTTGTCATTTTAAACATTCTTCTTGAAACCTTAATAATCAACTCTACGCTTTTACTCAGTTTTGATGATGTCCTGAAGCTAAAAGCAGTTGATATTGCAGGATTTCTGGCGATAATCATGATGGTACTTGCTTTTGTGTGGGCATCTTTTATTTTTCTTCAACTGATCAGAAAAAACCTTCGTTTTCGCAATGATATTTTCATTTTTTTCTTTATACTTTCAGCTGCAGTCATAATTTTTATTGTCCTGAATCCGGATTTTTATATTCAGGCTGTCGGATATCTTGTTTTTATTGCAGTTTCTGTTTCTCTTTCCCGCAAGTTATTTAATATCAGCGGGGCCTGGGGAATTGCCTGTATGGTTTTGTTCACGGTGAGCTTTGGAACAATAATCAATCAATATAACGTCATTAAAGAAAAAAGCTACAGAAACATATATGCCCTTCAGCTATCCAACGAACAGGATCCTATTGGCGAATATCTTTTTGAAGAAATATCACAGAATATTTTGTCAGATAGTTTGTTTTTTTCAGAACTGAGCATATCCAATGATCCGGGTGCCTTTGCAGAAGAATATCTGAGAAGAAATTACCTGAACGGGTATTTTTCAAAATACCATATACAGATCACCATCTGCCATGCTGAAGAAATTTTATTAATCGTGCCATCAAATCAGGAAATCCCATGTAATGAGTTTTTTACTTCACTCAAGATGCAATATGGAACACCGACAATGGTTCCAGATTACTGGCTGATCGATGATGAAACAGGAAGACCCAATTATCTTTTCGAGTTCCGTTTCACACGAAAGTTCAAGACTCATACAGACACCAGTCTGTTATTTCTGGAAATGATTACCATTCCAAGAATTACAGGTCTTGGTTATCCTGAACTGCTTGTGGAGGAAAAAGTAATCAGAAAATCAGGCAGATATGATTATGTATATGCCAAATATTTCAACAACGAACTGATCCTTCAGTCAGGTGATTATTATTATCCACTGCTGCTTGATTCATCCATGAGCAGAGAAGATCCCTTCTTCTTCAGTCAGGATAATTATTCACATCTTCTCTACCCGGTCAATGAACAAACCTCAGTCATTGTAAGTCTCCCTGAAAAGAAACCATTTGAGTTGGCCGCCACCTTTTCCTATCTGCTCATTCTGCTGGTGGTTTTTCATTATCTCTTCTATCTGACCATTAGCATTGCATCGCAAAAACATGTTCTTTTTTCTTTTACCTTCAGGGCAAGACTGCAAACTGCAAGTGTTTTTCTTGTCATTTTAAGTTTTATTGTTGCCGGTATTATTACTGTGAACTTTTTTATCCGCTATCACAGTAACAAAAACAAGGAAATTATCAGGGAAAAATCATTTTCTCTTCTTGTAGAACTGGAGCACAAACTCAGAAATTACGAAAATATCATTCCTGAAGACGGAGACTATTTGACTGAGCTTTTGACCAAATTTTCAAATGTTTTTTTTACAGACATCAATCTGTTTTCTACTTCAGGGCAGCTCATTGCTACTTCCAGACCACAGATTTATCAGCAGGGTCTCACTTCAAAACTCATGAATCCTTATGCGCTTAATCGGTTCAGAAATTCAAGCACACCATATTTGCTTGAAAACGAATCCATCGGCAGTCTGAATTATACTTCTTCCTGGCTCCCATTTAAAAACTACAGGAACGAAGTGATTGCATACCTCAATCTTCCCTATTTTGCCCGTGAAAATGAACTAAAAAAGGAAATTTCTTCTTTTCTTATCACTTTTATAAATTTTTATGTTGTCCTCATTGCTATTGCAATCATTATCGCCCTTGTGATAGCAAATTACATGACCATGCCTTTGAGAATTATCGGTGAAAAACTCAGAGCATTAAAACCGGGACAATCCAATGAAAAAATTCAATGGAAAAAACAGGATGACATAGGTATTCTTGTCAGACAGTATAACAGAATGGTTGATGAACTTGCAGCCAGCACCCGACAACTCATGAGAAGTGAGCGTGAATCGGCTTGGCATGAAATGGCCAAACAGATTGCCCATGAAATTAAAAATCCTCTCACGCCAATGAAGCTCAGCTTGCAAAATCTTCAGCGTGCATGGGATGACAAAGCACCTGATTATGAAGAACGAATGAAGCGAACATCCCAGACTCTCATTGAACAGATTGATGCACTTTCACAGATAGCAAGTGAATTTTCCAACTTTGCCAAACTCCAGGAAAAGGGGCTGTATCCATTGGATATCATTCTGGTGATTCACGATGTGATCCACCTTTATGAAACAGAACAAACAAGTATAAAGTTCATTTACAATGATGCCCAGAGCTATTTTATTCTCGGGGATGACACACAACTAATACAGATTCTTAATAACATCCTTAAAAATGCAGTTCAGTCTATCCCCGCAAAGGAATCAGGAGAAATTGTCATTAAAACTGAAAAATCAGGAGACAGAATCAATATCAGCATCCGTGATAACGGAAGCGGTATTCCTGAAGAAATCAGGAATAAAATTTTCTCTCCCAATTTCACGTCCAAATCAGGAGGAACAGGGCTGGGTCTTGCAATTACAAGAAAAATTACTGATCATCTCGGCGGTACCATTTCTTTCGAGTCCGAGATAAATAAAGGCAGTGTTTTTTACTTGTCTTTTCCTGAACACAGAGTTGATGAAACCTCTTA
>CAYRXH010000070.1:0-13221 GCA_964428185.1 uncultured Bacteroidales bacterium
TCAAAAAAACTTCAGATGATGATGAATGCGTAAAATTAATGACAATCATTGAATGATGAATAAAGTTATTTTTATGATGCTGGGATACTTTTTAATCGAAGAGGAAGATTATTTATGGTCATATTAATTGCTCAGATTTTGTGCTCTTTTAATCTGCCCTTTCAGGGCGCTCATGTTGTTGAGTTTAATTTTCTTAGGTGCAGTTTCGCTCCACATCAGTTTAAAGTGAAGTCAGGCTTTCAGCCTGAGATGATTTTTTTTCAACACGATGACAAAGTTTTCTGATTTCTCAGTTCACACTGATTCCACCATGCCGTAAAGATACTCGTTCTTGAGTGTAATTATATCAGTCGCACATCATCAGCACTTATCCACCCCTTGTTACCGTCGGGGACTCTGACTTCGTACCAACTACCCAGTTTTGAAAGTATTTTTACCTTGGTACCTGCCTGTGCCACATACACAACTGCACTTTTAATATCAGGAGAGCTTTTAATGCCTGCCGCTGAAACCATAATGATGGCATGATCGGGATTCACAATCGAAATGTACATGCGGTTGCCAAAATACCAGGTGGATGCAGTGAGCAGTAAGACGGTGAGAGAAAGATAAAAAAACAGTTTTTTTATTTCGCTCTTGTTTTGAAGCAGGAACAACACAAGTGCTGTCAATGATATTGTGAACAATATAATACCAAGAATAGCCCATTGGTCGGGAGTGAACAATTTCATCACTGTATTGGCAAATCTCACATGAAATGCTTCGGGAATAATTTGTTGTTCCTTATTTATCAAGGAATTGGCAAATGTGAGGTTAAACTGTGCATCTTCATTCCAGGGATCTTTCTGAAGTGCCTTCTCATAATAATAAACGGCTTCCGGAAGTTGGTTTGTTTTAAAATAAGCATTGCCCAGATTATAATAGGTTTCAAAATTTTCAACACCTTTTTGCAAGATATCTTCATAGATACCAATGGCTTCAAAAAACTGACCGTCGGTGTATAATTGTGTGGCATCTCTGAATCTGTCTTCGGAAGCAACTTTTTGGGCATGGCTGTTCAATCCGGTAATAAGCATTAAGATGAGCAGAACAGTAAGTCTAACATCTTTCTTATGATCTTTTTTATTCCTTTTATTGTGTTGAATATGTTGTTCAAGATTTCTGATTGTATTCTGAGCCTTGTCAAGGATCTGTCTGGGGGTTGTACTTGTTGCACCAGGTGCAAAGCGGATATATTCACAAAAGTCAAGGGTTTCCTTCAGTGAATTCAGAACATCAGAATTTACATTGTGGGCTGATAGCTGAGAGATCACCCTTTCTACAGACAATTCAGCCTGTTGGATTGAAAAACGATGGGTCAGATATGCCCAGATTGCCCGTGCTGTTTCTTCATAAAACGCACTGTATTGTTCCTTCTTCAGCAGGGTATCTGCCTTTTTCAGTCTTTTCCGGGCTGTACGGGTTGCTTTCTTATACAGCAGGAGTTGCTGGTTGCTGTAGAGTTGAATTCGCCTTCTCATGACAATAACAAAAATTACAAAAAGCAGAAGTGGAGTTAGAAACAACGCAAAGTGCAGTCCCGATGCAAAAAAGAATAAATTGATTGTTCTGAAAGAACCGGGTTCAGTTTTTATAAACCGGATATCAGTTTCCGTTTCAGTGATTGCTGATGAAGAGGAGCTGCCCTGTTGTCCGACCACCTGCACCTGAAATTCATCGGATCTGAGTGTGATATAATCGGCTTTGGCAGGATTGAAAAAAGTAAATTCAACAGCAGGTATTTTAAATGTTCCTGGTTCACGGGGAATGATGAGCCATGTAAATGTTTTGTCTCCTGAAATTCCGTTGGCATTGACATTTGTATTGTCTTCAACCTGAGGATCAAACACCTCAAAACTTTCCGGAAACTGAATATCTGGAGCTTCGAGCAGAGACATGTTTCCGTTTCCGCTTATTTTAATATTGAAATTCAGGGCATCGTCAATCAGAATACGTTCTTTGTCAAACCAGGCCTCCATTGTATAATTTCCAAGCTGTCCGGTGAATGAAGCAGTTCTGTTTTTGGCAGGAAGCTCCTTTATGTCTAAGTTAATGGTGTTTGACTTGAATGTTTTCTTAATGTCTTCGAATGAATTTCCGAAACTCCAAAAAGGGTCTGTGGCAAAAGGATTAGAAAAGAAATTGTTAAACATTTGATCCATCCAATCAAGGTTTCTCTGCTGACGATTTTGCACCGGAATTCTAACAATGGCTTCTACTTCGAGAGGCTCAATACTCAACTTGCCTGAGCGTTGGGGATATACAACTATTTTTCGCAGCAAAGCAGTGGCATACCGCTTTTCATTGTATGTTTCTTCTCCCTGCTGAGGTATTGCTGTGGGATCAACAATGTTTTCAGACCAGAATCCGTCAAAAGAAGGAATTTTTTCAATTCCATACGAAGTTATAGTATGTCGTGTGAAAATTTTATATGTGACGATGATTGGTTCTCCCACCCAGGCAGATTTTTTATCTGCAAAACCGATAATGAACACATCGTCTGCCTGAAGACCATTAGTTGAACTTTCATTTTGACGGTTTGCACTTGTCTGTTGCCCTGAACTCTGAGGGTTTCCTTGTGTTTGAACAGGTACCGGATTTTGGTTGTTGCCTGTAACAGTGACCGTGAGTGTAGGTGAACTGATCCAAGTTCCGTTGACTTTCGCCCTGGCAGGTCCGATATCAAAAGAGCCTGTGGCTGTGGGCATCAGAGTGAATGTCCAGCTTTGTTCGGCATCGTTGTCGTCTCCACTAATAAGCTGGCCGTTCACAAACATCTGCATACTGCCTCCCCCCGACATGCTGCTTTGTCCTAAAAGTCTGAAACCCTCGAAAGTTGGCCTTTCAAATGATTCACTTTTAGCTCCTTGAAGCGAATATGTGACACTGAACTGTTGCCTGACCCCAACTTTGGATGAACTCAAACGAGCATTCAGGGTTACTTGCCCCCATAATGGGTTAAATGCAAGCAGAATCATAGCTGTGCTAAAAAAAGAAATACCAAAACATTGAAATGTTTTTTTTCTCATTTTACCAATCTTTTTCAGGTTTGTAACTTTTTATTTCTTTTTCTTTTTCCCTCAGTTCTTTTAATGTCTGCCTGTCTTTTCCTGACAGAGCATTCAGCACTCTTTCTATTTCTTCTCTGCTCATCTGAGGGTGTTGCTGTTGTTGTTTTTGTTGTTGTTGGTCTTTTTTATCCTGATTTTGCTTATTGTCCTGATTCTGTTTATTGTCCTGATTCTGTTTATTGTCCTGATTCTGTTTATTGTCCTGATCTTCATTCTCATTCTGATTTTGATCCTGATTTTGATCCTGGTTTTGGTTTTGGTTCTGGTTTTGGTTTTGATTTTGGTTTTGTATTATCTTTTGCATAGCCCAAGCAAGATTATAACGTGTATCTTCATCATCAGGATTCAGACGAAGTGCATTTTTATATGCATCAACTGCCTGCTGATATTGTTGCATCATGACGTATGAATTTCCCAGATTGTGCCATATCTGAGCTTTTTCATTTGAACTGATGATAGATTCATCGGAAAGCAGTTGTGTAAAGAAACCTGCGGCTTCTTCAAATTTATTTTGTTTGAAAAGGGCATTTCCGGTGTTATATACAGCATGTTTAGCCCATGAATTGTCAGTATCCATGGCTCTGCGGTAGGCAATTTCGGCATCAGGATAATTGCCTTCCTGATATGCTTTGTTGCCGTCACGAATATATCTCGCCGAAGTCTGTGCCAGAAGACCGAATTCTGAAGTTAAGATCAGAATGGAAACGAAAGCAATGGTCAGTTTCATAATGTTATTTCCTTTTTTTATCCATTGTAAGACTAACACTGAGTAAAGAACTGAAAATTTCCTGCCATTTCATTTTTCTATCTACGATCAGAAAATCCAGTATTAAAAGAATGAGAGCAGGGATGGCAAAGAGATAAAACAGTGAATCCCAGTCGGCAAACTCTACTGAATCACCTTCTTCCCTGTCGAGTTTTTCAAGTTCAGAGTAGATGTTTTCAACTGCTGTTCCGGGTTGATTCCCGTCAACATTGATTCCTCCAGTTTTTGAGGCAATGCCTTTCAAAAGCAAAAAGTCGGGACGGCTGATGACAGTATTGTTTTCGCGATCCTTTTTAAATCCTATTGTTTTCCCATTTTCCTTAATGGGGATGGGGGCCCCTTCATGAGTCCCAATACTGATGGTATGTATGACGATGTTGTTTTCAATAGCAATATCAGCAGCAGCAATAGCATCATCCTCAAAATTTTCTCCATCACTGATCAGAATGATTGCTTTATTTTTGGCATCAGTTCTCAAAAACGCTTCGGCTGAAATCTGAATTGCTTTTCCTATGGCCGTTCCCTGTAGCGAAATAAGATCTGTTTCAATGGAGTTGATGAACATTCTCACAGCACCGGGGTCTGATGTAATTGGCATGTGAATGAAGGCATCAGCGGCAAAAAGGACGATTCCTGTTTTAGCAAATTTTACTTTTTCGGCAATTTTGAGGCAAATCATTTTTGCACGCTCGATACGTGAAGGACTCACATCTTCGGCAAGCATTGAATGACTGATATCAACAGCAAGTACCATGTCAATGGTTTCAGATGTGGCTTTTTTGTCAATTTTTCCACCCACCTGAAGATTTGCTATACTGAATATCAGAAGGACGGTTATAAACACGGCAATAAAAAATTTTGCAATATCCTTGCTCTTGCTGTACCCTCTGACAATATGCGGAAGGAGGTGGCTGTCTGCAAGTATTCTGAAGCGTGCAGATTTCCATCGCACATAGATCCACCTAATAAGAATCAGCAGAACAACTACTGATAAAAGGTATAAAGCATTGGGATGTTCCAGTCTGTACATTGTTAAAATTATTTAAGGCAACATTTTTACAAGTGCATATTTTAAGACCATTTCAAGTAAAACTAGACCAAGGGCAACAAGTAGAAAGATGTGAAACTGATCTGTGTGTCTGCTGAACCATGCCACTTCAATTTTGGTTCGTTCCAACATATCAATTTCATCATAAATTTCCTGCAGTGATCTATTGTCAACTGCCCGAAAGTATTTACCGCCTGTCATATTGGCGATATCTCCTAAGAGAGCCTCGTCAATTTCTACATCCACATAATCATATTGCACTCCGAAGGGGGTTTGAAAAGGGTATGGAGCTTTTCCTTTTTTGCCGACCCCTATGGTATAAACCCTGATTCCGTATTCACCGGCAATCTGAGCAGCCATCATTGGATCAATAAATCCCATATTGTTGATGCCGTCGGTGAGCAGGATAATCACTTTGCTGACAGATTCGCTTTGTCTCAGTCTTTCAACTGCAAGTCCCAGACCATCACCGATTGCAGTTCCGTCAACAACCATACTGTTGCTAAGTTTCTCAAGCAAACCGAGCAGAATAGCATGATCAATGGTCAGAGGACATTGTGTGAAAGCAATACCGCTAAAGGCAACAAGTCCGATTCTGTCATTGGGTCTGTTTTTGATAAATTCAGCCGCTACCTGCTTTGCAGCCTCTATTCTGTTGGGTTTCAGGTCTTCAGCAAGCATACTTCCCGAAATGTCCATAGACATGATAATGTCAATGCCTTCCACTTTCATTCGTTTGTCAGTATTTGTTATCTGAGGACGTGCAAGTGCAAGGATGACAGCAATTATTGCAAGCATTCTGAACACATGTTGCAAATGACGAAGCCAGGTTTTGAATGAATGCTGGTTAGCAGCGAAACCCTGAAAACCGGAATATTGCACTTCTCCTCTGAACATTTTATGTTTTCTGATATACCAGAAAATCAACAGAGGGATGATTAGCAGTATCCAGAGATAACCGGGACTGGCAAAAAATTCATTCATCCATTTCATAACTCATTCTTTTGTTCATCTGAAGATTTTGTTGAATTATTTTCGGGTTCTTCATCTTTTTTGGTTGAAAGTACAAACTGATAAGCCAGATCCAGACAATGTTCATTTTCTGTGGGCACGGGTTGCGATCTGGCAAATTTCACAAGATCAGCGGCAAGCAGAATATGCTCCATTTTTTCACGGGCTTCGGCTGTTGTATCTGTTTCCGAAAGGGCACTGACAGTTTCTGTGGTAGTCATTTCCATTGACTGTATGTCAAACCGTCTCTTAATATAATGTCTGAGAGTGTCAGTCAATACTGTATAATAATCCTTTACCAAGCCTGTTCTCCATATTTTTTCTTTCCGGATGCGGTCAAGTGCCCGTATGGCTTCTTCATGGGGAGGAAGAATCTGAATTTGACGGGCAGGAAACAACGGAAGACCTTTTCGGCGCCGCATAAAATAATAAATGCTTGCAGCAATGAGAAGCAAGATTATCAATCCAATAATTGCATGCCATATATAATCCCTCCACTGAAAGGGAATGTCCCAAGGTGCCTTGATGTCTTTGATAGGCTGCGTGGTGTCGGCAGCAACAGTTCGAACTGTTAGGAGCAAACTGTCGGTATAGGCAAAAATAGCCGATGTGTCTCCGGGCATATACCAGGAAAAGGGCAATGAAGGGATCGTGTGAGTGCCGGAGTCAAATGAAGTGATAATATAATGCTGGTTGAGTCCCAAAATTTTTCCAAATGTCAATAAAGTATCTGTTTTCAGTCTTTCGATAATTTCAATATGTGAAGTCAGAGTATCACCTTCAATGAGCGGAATGCTTATTGATGTTGCTGAAGGAGGAAAAGTAAACTGATAGGAGAGTTTTGTCTGTTCTCCGATAAGGATGGTGTTTTTTTCCACAGAAACTCCTGATTTCTGTGAAAATCCATACAAGGAAGCAACAAAGAAAAAGATGATAAAGAAATTGTGTGCTTTGTTCATGGTTACATTCTTTTTTCTCTTTGTTTAAACAGTTGGATCAGAGGACGGGTATAGTCCTGTCCTGTTTGCAGAACAGCTAGGTCAGTTCCTGTTTTCAGACAACTTGAACGGAGGCGTTCTGTATTTGAAAGCCACCATTTTTTATAATTAGTTCTAGTGGTAAAGTTTTCAGTATCAATGTATTTTCTTTTTCCTGTTTCAGGATCTGAAAACTGAACAAAACCGATGGGAGGCAGTTCCTGTTCTTTCTGGTCTTCAATCCGCAATGCAACCAGATCATGTTTTTGCTTGGTCATTGCAAACGCTTCTTCGTATTCGGAATCAAAGAAATCACTGATAAGAAAAACAATGCTTCTTTTTTTGATGGTGTTATTGAGGAATTTCAAGGCAGCTTCAATGCGGGTGCCCTGATTTTCAGGTTTGAAATCAAGCATTTCACGGATGATTCTGAGGATGTGTGATGTACCTTTTTTCGGAGGGATAAATTTCTCAACCTGATTGCTGAAAAAGATAACCCCCACTTTGTCATTGTTTTGAATAGCTGAAAATGCAAGAATTGAAGCCAGTTCGATAATCAGCTCAGCTTTCAATTGTGATTTGCTTCCAAAACTGTTGGATGCACTCACGTCAATCAAAAGTAATACGGTGAGTTCACGTTCTTCTTCGAACATTTTGACATACGGGTGATTATAGCGAGCAGTGACCTTCCAGTCAATGGATCTGATGTCATCACCGTAAGCATATTCACGGACCTCACTGAATGCCATCCCTGTTCCCTTGAAAGCACTGTGATATTTTCCCGAAAATATCTGCTGTGTCAGTCCTCGGGTTTTTATCTCAATATATCTGACTTTTTTTAAAATATCAGAGGTTTCCATTGGGTAAATTTTTAAACATTGTATTTGCTCTAAACTGTATCAAAGTCATTCAAATACTTACGGCAAAACCGATATTTTGCTTTTAGGGAACTTCTATAGTGTTGAGGATATCATTGATAATTTGTTCGGGAGTGACATTCTGGGCTTCAGCTTCGTATGTCAGTCCGATTCTGTGTCTCAGTACATCAGGAGCAAGTGTTCTAATATCTTCGGGGATGACATAGCCGCGTCGTTTAATAAAGGCGTATGCCTTGGCAGCAAGAGCCAGATTTATACTTGCTCTGGGTGAAGCTCCAAAACGTATCATATCTTTTAGTGCATTTAGCCTAAACTGACCGGGGAAACGGCTTGCAAATATAATATCTGTAATATAGTTTTCGATTTTTTCGTCAATGTATATCTTTCTAACAAGTTCTCGAACACGGATAATTGTTTCAGGCTTGACAACAGCTTTTATCTTGGGTGTTCCTGAAGTTGATTGTTGTCTGAGAATTGATTTTTCTTCTTCCTTTGAAGGGTAGGAGATGACCACTTTCAGCAGAAAACGGTCAACTTGAGCTTCAGGGAGCGGATACGTTCCTTCCTGTTCAATCGGATTCTGTGTTGCCAGCACCAGAAACGGCTCAGGCAGTTGAAAGGTTTCTTTGCCTATGGTTACCTGACGTTCCTGCATGGCTTCCAAAAGAGCACTCTGTACTTTTGCAGGGGCTCTGTTGATTTCATCAGCAAGAATAAAATTGGCAAAAATAGGACCTTTGCGAACTGTGAATTCCTCAGATTTCTGACTGTAAATCATTGTTCCGATAAGGTCGGCAGGCAACAAATCGGGGGTAAACTGAATGCGGCTGAAGGAAACATCAACTGTGCCGGCAAGAGTTTTCACCGCCAAGGTCTTTGCCAGTCCCGGAACTCCCTCAAGAAGGATGTGACCGTTGGCAAGTAGCCCGATCATTAAGCGTTCTACCATATTTTTTTGTCCGATAATTGCATTGCCAATTTCCAGGCTCAGCAAATCAATGAATTCGCTTTCTCTGCGAATTAAATCATTAAGTTCCTGAATGTCAACATTTTCATTCATATCACAAAAGTTTTAAAAAATAATTTTTAGCAAGGGTGCGGTTTTGCAAAAATCATACCCACTTAAGAACACTGTCAAAACGACATTAATTTTATTTTAGTATTAAAAAAATGCAGATTTTTTATTCTGCATTTGTCAGTGACTGTCAATTATTTGGATTCCTTCAGAACCATATCCACAGTAATGGCGCAGGCAATAAGCGCTTTTTTGCTTCCCGGATTGGCATATCCGGGATCTATGCTGACAACATATTTATCTGCTGTAGTAAATAACTCTCTGGCAGCACCTGCCCATTGCTTGCTGATCTGTCCGATTTTTTTCCCTTCGGCATCAGTGATTTCAAAATTCCATGCTTTCCAGTCTCCTTTCACTTCACCAATGGGTCTGGTTTCCATGTCTGCAATGATGAATTTTGGTTTGAGAAGTCTGAATTTCTGTTTGATCTGAGCAATGGGTGTTCCGTTTGAATCAAGAATCTGAACTTTTGAAACAAACCAGGTAAATCCCCTTTTTACAGTCGCCTCAACACCACCCTGGGCATTGACAATATCAAGTCTGAAAGGGAGCATGGATTTATTAAAAAATAATCTCATGGCCTTCTGTCCTGCTGTCAGCCGTTGCAGAACTGCTCCCATCTGAATGCCTTCCTCATTGAAAATCTTGTATTCATTTTCAAATTTCAGAAAATTGACTTTTTCGTCAATGAAATAATTGTTGGTTGAAAAAAAATCTGTGCTCATATTGTTTTAGCTTCTTGTGTTCTGCAAATGTAACCGAATATTTTTTTAACTGGAAAAATATTTTGCTTTCCTGAAATGATTGGAAACAATTATTTTTGGTTTCAGAAGTGTCCGTATGCCAGGGTTAAATGGTTTTTTGTTATCATTGCAAAAAAATATTAAAATGATGAGGTGTTTTTTCTGTTCGGTTTTCTTGTTTTGTGTTTTCGGGCTTGGTCTCTATGCACAGACCATGGGTTTGAGGATTTCTTTTTACTATGAACAGGATACTGAAGGATGGGAAATTTTTATGGATAATGATGAATATTACCCTATATCAGTTCAGATTTATTTTCAGCTGACAAACCTGAAATCAACAAACGGAAACAATAAAGTATATGTGCTTCCTGCTCGAAGTAAAAAAACAGAATAACCTATCTCCGCATCGAAAAGAAAGCCATGAAATCCACATTCAGCACTGAGATGCAGGCTTGTTTCGGCACATACAATCAGACAACGGGAGAGGATTTTGCTTATATGCTTCCCTGTAGTAAGGGACTTGAGTTTACTGTTGTTCAGGGGTATTGGAACGTTTTCACACGAGGGAGAATTTGCACTGGATTTTGATTTGCCTGAGGGAACTGAAATTTATCCTGCCCGCGAGGGAGTTGTGATCAGGGTTGTAGATAGTAATGATAAGAACTGCAAGACAAGGAAATGTGCAGATTATAACAATTTCATTCTGGTGTATCATCCTGATGGTACATTTGGTTTGTACAATCATTTGAAAAAGGGTGGTGCAGCGGTCGCTGAAGGAGATGAAGTAAAACCGGAAACACTGCTTGGATATAGCGGCAATGTTGGCTGGTCCAGTGGCCCCCATCTTCATTTTGAAGTTCTTTTGTTTAAAATTGACGGGATGCAGAGAACACTGAAAACAAAATTCAGAATCAAAGATGGAAGGTTCTATGAGTATCTGACCGAAGGGAAGAGTTATACAAGGGCTTATTAAGAAACTAGAATTTAAAATAAAAACCGGCAACTGCAATCAGGAGGGCGATGCCTGTTTTGATAGCTTTGATAAGAAAGAAACTTTTTTTCGATTCAGCGAGTAGTGGGAGACCTGCATGTCCTTCCTGTACTATCGAATTAACAAGAAGAATGCTTAAAGGGATGATTCCCTGTGAAAACAAAGAGATAAAAATAATGTGGGGTCCCGATTGTGGAATAATTCCTATCAGTGCGGCGATCATTACAAAACTCCAGTAATACATGGACTCACTGACAATATGATCCACATGAACCAGTTGAAGAAGCACCTTAATTGCAGCGATTGAAATGAGAATCCAGATGAAAACCCGGAGAAAGTGTTTTTTAATAATATGGTTCCATAAATGCTCATTGAGAAAATGTTCAGGCACCTTGATTATAATGTACAGGCTTATGGCTGCAAGCAGAATAAAACTGTATTGCATCCATTCTTCGATCATAAAAAACTGAAATTGTCTGTGTTCTTCATTGCATGTTTCCCCGGCAGAATGAACATGTTCAGTGGAATGCACATGTTCATGCCCGAACAAACCGGTTATTAAAAATACAATAAATAAAAGAAGTCCGAAAATAAGAAGTCCGCGCTGAAATGAAGGATTGCGGAGGTTCTGAATTATTCCTGAAGTTTTGCCGGTATTATGGGCACAGTGGTCATGTTCATGAATTTCAAAATGGACGATATTGATTTTGCCTCTGTAAGTGTAAATTTTATTGACAATCAAACCGATTATGATACTGCCTGCAAAAAGACCACCCATAATATACAAGGCAGTGACAGGCATCACTGACAACATAACAAATGTTTCATCGCCGATGGTTGCTATGAATGCAGCAAGCAAACTTCCGAAACCCACAACATGATGGGTATAGAGTGATACAACTGCATATCCGCCAAGACAACCGGGGAGAAGACCAAGTGTGGCGCCAAGAAGTACCTGCCTTGTGCCGGAGGTTTTTAATCGTTTCAGCCACGAGCCTTTTGTTTTGATGTTAAAGTATTCAATAAGTAACAACATGATTATCACAAAACTTGTAATCATTAAAGACTCTTTCAGGATATTTAAAACAATCTCCATCATAAGGGTTTATTTTTTTTTTGATGTACGGCAATCCATACACAAAGGGGTATGGATGATGTATAAATGACTCTGTGTTTTTCATGTGATCTAATGAGTATAGAGTCGCCACGGTGTAATTCAAAAGTTGATCCTGACAATTCAATGACTGCAGAGCCCTGCAGAATCATCACCCATTCGTCATGATCCTGTTCATACCATCCGTCGGCAGGTGAGGCAGCATTGTTTGATATGATTCTTTCAATAAGAAATGACTCCGTATCTTCAATGGTTTCAAAAATTTCTTTTCCGTCTCCGGGCTCAGTGAGATTCATCATAATATTGCAAGGAATTTCTTTCATAAAGAGAGTTATATTATGAATCTCAAATCAGAAAATCAATATTGCCTTTCCCTGCTCTGATCACCTCAATCTCTTCACCGGTGCAGTCAAATATTGTTGACCCTTCAACGTCTCCATATCCGCCGTCAATCACAATGTCAACCATGCTTTCGTATTTTTCATGGATGAGTTCAGGGTCAATTGTATATTCAATGGTTTCGTGATCAATTTCAATGGATGTTGACATTATCGGATGTCCCAGTTCAGCAATAATTGCTTGTATGATACTGTTTGCAGGAACCCTGATCCCAATGGTTTTCTTTTTACTCATGAACAGTTTGGGCACATTTCCAGAAGCAGGGATAATAAAAGTATATGGACCGGGAAGGCATTTTTTCATCACCTTGTAAATGTTGTTATTTAGCGGTTTTGCATAGGTTGAAAGATCGCTGAGATTGTTGCAAATCAAAGAAAAATTTGCCTTGCTGAGTGGGATGCCTTTGATCCGGGAGATTTTTTCAACGGCTTTGGGTTTGTATATACTGCAGCCTATTCCATACATAGTATCAGTAGGGTATATGATAATACCACCGTCATTCAGGCAGTCAACCACTTGACGGATCAACTTGGGAGAAGGATTCTCATCGTAAATTTTAAGTAACATCGGGAATGTGGTATAATAATGCAAAATTAATGAAAAATCAGGAATCAAAGTGTATATATAATAGTTGGTTTCATGATACCCGCTTCATTTGAATGCATGGCAGAGTAGAGGGGGAGTAATTTTAAGACCTCAAAATCTTATAAATAAAAGAAGGGTAAGTTACTTACATCACACCGCTACGACCGTTTACCCTTGCTTTCTTTCGAACCTGGGGGAGTTCACAGGAGCTGGTTGTATAAGACTTACCCCGCTGCAAAATTACAAAATTTACAGAAATCGACAAGAATCTTTTTTAATAATCACTAAAGCCCATAAAAAACTATATAATTTCTTAGGGATGTAAATAGTTAAAAATCAACGGTAGTAAATTTTTATACGCAAACTCACAGACTAAAAAAAACTCACTAAACATGCGGTGTTACTGATTTTTCAAACCAGTTTGGTTTTTTATCGGACAATAGTGATATTTAGTATCTTCTATCTTCTATGAGATATCTTGTCACCACACCACCATCACATCCCCTCTTTTTTGCACCACTTCT
>CAYRXH010000071.1:0-12622 GCA_964428185.1 uncultured Bacteroidales bacterium
AATTCGTTAAATAAATAAGACTACTAATAAGACCGCTATTTATTTCCTGGATTATCAGTAAATTTACAATTGTATTTATCAGACTTTAAATACTTTTTTTAAAATACATATAATCAGTGATATAAATTAGTTTATTGAAAGTATTTAATTAATATTTGTCTTCTAAACTATATAAAGACTTGCTTGAGTATTTTATTTTATACTAAAAAACATATAATCAATATTATAATGTAGTTTATATAATGTATAAGTTCACATGTTTACGAACGTAAATTTAATATTACATTTGTAAATATAATATTTTAAAGATATTTTTACATAAGTAATTATTTATTTGTTTACCTTTGTAAAAACATTGTCTTATGAATAATAGAATTGGGTTATTGCTAAAGGTTAAAGATGTAACAGCAGCAAAATTTGCCGATATGATCGGCGTGCAACCTTCAAATATATCACATATTCTCAGTGGCAGAAATAAACCTAGTTTAGATTTTGTGATTAAAGTATGTGAAACATTTCCTGATATAAGTTTACAGTGGCTTTTGTTTGGACGAGGAAATATGTTTCAGAGCGAAAGTGAGCAAATAGTTTCAGAAAATAAACCAGTTGAAACGAAAGTTGAGTTTAATGAAAGGCAGACACAACATGAAGTTCAGGATCTTTTTTCAGGACTTCAGGCAAACGAGAATGAAATATCAGCCACAATATCTGATCCTGATGTTGAACATAATGAAGAAAATGAGTTGAGAGAAACAAAGGAAACTGAAATTGAGGAAGTCCACAAAATGACTGATGAAAAAACAAATAATACTATTCCCGAAAATAAAGAAGAAGATGTGTCACAAAAAACCAATGAAGTGAAGCAAACTCATTTTGAAAGAAAACCTTCAAGGATTATTCTTGTTTATGCAGATGAAACATTTGAAATTCTGGAGAGCAGAAATTAGCAGCTATTCGCCGGAAAGTTGCAGATATCTTCAGGTTTAAAAAAGAATTTGCATTCGCGTTGTGCATTTTCATCGCTGTCGCTGCCATGAATGGCATTCATCTGGATTGATTTTCCAAACAATTTTCTGATTGTGCCCTCAGCAGCTTCCTCCGGATTGGTTGAACCAATGAGTTTTCTGAATTCTTCCACAGCATTTGGTTTCGATAATTGAGCAACAATGACGGGACCTGAAGACATGAATTTAACAAGATCATTATAGAAAGGTTTTTCTTTATGAACTTCATAAAAGAGCCCTGCTGTTTTTTCTGACATATAAAACATCTTCATTGCACAGATAGTAAAATCTGATTCTTCAATCTTATTTAAGATTGGCCCAGCAAGTTTTTCCTTGATTGCACGGGGTTTGATAATACATAAAGTGATTGTGCCACTCATAATGTTGCGATTTGATGATGCTAAATTAATTATAAAACAATCAGAAAAAAAAATATTTTTTACATATTTCTACTACATTTTCTCTTAATAGGTTTTCAAATTCAAATTACAATTATTTCTTAATTTTGCAAACTATTAGTGAAATTATGAAACTCATTCCCCGCAAAGATTCGGCCGCCATCAGAGATTTGTTTCAACAGAAAAAAGAAACTTTTCTTATCATGGGACATACCTATCCTGATGGAGACACTGTCGGAGCCGGTTTGGCATTGAAGGAGTATCTTGAAAAAACAGGGCATCAAGTGTATTTTGTGTTACCTGATCCTTTTCCTGAATTTCTATCATGGATGAAAGGGGCAGACTCAATTCTGATTGATACTTTTCAGGAATCAAAAGTTAAAACTTTGATTGAAACTTCTTCTGTATTCATTTTTGTGGATATGAATTCAGTTTCCAGACTTGAATCAATGCAAAATACTGTCAATACTCTTATGAAAGACAAGAAAACAGTTCTTTTTGATCACCATATCCAACAAGATGAAGTTTTTAATTATAAATACTGTGATACATCTGTATCTTCCACTGCAGAGTTGATTTATCAATTCATTGTTGAATCCGGTGACAGGCAACTGGTAACCAGAACAATGGCAGAAAATCTTTACGTTGGAATAATGACAGATACCGGATCGTTCAGTTATTCCTGCAACAATCCTGAAACATACAATGTACTGGCACATCTGTTCAGTTTGGGTATTGACGGAGCTCTGATACATCAACTTGTCTATAATACTTTTTCTGAAGATAGACTCAGATTATTAGGGCATAGCGTTTCAAAGAAACTGACAGTTATGGAAGAATTTGGCGGTGCATTTATTGCTCTGAGTGCTGAAGATCTAAAGACATACAACTATAGGGTAGGTGATACCGAAGGTCTGGTAAATTATACAATGACAATAAGTAATATTCATTTTGGTGTGCTTTTGACTGAAATGGAAAAGTACATTAAAATTTCCCTACGCTCTGAAGGGAATCTTGATGTAAACAAAATTGCCAGTAAATTTTTTAATGGTGGTGGTCATAAAAATGCTGCCGGTGCATATTTCTATGGAAGTCTAGATGAAGCATGCAGTATTGTTACAAAAATTATTCGGGAACATATTCATTAAATTATGACTCAGCACAGATCCTTTCTTTTTTGTCTTTCTCTTGCAACGGTCGCTGTTATGTTCTTGATTTCCTGTGTCAGGAATGAGGAACAAACATACAAGCCTGAAGTGGATCCCAAGCAGTATAATGATAATCTGCAGGAAGCAAACAAAATTATGGCTGGTTCGGAAGAAATTCAGATTGATGATTACGTTTCACGCATGGGGTGGAGGATGAGCAAAACTTCCACAGGTCTCAGATATTGGATTTATCAACCGGGATATGGAGAAAAAGTTGTTAACATGTCCATTGTAAGATTTAATTCACGGGTTGAACTCATCAACGGATATGTATGTTATGATTCAGCGATAGATGGATTTGAAGAAATCCAGCTTGGAAGGTCTACAGCTCCCGGTGGTCTTGAAGAAGGGCTTGCATTGTTAAGGGAAGGTGACAAAGCCAAGCTCATCCTGCCTTCACATATGGCTTTTGGGTTATTGGGAGACCAAAATAAAATTCCCACAAAAGCAATCCTTATCTATGATATCGAAATTCTTGAAGTAAGAACAAATTAATCTTAAATAATTCTATGAAAAAAAACATGATCATCGCAATTGTAATAATAATGGCAATTGCATGCAGCCGTAGTCCATATACCGGCTATGACAAAACCGATACCGGATTGTATTATAAAATTGAAAGAGGAAACTCAGAAAAACAACTCCCTATTGAAGGCGATGTATTAACCGTTGAAATGAGTTATTATCTTCAGGAAAATGACAGTTTGTTGTTTTCTGCAAAAGATGCTTCAGAACCGATTATGTTGCCGGTTCAGAAATCACTGTTTGCGGGAGATATTAATGAGGGACTCTTCATGATTACAGAAGGTGATAGTGCCAGTTTTATTGTTAAGGCAGACTCTTTTCTGATATATAATGTCGGATTGAATGAAATGCCACCTTTTATCACAGCTGAAAGTATGCTTCGCTTTGAAATAAAAGTGTTGAGTCATAAAACAAAGGATGAATATATGGCTGAAATGCAGGTAAGACTTGAACAGGAAAGACAATTGCTTGAAGAACTGAAAAAACAGGAAGCGATTGATCGTGATGCCTGGCTCAAGGAAAATAATATCAATGTAAAACCAACAGCCAGTGGGTTGATTTTTATTCAGCAACATGCAGGAAATGGACCGAAAGTTGAACCCGGAGATAAAGTGAGTGCTCATTATACAGGGTATTTTCTCAATGGACAGAAGTTTGATTCTTCAGTTGGAGCACCCGAACCTTTTGCATTTATCGCAGGAAAAGGTCAGGTTATTCAGGGATGGGATGAAGCTGTTTTGATGATGCGAAAAGGAGGGAAAGCACGGATAATTCTTCCTTCAGAAATTGCCTACGGTGAATCTGACCCTCGCTCTCCGATTCCACCATATGCCACACTTGTTTTTGACATTGAAATTGTAGATGTGGAAAAGACCAGCACAAAAACAAAATAAAACAGTATTCAATTCATTGAAAAACTGCTTTTTTTCAAAGAAAAGCAGTTTTTTTTTATTTGTTGCATAATTTTTGTTTCATTGTGACTTTTGGAAAAAAATTGTAATTTCGTTACGTAAAATCTATTTCTTATGAAGCGCACATTGATATTTATCCATATATTATTTTTTGTTTCCCTGACTGTCGTTTTTGCTCAGGAAAAGGATGTTCGTATTGAAAGACAACTCAATAATATGAATCTTCAGTTTGAAGTCACATCGGCAGGTAATTTCAAACTACTCTTTGAACTTGACAGTTCCCGAACACAGATAGTATTTATTAATTCAGCAACAAAAAAAATTAAGGATGCCGAAGTTCGCGAAATATCATCTCCTGCCAGATTGCTCAGCAATGCTTCAGAGATGAGTAATGAACAACTGTGGATGATTATGACCGAAAATTTCAACTCTGTTTTGGGTGCATGGCAAATGGAACCCAGTACAGACGGATGGGCTCTGCATTTTACAGTGAAAGTCCCAGCACTGATGCCTGAAAACCGGTTGATGATGTATATGATACACGTTGCAACAGTTGCTGATCAGATGGAGAAAAGATTCTCAGAGGATGATATGTTATAATATCTAACAGTATTTTAAATATGCATTTTAGTCAAGAATAATGAAAATTCAGTACGTAAGTTTTATAAAAATACTAATTAAATGACTGGTAAAAGATTAGGGGAAAGAAAGTGGTTTTGTCCGCTATATTAATCATATTGCATGTTGATATTGTGTTGCTTCAGAACCAATGCCATAGATTTTTTACAACTGATCAGAGAATAAAAAATTCGCAGTACAGTTGTTGGTTCTGAAAAAAAAGATTTTTTTATACTAAAGCGATAGTCATACACATATTGAGAGCCTGACACCCTCGCAGGTTAATTTTAGTATTCCTGTGGGATTTATTTTGTAACAAAAAGATATTATCTATCAGGATATATCCTTGCACAAACATAATACGCTGATATTCAGAACTGACATAAGATTGATTTTAAATTTTATGGGATGTATATGCAACAAAATGATATTGTTCCTACAATTCATAATATGTACACCCCATCCAAAATGGCATAAGAAAAACCCGATCCAGACTATTCGTTTCATCCAAAAAAAAACGCTCCTTTTCTCTCCTGCATGGCAACAAACTGTGAGGTCTTTTATTCAGGATAAACTTTTATATGCAGTTGCATCTGTGGACACATCCCGGAGGCTTTTCAGTTGCAGTGATTTCTTTCTGAAATTGCTGGAAAAACCATTCTCAAAGTCCCTGATGAAGAAGAGTATCTCTATAACTATGCAGTACCACCAAAAACAATTATCATCAATGACGAGACCATTTTTCGATACAACAATCTGCGGTGAAGGTGGAATGATGCCGGTTCATCGAGGATGGTGTTACTGTGAGAGGATAATTCAATGGGGAATTACTAGCAGGTTATTAAAAAAATCAGTTTCAATTTTGATGTTGAAGTCTATAAAGTTCCAGTGTATTATTTGAAACTGCTTATGGAAGTTGAAGTTATTTATAATTCCCTGTTACATTTGATTGAATAGGCAATTTTTCTGTTTCATAGCATAACTTTTGATTTTTTTTGAATCTTTTCTATGATAGTTGCTGGAAATTAAATTTTTTTTTGTAAATTTGCAGCCGATTTGTGAAACAGAAAAAAATACGGACATGAAAAAAGATATCCATCCAAAGAATTACAGATTTGTTGTTTTCAAAGATACTTCAAATGATTATGCATTCCTCAGTCGCTCAACAGCCCCTACAAAAGATACCATTGTATGGGAAGACGGTCAGGAATATCCACTTATCAAACTTGAGATTTCACACACCTCACATCCATTTTTTACAGGAAAGCTGAAACTGGTTGATACAGCCGGCCGTGTTGATAAATTCAAAAGCAGATACGAAAAATTTCAGAAAAAATAGGATATTCCATTGCAGTTTACAATATTTTAAAGCACCTTCACAGGTGCTTTTTTTTATATCAGACACTCATGATTTTTTTAGTATTTTTGTAGTCAAACCATTGCATATGAATTATATTCTGTTTGATGACAATGACCGGGATCACATGCTCCCTCTTACATTTATGAGACCTACGGCACTTATTAGATGCGGCATACTGACTTTTGTTGAAAAATGGGAATATGTTCTTCAATGCAAGCCAAGCTTTCATACATCAGCCTATCTGAGGGAAAAATTTCCATTACAAATTTATGAGCAGAATATGTATATCAACGGGCTTGTGTTTCCTGATGAGACTTTGATGCAGAAGATCTCTGAACTTAGCCCGGGAAAGGCATTGATATCAACAGAAACGAATACTCTTATTGCCTTTGCAGCCGATTTGGAACAGACACAAAAATTAAAGTTTTCCCAAAATGATGTATTCAAGGTTGATTATCTTAATGGTTTTGAATTTCAAATTTATGCAGGCGATATCAGAAAAATATCAAGACCCTGGGATATTTTCAGTATGAATGATTTCGCCATCAGAGATGATTACGCCAGAATAACAGCAGGCAGAACATCAGCAAGCATTTCAACAACAAACCGTGTTTCAGGAAGTGAGAATGTATTTGTTGAACCGGGTGCAGTTGTTGAATACTCAGTGATCAATGCCAGGACAGGTCCCGTATATATCGGATTTGACAGTGAGATCATGGAAAATTGTTCAATCAGAGGACCCTTTGCAATGTGTTCATCATCAGTGCTGAAAATGGGAGCAAAAATATACGGACCAACAACAATAGGCCCTCAATGCAAGGTAGGAGGAGAGGTGAGCAACAGTGTCTTCTTTGGCTATTCAAACAAAGCTCACGATGGTTTTCTGGGCAATTCAGTGATTGCTGAATGGTGTAATCTTGGTGCAGACACCAATAATTCTAACCTGAAAAACACTTACGATATTGTTAAACTCTGGTCATATCCTGAAAAACATTTTGTATCAACCGGTTTACAGTTTTGCGGACTGATAATGGGAGATCATTCTAAATCATCAATTAATACAATGTTCAATACAGGAACAGTTGTTGGAGTGAGTGCCAATATTTTTGGAGATGGTTTTCCTCGGAATTTTATTCCTTCCTTTTCATGGGGTGGTGCTGCAGGCATGAAGAAATTCAATTTCCAAAAGGCCATTGAAGTTGCCCGTGCTGTTTGTGATCGTCGAAATGTCATTTTGTCCGATGCTGATCTTAAGATTTTCGAAACATTGTACGCTATGTCAGATGAATAAAGCAAAGATGTCTTTGGCATAATGCTTGACATTTGCACAGCCTGTTTTTTTAAACTTATTATATTTTTGATATGAAAGACGACAATATACTAGATATGAGCTTTTATCTTGACAGTGACCTTAATCTACCTGAAAGTGATTTTTTTCCGGTTTTGTCAAGAGAAGACGAACTGAAAATTGAATCAGAGAATATTCCTGAAACACTGAATATACTTCCATTACGAAATACTGTATTGTTTCCGGGTGTGATTATACCCATTACTGTTGGTAGGGATAAATCCATTAAACTTATAAAAGATGTTTATCGCGGCAAAAGAGTGATCGGTGTTGTTGCACAGAAAGATCCTGATATTGAAGATCCTTCGCCTGCTGACCTATATCAGATCGGCACGGCGGCCTACATCATTAAACTTCTGCAGATGCCTGACGGAAACAATACTGTCATTATTCAGGGGAGAAACCGCTTTGTTATTGATGAAATGATCAGCACGGAACCATATTTCACTGCTAAAGTCAGAATCCTGAAAACAATTCCTGCATTGAAAAAAAACTCAAGGGAATTTAATGCAACTGTGGACAGTGTTAAAGATCTGGCTTTGCAAATCATCAAACAGTCTCCCAATATTCCAACAGAGGCATCATTTGCAATTCAGAACATAGAATCTCCCAACTTCCTGCTTCATTTCATCTGTTCCAATCTGAATATATCACTTGAAGAAAAGCAGATGCTTCTTGAAACAAATGAATTTGATATTCTTTCTTCTAAAGTGCTTGAGTTTCTTACCAAAGAACTGCAGATGATAGATCTTAAAAATCAGATACAAAAGAAAGTAAAAAAAGATATTGACAAACAGCAAAGAGACTATTTGCTGAACATGCAGTTGAAGACCATACAGGATGAATTGGGTGGATCTCCGCATGAACAAGAGATCAGAGAACTTAGGGACAAGGCATCCCGTAAATTATGGAATGACGAAATCAAGGAAGTTTTTGAAAAGGAACTGCAAAAGTTACAGAGAATGAATCCTTCAGCTGCTGAATATTCAATTCAGCTGAATTATCTTGAATATATTGTGGAACTTCCGTGGAATGAATATACTACTGATAACAATAATCTGCATCAAGCAGAAAAAATATTGAATAAGGATCATTTTGGCCTTGAAAAAGTTAAGCAGCGCATTCTGGAGTTTTTGGCTGTCTTGAAAATGAAGAATAATAAAAATGCCCCCATACTATGTCTGGTGGGGCCTCCGGGTGTAGGAAAAACATCTCTTGGTAAGTCCATTGCCGAGTCCCTCGGAAAAAAATACATCCGTGTTTCTCTTGGCGGTCTCAGGGACGAAGCAGAACTTAGGGGACATCGAAAAACCTATATTGGTGCAATGCCTGGCCGGATTGTTCAGAGTTTGAAAAAAATAAAATCAGCAAATCCTGTGTTTGTTCTTGATGAGATTGACAAAGTAAGCGGAAACAATGTTCATGGAGATCCCCAGGCAGCACTGCTCGAAATTCTTGATCCTGAACAGAATACTTCATTTCATGATAATTATCTTGAAATTGATTTTGATCTGTCAAAAATCCTTTTCATAGCCACAGCAAATACTTTATCCACTGTTCATCCTGCCTTGCGTGACAGGATGGAAATCATTGAAGTCAACGGCTACACGCTTGATGAAAAGGTTGAAATTGCACTCAGGCATCTCATTCCAAAGCAAATGGATCAGCATGGCCTGAAAATGAAAGATCTCGTATTTTCAAAACAGGTCATTTCAAAAATTATTGAAGATTATACAAGAGAAAGTGGTGTAAGAGCCCTTGAACAGAATATTGCAAAAATTATCCGGTATTATATCAGATTTATTGCTGAAAATAAATCATTTGATAAAAAAATTAAGCCTGATAATATTGAGAAGGCGTTGGGGCTAAGAAAATTTCAGAAAGACAGGTTTTTTTCTTCCAAACAGATAGGCGTTGTAACAGGGCTTGCATGGACCATGTATGGTGGAGAAATTCTTTTTGTAGAGGCCAGCCTGAGTAAAGGCAAGGGTATTCTGACTATGACGGGAAATCTTGGTGATGTGATGAAGGAATCAGCAACCCTAGCTTATGAGTACATCAAATCACACAGTGCCTTGCTTGGAATAAGTCCTACCTTGTTTGAAGAATACAATATTCATGTTCATGTTCCTGAAGGAGCCACTCCAAAAGACGGACCATCTGCCGGAATAACTATATTTACTGCCATGGCATCAGTATTTTGCAATCAAAAAGTCAACCCTAAAATTGCAATGACCGGAGAAATTACTCTAAGAGGAAAAGTATTGCCTGTTGGAGGGATTAAGGAAAAAATTCTGGCAGCAAAGAGGGCAGGAGTGACTGAAATTATTCTCAGTGAAGATAACATTAAAGACGTTGCGGATTTAGAGGAACGCTACACCAAAGGAATCACATTCCATTATATCAAGGAAATGAAAGATGCACTGGAGTGGGTGATGTGATATTTAGCGTTTACTTGTCTATCTTCAACTCTCTCACAAGGTGCCCTGCTCCTGCATAGCGATCTGTAATCAGCAGAACATATCTGATGTCTACAGATACATTCCGGCAGAAACTTTCATCATAAAACAAATCACTCATTGTTCCTTCCCATACCCTGTCAAAGTTGATGCCCACAAGATGACCATCAGCATTTAATACAGGACTTCCGGAGTTACCGCCTGTGGTATGATTGCTGGCAACAAAACCCACACGCATTGTTCCGTCGGAATGAGCATAAGGTCCCCAATCTTCTGAGAGCAAGAATTGATTGAGAGAATTGTCAATAACATAATCTGGGGCATCTTCATGTGATTTTTCAATAATGCCTGTTGTCGTGGTGTAATAGTTGTATTTCACACCATCAAAGGGGATATATGAAGAAACCTTTCCGTAGGTTACTCTGAGTGTGCTGTTTGCATCTGGCCAGAATCTTTTGGTAGTATCCATTTCCATCAAGCCACGGACATAAATTTTATACAGTTCCTGCAAACGTGTTTCAAGGGGTTCTGTCACAGCGACAATGGCTCTGTAATTATCAACAATATCGGTCATCAATTGAAATCCGGGATCATTCTTCAGAATCTTCAGGGATTTTTTCACTGAAAAAGATTCAAGAAATTCCATGACCTTTTTACCAGATGAAAAAATTGAATTGGCATAGACATATGTTATATATTTATCCAAACTGGTTTTGAAATCCTTATTGACTCTTTCAAAAAAAGCAGGCATATATTTCTCTTCAACATCAGCATAATAGGGGAGAACAGCATAACAAATATCCCTATCGACAACTGCTGAATAGTCTTTATAAAACCTCTCTGCCCAGGTTTTCAGGCGTTCGATTTCCTTTGCTATTGAACTTTCATCCTCAGGTGAATTTATCAGCAATTGATAGATCTGATTAAACTGAACTGCTGCTTTGATCAGTTCTACAGAGTATCCACCTTCAAAAAATATTGTAAAAGCATAATTTGCAGGCAAAAGTTCCTTATAAATATCCGCAAATTCTGCTAAAAGACTACCATAGACTGAACCTCGTTCATCATCTGTGTTGACCCATTCGGTAAAACGGGCTTCAATATCCTGTTTTTTTCTTATTCCTCCTGTCCTGAGTATTCCTTTGTTTTCTCCGATCATTTTCTTCCAGTAATTGGCTACCCCTGCATGTTTAGCTGAATACTGTATTCTGATCAGTTCATCTGTGGACATATATTTTTCCATCACATCCATGCGTTTTCTTCTCATCTCAATGGCGATGGGATTTTCGGTTTGTGTAATCATTTTCACAGCATGAGAAGTAGCATATTGGTTGGTCGTTCCGGGATATCCGAACACAAATGTAAAATCACCCTCTTCAACGCCTTTCAGCGAAACAGTAAAACTATATTTAGGTTTGTATGGCACATTTTCGGCAGAGTACTCAGCAGGTTGATTGTTTTTATCTGCATAAATACGAAACCAGCAGAAGTCGCCTGTATGACGCGGCCACATCCAGTTGTCGGTATCACCACCGAATTTTCCAACGTATGACGGGGGCGCTCCCACAAGTCTTACATCCTTAAACACTTCATAAACCATAAGGATGTACTGATTTCCGAAGTAAAAAGGTACTACTTTCGCTGTATAATGATTTCCCTTTGTTGCTTCTTTAACCAGTTTTTCAATGTTTGTCTCCTTCATCCTTTCCTGTAAACTCTGTGATGCATCCGGATTGACATTATCCATTACTTCTTTAGTTACATCTTTCATATAGACGAGTATGGAAGCCTCAAGACCGGGATTGGGAAGTTCTTCATTCATACTCATTGCCCAAAAGCCATTGGTAAGATAATCATTCTCAACAGTGCTGTGTGATTGAATTCTCCCATAACCGCAATGGTGGTTGGTAAGCATCAGACCCTGGTCTGACACAATCTCACCGGTGCAACCACGACCAAAAAGCACAACAGCATCTTTCATGGATGCCTGATTGATACTGTAAATGTCTTCAGCATTCAGCCTCATCCCCAACGCCTTCATTTCATCTTCATTGAGCTCCTGAAGAAAAAGCGGAATCCACATGCCCTCTCCGGCGAGGATACTCCCCCTGAATATAAGAATCAAAAGCACAAACGGAAGAAAATATCTCTTGAATTTCATATTGTATAGAATTTAATAATGAATAAACTTATTTTACTGCAATACATTCAATTTCTATCATAACACCAAGTGGCAAGCCTTTGACAGCAAAAGCAGCTCTTGCCGGAGGATTCTCCTTGAAAAACTCGGCATACACAGCATTCATGGCTGCGAAATTTTCCATATCAGACAGCAAACATGTACATTTTACAACATCTTCATATGAATAACCTGCTTCTTTCAATATCGCTCCCATATTCTTCAATACCTGATTGGTTTGCTCTGTTATTCCGCCCTCAACGACTTTTCCGGTTGATGGATCGATGGGAATTTGACCTGATACATACAGTGTATTTCCCGCAAGTATAGCCTGACTGTATGGACCCACAGCTTTGGGTGCATGTTCTGTTAGAATGACTTTTTTCATATCTGTGTTCTGAAATTTTTAATTTTTCAAAATTAAAAAAAAACAGAGAATATTTGGAAATTTCTACAATAAAATCAAGAAATACCTTTGATAAAGCCCGATTTTGCTAATGGTTTTTGTTTAAAATTAAAAAAAATGTCTGTTTTTGTGAAAACTCAGGAATATAATTACATAAATTCAACAAATAAATGCAACTTTTACAGAGGAGATAAAGATTAAATTTT
>CAYRXH010000072.1:0-12329 GCA_964428185.1 uncultured Bacteroidales bacterium
ATCACTTATTTGAAAATGATGGAATACTCGTTTTTTTTGTTGACATTACCAATGTCTGTTGAGTATGTAAAACCTGATTTTTTAAGGTCATTCACAATATCATCTTTCTTTTCACAGGTGCAGCACATCAGCAATCCTCCTGATGTCTGTGCATCCATCATCAGCATTTTTTGCTCATAGGAAACATTGTCTCCGAATTGAATATCATTTTCTGAATAATCCAGATTTTTGAAACATGCACCAGGGATGCACCCCATATCTGCCAGTTCCTTTGCCCCGTCAAACAGCGGGATTTTATTTATGTATATATCCAAACTCACATTGCTGGCCTTTGCAAGTTTCAATGCATGACCTGCCAGTCCGAATCCGGTGATATCTGTTGCGCATTTCACATTGTACTTTTGCATTATTTCTGCCCCGGCAGCATTGAGCTGTTTCATGCTGTTGAGCACAGCCTGATATTTCACATCAGAAACTTCGCCGAGGCGTTTGCCTGCCATAATTATCCCCGAACCAATTGGCTTGGTGAGTATTAGCACATCGCCCGGTCTGGCAGCCGCATTGGTGATAATTTTTTCAGGATGAACAATCCCTGTTACAGCAAGTCCATATTTGGGTGTCTCATCAACAATGGTATGACCTCCCATAATCACACCTCCGGCTTCAATGACTTTTTCAATACCACCCCGAAGAATTTCACTCAGAACCTCAAGCGGAACACCTGCCGGAAATCCAACAATGTTGAGAGCACTCATTACTTTTCCGCCCATGGCGTACACATCGCTGAGAGCATTGGCCGCTGCTATTTGTCCGAATTCATAGGGGTCGGAGCACACAGGTGTGAAAAAATCCGTGGTCTGAATCAATGCAACATCATCACTGATTTTAAATACTCCAGCATCATCATGAGTGTCAATATTAACCAGCAGATCCGGGTGGGGTGTTGATGGAAGACCAGACAGAGCCTGACTGAGTTCTTTGGCAGAGAGTTTTGCAGTGCAGCCGCCATATTCTACTGTTGAAAGAAGATTGTATGCTTTCATGTCTCAATTGCGTTTAATCTGTTCGTAATATTAAATTGTAACATTTTTATAGTTGCTTGATAGATTGGGATTTGAAAAATCATCCGACAATCATAATTCTGTTTTAAAAACTCTGAAAACAATTTCATTTTGACGAAGAATACTTAAAAAATGTTCCAAAGAAAGAATATCCTGCTCCATCCGCATGCTCATCCCGCATTCAGATGAAATGTTTTTTGGTGTAGGAATAATTTCAAATCTGACACCAGCTGCAAGAAGTATCTTTTCTGCCTTGAGAACATGATGGGTGGACTGAAAGATAATCAGAAGTGCCATCGATAATTATAAAAATATAACTTTCCCTGTCTTACTCATGCTCTCAAGGATATCATACATATTGGAAATACGACCAACTCCCAGATCATTTTTTTTCTGATAATAATCTAGACAGGTTCCGCACACAAGAATTTCCATACCCTTAGTTTCCAGTCTTTTCAATGAATCAAGAACTGATGAATTCTTCAATGTGAGAAATATTCCGGAATTAAGAAATATCATTATATTCGGCCTCATATCCATGTCTGGAATGGTATTGATGGCTGCCTTGATGAGAATTTCACCCAATTCTTCAGATCCGTCACCCATGCGGTTTCGTTTGATAGTCATCACATAATTATCGGTTTTGGGTGGGTTGATCTCACAAAATTCCTCAGCATTGACTTCTTCAGGAATTTCACCTGTTTTGTTTACCACAACACGGAAAAAATCCCCGGTTTGTTCCTCTCTGATATTCATGCCGTGCGCCCGAAGAAAATGGACCACATTATTTTTGGATATTTCATTATCCAGGAAAATTTCAAGGAGCTCATTTTCACCCAGTTCAGCCATTGCCTTTTTGGTCATTATCAAGGGAATGGGACATGCTTTGCCTTTTGCATCTATTGTTTTCATCTGACGTTATTTAATTCTGGAAAATATTGATTTTATGGATTCTATTGTATAAATAATTTGTTCTTCGGTATTGAATAATCCCATACTGAATCTAACAGTGCCAAGTGGAAATGTGCCAATGCTTTTATGTGCCAAAGGACTGCAGTGAAGCCCTGAACGTGTCATGATTCCGTATTCTTTATCAAGGATTAATGCTATTTCATCGGGTCTCAGTTTATTTGATGTTATTGAAACAACCGGCAGTTCACCTGAAGAATAGACAGTTAATTCATCAATCTCGGTCAATTTCCCAATCAGAAATTTTGTAATTGATTTCATTTGTTTGCGGATGTTCTCTATTCCTTGCTGCATGATATAGTCCAGTCCTGCTTTTAAGCCTGCAATGCTGGAAGTGTTTAGTGTTCCAGCCTCCAGTTTGTCAGGGTAGAATTCAGGATGATATTCATCCTCTGACTGGCTACCTGTTCCTCCGTGTATGAAAGTATCAATTTCAATGTTTCTGCTGATACATAATCCTCCGGTGCCGGTGGGACCATAGAGTTTTTTATGACCTGTAAAAGCCAGTATGTCAATATTGTCCTTTTGAATGTTAATGGGAATAATCCCGGCGGTTTGGGCAGCATCAACAAGAAATGGAACAGATTGCTTCCTGCATATATCTCCAATTTTTTCAATTGGGAACACAACTCCGTTCACATTTGAACCGTGAATTGAAACAACAAGGGAAGTGTCAGACTGAATGGACTTTTCAATAAGAATGGGATCCAAAGTTCCCCGGTAATCGACCGGAATAACAGTGAGTCTGACATCTTTATTTTTTTCAAGATAACGAAGAGGTCTGATGACAGAATTATGCTCCATGCCTGAGCATATCACATGAGTGCCGGGTTTTACAAGACTGAAAATGGTCATATTCAAGGCATGTGTGGCATTATTGCAGAAGATCACTCTGTCTGAATTTGGAGATTGAAACAACTGCCTGATAAGTTCCCGTGTTTCAAAAACAATATGAGCAGCTTCAAGCGACAAGGTATGTGCTGAACGACCAGGACTTGCACCGCAGTTGTTCATGAATGAAGAAACCGCATTCACTACTTCAGATGGCTTGGGCCAGCTGGTGGCTGAATTGTCAAGATAGGTGGGCATCTATATATTCTTTTCCCTTTTCTGTTATGTGGATTGTTGTTTCAATATCTTCGCCGTGGTTGAAACGGATCAGCTTTTCTGCTTCAAAAATTTCACCCAGCAATGCTCTTTGCTTTTTGGTACCCAGTAAAATCTGCTTGTATTCAGGGATGCCAATTCCTCCGGGTTTCTGCTTCAGAACACTGAGTATTCTGATTCTGCAGGAATCGACAATGCTGGTGTGAATAATATCGTCATCAAAAAATCTGATTCTGCCTTTGTTGGCAAGATAGGTCAGATACAATCTGATGCTTGCTTTTGATATTCCTTGTGTAAGTCCATCTTCTTCAATATCTGAAATGACTGGCTTCTCATCTCCAAAATCCAGTATCCTTTTTTCAAGCCATTCAATTTTCTGAAGTGTTTTTTCATCCAGTTTTGGCTCGTGTCCGGCGATGATCCATGTGTTTTTATAGCGGTCTGTGATATTCTCCTTCCTGAGTTTTTCAAGAAATAGTTCCAGATAGGTTTTGCCGGTTTTTACTTTTGATAAGCCAACTTTACCCATGAGTTCTCCGGTTTCAAGTCCTTCGGGAAGGACCGGATTCTTTTCATGATGTTCCTCAAGTGACTTCAGAATTTTCGTTTTTATTGACGATTCACACTTTTCAGAGATAAAAATATTATTGCCATTATTATCATACACAACATAAGATCCCGAATTGAATTTGATTTCATTCAGCACTTCATCTTTGTTTTTTCCGATTCTTGTGCTGATTTCATCAATTGAAAATGGTCTGAATTCCTTGTTAAGGAGCATGGAAATGCTTTCGCTGGTTGCACTGTCTGTGAGGATGTTGATGCAGAGTGATTCAAGCATTTCGATGAGCTCAGGAGTCCGTTTCCGGTGGTGCAGGGGATAAGCATCAATAATATATCCTCCTCCCAGTGTTTTATCAGCAGATGAAGTTCTGAGAATAAACCGGTCACGATTCAAAAGCACTGCAGGTTTGTTGAAATGCAGCTGGACTATGCCGTCCTGCCCGCCTGTAACAATATCCCTGTTGAGAAGATGCATCTTTGCCTGGCATTCAAATGTTCCTGATATGAATGTGACATGTGTCCAAAGAGTCAGTTCGTCAGCACTTTCAAAAGTAGAAATATAGGCGTCTGCCATCTTGGTGGTTTCAATTGGACGACTGCTGATTAGCATTCCTCTCTGAAAATCTTCTTGTTTCAGGCCGATCAGATTGATAGCTGCCCGATCACCCTTTTCTACGGTATTAACAGACTTTCCATGACGTTCAATAGACCTGACTCTGAGCTTCTGTTTATCGCCAGGCAGGAGGTACACATCATGACCAACCGAAACAGATCCACTGATGACTGAGCCTGTAACAACACAACCAAAGCCTTTGACTGTGAATATTCTGTCAATATACATTCTGAAAAGACTGCCAATTTCAGTTACTTCAATTGGAGCCACCTGTCTGTCAATGGCAGCAATCAGCTCATCTTTTCCAAGTCCTGAGTGAGATGATACGGGAATGACGGCTGCATTTCTGAGACTGGTATTTTTCAGGAATTCATTAATTTCATAAGCTGCCATTTCTGCCAGTTCGTCATCCACAAGATCTGTCTTTGTAAGTGCTACAACACCATTTTTAATTCCCAGTGCAGTAATGATATTGATATGTTCAATTGTTTGAGGCATCATTCCGCTGTCAGCGGCAATTACAAGAAGCACAAGATCAATTCCGCAGGCACCTCCTACCATGGTATTAATGAAATCCTTGTGTCCGGGAACATCTATGATGCCTGCAGAAACTCCTGATGGTAGATCAATATGAGAAAAACCCAGATTTATTGTGATGCCTCTTGCTTTTTCTTCCTTGTGGGTATCACAGTCTATTCCTGTAAGCATTTTAATGAGAGATGTTTTCCCGTGATCTATATGCCCTGCTGTTCCAATGATGATATGCTTCATTGTTGTTTCATTTTTGATGAAATCTGCTTGTGTGCTTCAGATATTGCTTTTACAATATTTTCAATGTCATCAGGCTCAATTGTCATCACATCAAAAAGCAGACTTCCTTTTCGTAAAATACCTAAAACGGGAGTTGGGCATAACAGAAGAGCTCTAAACATTTGCTCTGCATATTCGGAGTCTTGCTTTTTGCTTCCGGTATCAGGCGTAAGAATTACAGCATGGCTGTCCACATCATTTCCGGGGAGCGCCCCCCCACCGATCTGTGTCAGATTTTCAGATGTTTTGCAGGCAATACCGGCTGAAATGAGACGTGCAGCCAGAACTTCGGCAGAATTTTGCAATTCACTCTGTTTTTTTGATGAATTTCTGAAAATTATGTTTTTTTCAAACAAAATGTCTTCCTTAAGATAATATGAACATGCGGTTTCCAGCAGTACAAGGGTGGTCTTGCAAACTCGCAGAGCTCTCATCATGGGCGCTTTTCTGAGTTTGGAAATATATTCCTTCTTTCCTGCAATTATGCCTGCCTGGGGTCCGCCAAGCAGTTTGTCTCCGCTGAAACACACAAGATCTGCTCCGCTTTGAACAGCTGCTCTGATATCAGGTTCATTGCTGAATGCAGGATGACTAACATTTCGAAGCAAACCGGACCCCTGGTCATACATAACTGGCAAGTGTAATTCATGTCCCAGCTCAGACAGTTGTTTCAGATCAACATCTTCAGTAAATCCCTGAATGACATAATTTGATTTGTGAGCCTTGAACAGCATGGCTGTTTTTTTTGATACAGCGTTTCTGTAATCCTCAATTCTTGTCTTGTTGGTGGTACCCACTTCAACCATTTTGCAGTCAGATGCTGCCATGATTTCAGGCAACCTGAACGATCCGCCTATCTCAACAAGTTCGCCACGAGAAACAATGACTTCCTTGTTTTTTGCAAATGTGCGAAGACAGAACATGACTGCCGCAGCACAATTGTTAACAATCAGAATATCTTCGGCACCGGTGAGGAACTTAAGAATTTCAACAGCATGATCATTTCTGTTGCCTCTTTGCCCTGTTTTTAAATCAAATTCAAGATTGTTGTACCCCTTCAATATTTCAAAGGCTTCGGCAAGTAAAGATTCGCCAAAAGGAGCCCTGCCCAGATTTGTGTGAATGGTAATTCCCGTTGCATTGAGCACCTTTTTTAAACTCCTGCCGGTGAGAAGTTTCAGAATCTTACAGATTTTGTCTACAACATCAGAATCTGAAAGAGGTTGATACCCTGAAAGAATTTGTTGTCTAAAAAAATCAACAGAATGCCTGATTGCAAAAATTACTGGTTCTTTTCCGTGAGAGGAAATGAGTTCTGCAACTTCAGGCTGGAGAAGAAGTTTATCAACGGCAGGAAGGCTTTGCAATGCCCTCTGTAAATCACTCATAATGTAACGTTAATGTTGAACATATTTGAGATATTTTTTTGCAGAGAGAGCAGGGATCGAACCTGCCACAGCTGGTGTTATCCGTCTGCTACCGGTTTTGAAGACCGGCTGGGACACCAGTCCCGTTCTCTCTTGATACTGCAAAAATAAATAAAACAACTTAATATTCAGTGATTTTTAATTATTTAGTAAATATTTAAAAAATTATAAATATGTACTTTCACTTGATACATAAACATGGAACATCAATTTGCAGATTTATTCCTCAGACCCCGTTCTTTAGATACCGATGATCCTTTGTCAGGATTTCGCGATCGGTTTTACACTCCTCATTCAGGGATATATATGGATGGTAACTCCATGGGACTGTTGTCTGTCGATTCTGAAAAATCACTGCTCAGGGTGTTGGATGAATGGAAAAACAAAGCCATCGGTGGATGGATTGGTGGAGATCAATTTCTTGACAGCGTCTGTAGAATTAAATTTTACCATGTGCTTGAGTATAACTTATCAGTTTGAAGTATACATTCTGTTCACCATTGGAAAATACATAAGAATGATTCTGTTCTGTTAGAGAATAGTTGGAATTTCAAAACTGAATCTTTCAATATTGAACAGGTTCATTGTATCAGGGTTCTTTTGTGCCATGGATGGTAGTTTCCATAGTGAAAAGAGGAGCCAGTAGAAAAAAAGTTTTTCATTTGATTTGAGTTAAATGCTTCATGGTTTCTTCATATCCGATATCAAAGAGCTTAGGAGCTTTGGTAAAATCAAAAATTTTATACTTCAAAAGTTTTTGAGGTTCGATAAATAATGTACATTTCTTGATTTTGCTGTCGGTGTTTTCCTTAATAGCAAGATGAAAAGTACGTTCCAGAATTTTAAATATACTACCTGGGTTTTCAATCTCCATGAAAGGATTAACATGAGAAGCAATGATGTGGTCGCATTTGCCTTCAATGGCTTCAATGGGTAGGTTGTTCATCACACCTCCATCCACATAGCTTTTCTTTTTCCAAACTACAGGTTGAAAAATTACTGGAATTGATGTGGATGCAAGTACGGCTCTAGCAAGTGGGCCTGAATCCAGATGAATACAAGTGCCAGAATTGAGTTCAGTCACTGTGATGCTCGTTGGTATCTTCAGGTCATCAATATTTGGAGGCAACACTTCAAGCATCAGTTTATACAGTGCCGTGTTTTTCACCAGTCCCCGGTTTGGAATAGTAAGCCTGAAGTATTTGAGATAATCCTTTTCATTGAGAAAACCCATGATATCAATAGGAGAGTATCCGGCTGCGAAAAAGGCTGCAGCAATTGCTCCAGCGCTCACACCGCTGATTCTGTGAATGTGGATACCGCATTCTGTCAATGCTTGAATAACACCAAGATGGGCAAAGCCTCTGGCACCTCCGCCACTAAGTACAAGCCCAGTGGTCCCTTCAGAGAAGATGTTTTTCATCTGTTTATTTTTCATTATTCTACCTGCATGTTACCATGTTGTTTCTTTTTCTGCTGAACCATTGCAAGGCCAATCCGCTCTTCCATTAGCAATGTCAGGTCTTTCAGTTCATCAAGAAGAGCAGGATTTTTTGTTGTCAGTGAAGGCGATATGTCCTGCAGAATGGTTTGCAATTCCCTAAGAGCTATTTGTGCTCCTTTAGCCACTGAATTGTTTTCCTCTTGCTGCTGTTCGAGTGTTATCACTTTTTCAAGTACGAAATAATACTTCTGACTGAAGCTCATGAGTCCCCAAGCATTTTCTTTACCAAACATTACAAGCAGCACTTTCCACAAACTGCGGTCAGGGTCATAGGCAGATGGATTCCACTGATAATCAGCCAGTGTGGCATATTTGATTTTAAAGATCTCTGTATTTGGACACCCGTTTGAATAGAAGTGGGGAGAAGAAGCTGCGTAGTCATCAGGCAAAATCACATCCCAAGGTTCAAAGAGATTACATAGTTTTATCTTGCCGGGATACATGGAGGGATAGCCTCCGTAGATTCCTTCAAGGGAGCGTGCGTAGAGAGAGTTATCCCAAAGCATGGGGTCTCTTCCGCAGAGGTCTGCATAGCGTTTAATGTCAGCTTTGTCGAAGCTTAGTGAGCGAACAGTATTTCCTGTCCAGATGATCTGTACATCAGCAGGTATCATTAGTTTCAGGTCCTTGAAATATGCTTCGGCACGTCCGCGGCTTTTATCAATAAATTCATTTAGGTACCAGGGCGGGCAAAATTCAAAGCGGATATTTCCGTAATTTGTCTGCAGCCATGCATAAAGGGTGTTCACCATAAAAGCCTGAGCTGTTTGCAGGTTCAAATGTCGCCTGATATCTTCTTCATCCCACAAATCATACAGTTTACTAAAGTCTTCACGATGAGGCACAAAATCGTCTGCCAGAAGCATAAGAAATGAAGCCCCCTGATCAAAAGCAGGCTTTAACAGGGTTTTAATCATCTCCATTCCCTGTTCGTTGTGGAGCCATACAGTTCTCAGAGAATCAGGAATGTCGGGAGCATACATTTCATATTCAAAATGACTGTAAGGATTGAACATAACACCAAACTGGAGAGTAGCTTTTTCTTTCACATAATCGGCAATCAGGGAAGTGCCATGTTGCAGACTCGGGTTTGTCCGGTACCAGTATTTGGCGTTTTCGTTCTGATAATAGGGGAGGTAGGCTTTGTTGAAGCGCCAGAAGGTAAGAAAATCAAGCAGTTCAAGATCTTTCTCGGCAGTACGATTGCTGTCCCATGGACTGAGCTGAAAGCCTCGACCGATATATTCGGGAAAATCAATGAGATCACAGTGTGAATATATTTCTGTTCGGCTGTCAAGCAATCTGACAATGGTTGTGGCTGCATAATACAGACCTTCATCGTCAGCGCTCGCCAGAATAATGACTTGCTTATCTGAAATTACAGTATCAGAGATAATATATCCTTGAGGACGCACACTGAAGCCGGGTAAAATTTTAGAATATCTTGAGGTGTCGAGAGCAGAATAATCAGAGAGCAAGAAAATAAGTGAGGAATTGTTCAGTTGGCCGGCCTGCGGTTTATCTGTCGTGATAATCTTGCATTCAGGATAGGTGTTGATGAGTGTGTTTTTGAGTTCAGTTGCCAGATAATTCATGGCATATAAATTTGCAGTGCTGGCTTGCCTTGTAAGAACAACAGCGGGATACATCACATTGTCTGCCCCTGCCGAAATCAGTGGAATGTTCTTCCTGAAACGGATGTACCGGGGAGTGGGGAGTATGAGATCGGTTTTGCTGTATGCTGAGTCCCTGTACCAGGCAGCTCGCTCGAAGGGGGTAAAATTCCATTTTGAAAAACTCAGATTGAGGTCATCAACCCACAAAGTCCCCGTACCTTTCAAACCTACAAAAATTTTAACATATCGGCATTGGTCAGGAATATCACCTTCCGACCAGGGATAATTATAGGTACGCCCAATGATTTCAGCCCAACTCATACTATCAAGAATGAAAAAGTTGGAAAAACTGTAGGCTTTAAAGCTGTTATCCAGTTGTGTGCCTGTATAGGGATAATACATTTCAGGACTTAATGGTTTGCGCAGCTCATCATAAAACAAAATGCGGATATTGATGGCATCAAACAGTCTGCATCCCAGCCTTTCATTCTGAGGCTTAATATTCAATGCCTTGATTTTCAGTGAAAAATTGTAATTACCAGGTAATACAGGGATAAATTCACTGAGAATACCGCTACCAAGTGTGTCTGTTTCATCTGAGGTAGTTCTGCTTATTCGGATGTAACGATTACCGTATGGCGTGGATGTGGAATCAATAATATTCTCCAGATAACTGACTCCCTCTCCAACAATTTCCCACGATTTTATGATCTGATGTGAAGATGTATCAGCAGTGAGAACAGTACCCTCTTCGAATGAAAAATTGGGAACCAGATTTCCGCTTCTCCACTCCTTCATCCTGATGTTGTATGGGATACTTGCCGGATCACTGCTTGTCCATGCTTCAGAGTTTCTGCTTCTGCGCCATTCATCTGTGCATGAAAACAAAACAAATATCAGTACTATGGTAATGAATAGTATGTGGGGTTTCTTTCTCATAATTGGTGTTTAAGAATTGTAAAATTACATTTTTTATTCTGTTGAAAAAAAACAATAAATATTCATTTTGCACGTATATCCTTAAATGATTGTATTTTTGAAAAAAAATTGTCATGGTGAAACACCTTCTGGCTTTAGTGTTGATTTTGGTTTCTGTTAGCTGTTACTCACAGACAATACGCTATGATGATTTTGTGTATGATAACAATATAAAATCTGTGAAATTTTCCCGACCTGATTTTGATTTTTCACTTCCAATTTTGGAACTGAATACTGAGCAGGTTCTGATTCTGAGTTTTGATGATCTGAGAGGCGATTATAGAAAATACAAATATACCATTGAGCTCTGTGATGCATGGTGGCAGCCTATTGATATTCCTCAATCTGAATACATCAGTGGTTTTTTTGAATATGATATTATTGACTACAGATATTCCGGAAACACAAGAATTCCTTATGTTCACTATTCTCTGACCTTTCCGGATGAAAACCTGAAGCCTATAAAATCGGGCAATTACATCCTGAAAGTCTGGTATGATGATTCAGGAGAGCAAAAGGTCGCCTTTACCAGACGCTTTTATGTTCTTGATAATCAGGTTTCTGTGCAGGGAAGCCTAACTGCAGGGACACTCATTGATACCCGATGGTATAAGCAGGAGGTTGATTTTACAATTGATAAACTGAATCTGAATGTTGTTAACCCATACGAAAACCTGAAAGTCGTTGTTTTGCAAAACGGAAAATGGAGCAACGGACTGTTTAAACTGAAACCAAAAATTATCAGAGGCAATATTCTTGATTATGACCTTGAAGTTGTCAACGCTTTTGATGGTGGAAATGAATTCCGAAACTTCGATATTAAAAGTATGAAATACAATACTGCTGATATTGACGGAATCAGACTCATTGATGGACAATATCATGTTTTTCTTACCCCCGATGTGAAAAGAAATTATCTGCAATATAGCCAGAAAAGCGACATTAATGGCAGATATTACATCAAAACAGATGATTATAATGATTCAAATGTAAATGCAGATTATGTCTATGTCTATTTTACTCTTCTGTCTGATGCACCGCGAACTGACGGAGATATTTATGTTTCAGGTGATCTGACTAACCGCCAGCTGAGTGAAGATTATAAAATGAAATATAATTATGCACGTAAAGTGTATGAACTCACACTTGTTCTTAAACAAGGTTTTTATGATTATGAATATGTTTTTGTTCCCACTGGACAGCTTATTCCCGATGCTGCTGAAATTGAAGGCAGTCATTATGCAACTGAAAATGAATACTCTATATGGGTCTATTACAGACACCCCGGAGAATTATATGATCAACTCGTTGGAGTGCAGTTTTTGACAACAAGAAATTAGAAGATTTAGCCAAAGACTGCCCTTTGGGAGAGAAGATTGCTTGATGAGTTTGTACTTTTGACTGGTGATTAGTAATTAGCTATTGGAGATTAGTGGCCGGAAAAAAAGGTTCAGTGAAAGAAAAACAGCATCAGATTGATAGCGCTACTTAAACTGAACAGTTATCTCAATCTTCCATGGGATATTGACAGTATTTCCGTCAGAATCAGTATTTGTAGCAGGAATCCAAAGGGGCATTGAAGAAACCAGTCTGACAGCTTCTTCATCACAGCCATGACCGATGCCTTTAACCAAATGCACATTTTCAAGTTTTCCCTCTGCCGAAATAATGCAGGATACA
>CAYRXH010000073.1:0-12301 GCA_964428185.1 uncultured Bacteroidales bacterium
GCTATGATGTGAATGTTTCAAAACTCAGAGTTGCAACAACCGGAAGAGGTGGACTTGAAGTCTCGCTGAGATATATTATTGCGCCAGTTACTCAGAAGAGTTTTTACTAAAATAATTTCATAATAGGGCAGCTGAATCATAAAGCTGCTTTATTATTAAATTATCTATTTAACATAATATAAGTTATGTGACTAAATCATTAAGCTTTAAATAAAACTATGGATTAATATGTTCCCCAAAATTTCCTAAGACTCCATTCGCTGGTCATGAAAAGAATCAGTGCAACAAGCAGCCATTTTAAAGAAATCAGATAATCAAATCTGACATTATAATATTCAACAGAAGCAATATCATTTCTCTGATTAATTTCATCAGGAATATTATTGATTGTATGTAAAGTATGAAAACTGCCACCTGTTTTCTGAGCAATATATTTCATAAAATCGAAATCAGCTGTAGTATTCATGGCTTCAATATTCTGTTCTTGCACAAAGAAAATACCTGATGAACTAAGCTTCTCACCTTCAAGTGTTGTAAATGCATTCCAACTGTATTGACCTGGCTGGAGTTGACCGAGAGTTAATCGATAATCACTTACCTGAGGTGAAAAGTTCAACGTACGCTCTTTTCCGTTTTCATGTCTGAGAATGATTTCAATAACAGGTCCTGTAATCATTTCCATAGACATATTATAGAGCTCAGCTGTCATTTCGGCAGTCTCTGTTGAAAAAAAGATATCTTTGTGAAATACTCTTAATCGTCGTTTATCAGCTTGCTGAACAAGTAGATTTATTGTTTTCTGAATGATCTCCTGAAAAGCCAGATGATTCTGAAACTTCAGATAATTGTATAGTTTCCATTTGAATATCCCTTCACCAACAAGTATAGCATGGATCCCGGTTTGAGAAACACCAAAAGTCAGCATTGGATTCTGAGTCTGTATATTGCCAATTTTCTGATGCAATAAGGTCCTATAATTGTCAGCAACTGAAAAACTACCAAATGGAGCTATAAGTGGTGGAAAAACAGAAATAGCGGCTAAGGCTTCAGAAGATAGCTGAAACAACGAAAATGAACTATTTACATTGGTCATTGCTTCCTGTGAAAGTACTGATGACTGTTGAATTTTCAATCCGGTATTCATTGCATCAAGTTGTCTCAGGTCAGAATTCATTCCGATAACCATCAACCAGGGAATTTTAAAACTCTGAATTTCAGTGAAGAAATCATTTTTTACACGCCTGTCTGGTAATTGATACATGATAACTGCATCATAATTACTGATTTCTCCTTTTTTCAGAGATTGAACCTGAATTTCAGTCACTTCATAATTTCCGGCATCTTCCAGTGAGGTTTTTATTGCAGAAATATCAGGATGAGCTGCAAAATACAGAATTGCAACTTTATTTTTTTTATCAATGACCTGAATTACAGCAGAAGCATAATTATTAGCAGGATTTTTCTCATTTTCAATAGGGATTACTTGGATTTCAAGTTTTATAAGTCCTTTTTTATCAGCATCAAACATGAATGTCATTGTTTCACTGTAATCGTTTGAAGCACATTGAAAAGGTCGTTTATATATTTCTTTTTTATCCTGACTAACAATAATATAAGAAGATTTACTTCGACAATTAGTTGCAGATATTACAAGTTCTATAGGGAATCGGTTTCCATAAGAAACGGTTTTATTATATCGCACCGAACGTACAGCTATATCTGCATGCTGAATAGTATCACCGCAAGCTACAGAGTACACCGGAAACCATATTCTATCAGCAATGGAAGCCGGATTATAGCCTGTATTTGAAATTCCGTCAGATACAAGGATGATAGCACCAATATTTCTTCCTTCATAACGTAAAAGAAGTTCATCAAGAGCGTTGAAAATATCGGTTTGGTCTCCTGAAAAAATTCCATCAAAACCATCTGAAAGTTCACTACTGAATGAATATGTTATCACATCAGCTTTTTCATTGAGTGAGGCGATAATACTGTTTTTATCACTAAGAAACTGTGTTTTCAGATATGTGGAATCTTTACTGTAAATCATTGATTTACTGTTGTCAACTATAAATGCAATCACAGGTTTTTCAATAATTCTTTCTTTTCTAGAAATCAACATAGAAAATAAAAGGAGACAGATGACAGCAACAGTCAACCCCCTTAATATGGCAAGTATCAGTTTTTGTTTTACTTCAAGAAAGCTGTTTTTTTCCCTGAAATAGAGAATAAAAGCAATCCCTGCACCTGCAAGAACAGAAACAGCAAACAATAGCACTGCCATGTTTCAGTTTTAATGGATTATATCTGCAAACCTCCGCATACTGGAATTACCTGACCAGTAACATAAGAGGATAATTCGGAAGCGAGAAAAACACATACATTAGCAACATCATCAGGAGATCCACCTCGCCTGAGAGGAATTGTAGCCATCCAGTTTTTTCGTACATCTTCAGGCAAACCTGCAGTCATTTCAGTTTCAATGAAACCAGGTGCAACAGCATTACATCTGATATTCCGGGACCCAAGTTCCTTGGCAACAGACTTTGTAAAGCCAATCATCCCAGCTTTTGAAGCTGAATAATTTGCCTGACCGGCATTTCCTGATACGCCCACAACACTGGACATATTGATTATGCTGCCAAAGCGTTGTTTCAACATCAGTCTCTGAACAGCTTTTGTCATATTGAATACAGATTTCAGGTTGATTCTGATTACGCTGTCCCATTCATCTTCTGACATTCTCATCATTAAATTATCTCGTGTAATACCCGCATTATTCACCAGTATATCAACAACCGGAAAATCCTTTTCAATCTCTGATAATAAATTCTGGCATGCATCAAATGAAGAAGCATCACTTTCATATGCTTTTGCCTTTATTCCTAATTGATTTATTGATTCAACAAATGCCAAAGCCTCTTCGGTAATCCTGACATCAGTAATGATTACATTGGCTCCCATTTCGGCATATTTCAGCGCAATAGCCTTTCCAATGCCCCTTCCGGCACCGGTAATAATAGCAGTTTTTCCTTCTAAAATTTTCATAATTTAATACTATTCATTAAACATAAATTAATGTGCATGGCCATGATCTATTTCAGACTCAGAAGCATCTCTTATTTCAAGCACCTCACCTGAAAAATGAACGGGGATTCCTGCATATGGATGATTAAAGTCAACAGTGACCTGATTTTCATCTTTATTGATGTTGGTAACCTCCCCTATCATCTCGTTATCCTGTTCATCAACCAGCCTGATAGGATGCCCAATCTGCAGTTCTGCACTTTTATCAGTATTGGCTTCAAGCAGTGAATCATAAGGAATCTGAATCACATTTTCATGTTCATATTTTCCAAATGCATCATCAGCTTCAAGAATAAAATCAAAAGAGTCTCCGGCTGTTTTGCCCATAATTTTTTCTTCAAAAGCCTCAATAATATTTAATGAGCCTGCAAGAAATTTTAATGGTTCCTTATGTGGATAAGAATCAATTATTTTTCCGTTACTGTCATTTTCGCGCAATACGCAGGTGAGAGTCACCACTTTGTTGTGTTCTATTTTCATTCTGTTGATATTTATGCAAAACTACAAAAAAATATTGGTTCATGAAAATCAAGTCTGAATAATTGATCTAAACATGCAGGCTGTTTACAAGGTCTGTCTATAACTAATCTTCTTCGTCCATTGAAGTTTTTTTAAGAAAAGCCTCTTTTCTTCGGGCAGTTGAAATATAAAAAGAGTATGCCTTTTCACCTTCTTTTGCTGAGAGCTGACGACTTTCAGGTTTTGCATTGATAATGAAGTCATTAAATATCTTTTCAGAAGAAAGAACCTGCATCAATCCATTTGCATAGCTGAAGAAAAACCACACAGAAGGTTCAACTTCCAGATAAAAAGTAAGCCTATCTCCTCCCCTTTTCAATTCCAACTGCAGCCTTCCGGGAACATAGCGGTTGATCTGGGTTGTTCCAATGCTTCCAATACCAATTGGTCCAACAGATACGTATGATTTGGTGGCTTTATCATAGGCAAGGTTCAAATCAACAAACGTGATTGTATGGTTCAGTTCATCGGGGATTTTTTTCAGTTGTCCGTACAAGGAAAGTTCTGTAATTATTTTATCGGCTTCTTCAATTCCCATTACTTCTCCAAGATATTTAGTGTAGAGTTCACTGTTTAATCCAACACCATCAAGACCAGTGGCAGATAATAAAGTTTGAGTCAACAGAGCCATGGCTTCATCATTAAAATAAAAGTCCAGTTCTGCAACAGTATTGATTGTAGTAGTATCCTGACGTGCATTATACAGTACAGTACCAAAAAAACTCATTACCACTCTGCCAAGATTTGCACCAAGACTTAATTTGCCTTCAGCACGTGTCACACATCTGTAAACAGCCAGACTCAGATAATTTCCAGGAAGTGTAAGCTGGGACAGTTTTTCCTTACTAGCAATTCGATATTCATTAGTGATTTTGTCATAAGTCAAAAATCCCCAGGCAGAGGCAACTTCAATATCTCCACCCTGCATTTTAGGGCCAGCTATGGTCGAATATACCCCAATAGTGTCACTTGAAAAATAGATTCCGGCATACATTTTAGCACCGTTGATATCCCGAAGGTCTTGTGCAACAGGGATAAGTATATTTACCGGATCAATTTCACTTGAAAAACGCATCCAACGTCTTGGCAGGGTATCACAATCATGTTTAATTCTCACGCCCCCTGTAAATGTAAGTAATTCCCTGTTAGCATATAGATTAACCTTGCCCTGATAATCAAAATAAGGACTTAGGGTAAACCCTAAAGTGTCAGGTATATTTCCTTCTGCAATTGTCTGAAGCGTGGTATCTAATGTAATTGAGTGCAAAAATATTGTCTGTGAGCTTTCTAGTTCGTCGAGATATTCATAATTGCCTGTGGCATTATAACTTTTTTGCCCAAAAATATTCACTTTGGCACCGTTAATAATATGATATTTTGTTGTTGTATTGGCCAGTATCTGTGCATTTTCCAGAGGGAGCATTTCAGCTTTTCGAAGAATTGTGACATTTCCGTCACCTGGAATGATGGCAGCATCAGCAACCCTGATAATCTTCACATCATAAGCATAGATTGTTTCTTCTCTCAAATTGTATTTTGCTCTTGAAGACTTGAACCTCAGTGAATCCTGAGCAGGATGAACAGATATAAATTCCGACCCTGAAAGATCAATATCTGCAATTTCCCTAATACTGAGATTACTCACATCGGGCATCTTGCCTTCTTCATTTTTGAGGTCAATCTCATCTTTGTCCATATACCAGTCAAACTGGTCCATATAACAAATATAATCATTGGCAGGGAAATTTACTTTTGAAGAGCCGCCATTGGATTTAAATTCTCCCTTTCTATCATCAAAATTAATCTTTCCGTTATAGTTTTCTGTAATAAAGGCCATCTTTTGCAAATCATAAGTTTTCAACCTAAAATCACATGTATCTGTTTGAAAATCACGACTTTTATATTTATAATTTTTGGAAGTAATAATTGCATTGCTGAACTCCATCATTCCATTTCCATTGAGTCCCTGAGGGCTCAGCGTGAGTGAACCTGAAAGCAGAGCTTTTTCTTTGTACATTTCAAAAGGAGTTTCCTTTGAAGTAACAAGCATTCTGTTTTCATACGGATACCACTCTTCTTTCACATTTTTACCGTTAGTAACTGGAAACTCTGGGGGAGATTTACTTTCTGCAATAGTAAATGTTTTAACACTCTCTGATATTGTTTTTTCGGGAAAGAAAATAAACTTGTCAGATACTGATTTTGAGGTCAGATAATTCAGGGTTCCATCACCTCTCAAACCCTGATTACTCAAATCAACCAACCCAATATATGTCCCTTTTCCCCCATAAGCAGGCAATCCTTCTGTGCTTGTTTTATATCTGAAACCCAAAGAATAATCTTCCTGTACTTTCAGAGGCTGATGAATATCCGGAAAAATTCCTGCTGATGACAGATAACCGATAAATTCAATTCCGTCAGTGGTCAGTTCATTCATACTGTCTAGTTGAAAAGGATCTATGCGGTAAAAGAAATTCTCCCTTGGGTAAGCACCTGGAAAAACCGAAGTTTTATCATAATATACGTATGAATATTTTTTACTATTAAAAATCGGATATTCTTTAAAAGGTTTAGTCCCCGATTTGTTACTGGGATGATCTATCAGCAAATCACCACTCATGTCTTCAATTGAGTTTTTTACCTTTACATAAGGGTAATAACCATATTCATCAGCTTGCCTGCTTTTCACCCTGAAACTCATCGAATCAATCAAGGGCATATTGATTTTAAATTTATCATACTCAAATGAAAAATCTGTTCCGAAATAATCAAAAAGCCCCACTCTTACACGGCCCGCAAAATTGAAGTCCCTGTTTTTCTTGATGAGAATTTCCTGTTCAAAGGGAAATATTTGAACCATCTGAGAATCACTCAGAAATATTCTGGAAACACCACGCATTTTCATATCAAAATTGATCAGACTGAGAGTTGCATTACTTTCTGCAGTAATCACAGAATTAAACTGTATAACATCATAATCTGTTTTTTTCGATGAAGCTGCAATAAAATCATAGACTTTTTCCTTTACGAACACCTTGTCTGTTTCAGGGTCAAAGTATATATAACCCTGAATAGAAAGCATCACCAGTTGATTTCTGATCTGTTCAACCTGAATCCTTCGGTATTTGGCAAAATCAAGAGCTGTGAATATTCTGCTGCCCATCTGATCAGCACAGTTTCTCAGAGCGATCAATGGATGAGTTTCGTCAATACCTCTCACCTTGTCAAACTGAAACTGACTGTAATAATTGGTTGAAGTAAATGTAGCATTTCCCTCAGAGCCGGGGCCTATGATCATTTGAAATTGAATTTTTGGCTCATCTATATTCCAGTACATGGCTTCAAAATCCATTTCAAGCCTGTGGTAGGTATTATAGTAAGGTGCACGTGACAATCCCTCTCTCTCTCTGACTGCTTTCACCTGCCTTATTTTGTCATTATAGGTCACAGGGATCCCTGGATGAAAGATTGAATCACCTTCCCAATAAATGGTGACAGATGCACGGTCTGAAGTAATTTCTTCCTTTCTGATTATATATGACTGGGATGAAAATTTCATAAATAATTTTCCTTCACGATAAATAAAAACATCCGCTGTGTTTTCCTCATCGCCTGAACCAATTAACCGGGCTCCGTTTATGGTGATACCGCCTTCATAATCAATATTTTTAAACAGATTTTTCAACTGAAACCGCTCTCCTTTTGACACAAATTTCGGATACAGGGCATCTTCTCCACTACGGTTTGCAAGTACCTTTTCTTCCAGTCTGCCCGTGAGTGTCTGTGCTCCAAAGAACTCAGGGTAATGCAGTTCAACATTATCAATGTCATACTCACGTTTTCTCAAATCCAGACTATATTCCCCAAGATCAACATAAAGATCGGCAGGTTTGAAGCCTGCACGAATCCAGTTCACTCTGCCCCCGCTCCCTATCCACTGATTTGTTGTCGGATAGAAAAAGCCGGTAGTACTATGAATTACTGAGCTGTCATTATTCGCATAACAGATTAGAGAGACAGGACTGTCAAAAATTATTTTTGCAACAGTATCATAAGTAAATGCAAAACTTCCACCTTTCACTTTCCAAATAGTTGTTGCAGAAGAATATAATGTCAAATCTCTGAAAAAGGAAGCACTGAACCCTAGAAAATCACTGAATGGTTTGCTTGTTGATCTGTTGATGAGCTCCGTAAGTGTTTTCTGCCAGGAGACAAAAGTCTGTTTAGTCTGTGATGTTTCATAAACAAGCTGAACAACGTCAAGATATTCTTTAAACTGTGGAAACGGTCGCATCTTCTTTTTATACATCAGAACTGACAAATCCACAATACTTTGTTTGTCTTCTTCGCTCACCTTTCCACTGTTCCAGAAAAGGGCGAAATTCATTGTATAAATCTCTCCAAGTTTTTTATCTTCTTTTTGGGGTGTAGTCTGAAAAAACACTGCAAGTTCAGCAGGATAAGTATCTGTTTTCCCTGAAAATCCATCAAATGTTTGAGCAACTGTTGTGGCATACAAGAGAAACATGAAGCCATGTATAAAAATTTTAAAATATTGATTCATAGTCTATTACATTATTTTATATAAACAAATAATCCAATTATTTTTTTTAATATGTGAAACTGCCTCAAAGCCATGTTTTTTACATTCTTCATCTATCATGCCAAGATCATCTGAATAAAACCCGCTCATCATAAGCAATCCACCGCTTGACAAAGTTCTTCGATAGTTCCTTATGTCATTGAGAAGAATATTTCTGTTGATATTGGCAAGAAATATATCACATTTAATTTCTTCAAGAACACTGGCATCTCCAAGTTTTACAACAATGTTTTGACAATCATTAAGTTTAATAATCTCAATGCTGTTATCAATACATACAGGATCATTATCAATAGCTACAACTGAACGAGCACCAAGAATTTCTGCAAAAACAGCAAGAATACCTGTGCCGCAGCCCATATCAATAACTTTTCTTTCCTTAAAATCAAGAGTATGCATCATCTCAAGCATACCTGATGTTGTTTCATGATGGCCGGTGCCAAACGACATTTTCGGTTCAATAATGATTTCATATTCTGTTCTGCTGGAGATTGTATGAAAAGGTGCCTTAATGGTCAGAAAACCTCCTATCTGAACAGGATTAAATTTTTTTTCCCACAGTTCATTCCAATTCTTATCGGGCATTTCAAAGATTACAAAATCATTGACAGGGAAACTAAAATTAAAGAAAGACAGAATTCGGAGCATTTCAACTTCATTAAACAAAGTTTTCTCAATATATGCCCTGAAGACGTTCTCATCTTCATAAAATGAGTTAAAACCAGCATGATCAAGAAGTGAAACAAGTATTTCGACTTCCTCTTCAGGGATATGATATTGCCAGAATATTTCAAGATACTTCTCAGACACGGGCAGCTTCAATTATTTTTAAAAATTCATCGGCTTGCAGTGAAGCTCCTCCCACAAGACCTCCATCAACATCAGGGCAAGCAAATAAGGATGCTGCATTTGAAGAGTTACAGCTTCCTCCATATAAAATCTTAACAGAATCAGCAACTTCCTTGTTATAGTTCTCTTCAACCAATGATCTTATATATTCATGCATCTCTTGTGCCTGTTCATCTGTGGCATTAACCCCTGTGCCTATTGCCCATACAGGCTCATAAGCAATAACAGCATGAAGAATCTGCTCATTATTAAGATTAAATAGACCTTGTTGCAATTGCTCCCTTACGATATTAAAATGATTTCCACCCTCTCTTTGTTCCAACAGTTCGCCGCAACAAAATACAGGTATCAGTGACTGTGATACTAACATTCTGACTTTTTCTGCAATCATTGAATCGTTTTCAGCATGATACTTTCTTCTTTCTGAATGTCCTACAATACAATGACTGACACCGACAGAAGCCAGCATTGATGCAGAAATTTCACCGGTGTATGCACCTTTCTCGAACATTGAAACATCCTGACTGCCAGTGAAAATTCCCTTAGTCTTATAAAACTCTGTAATCTTCTGCAGATACAAAGAAGGAGAACAGATAAGAACAGAGACTCCATTGACAGATAAAGCCTGAGAAACATTAAAATTTCTCAGAAATTCCTCAACCTGTTCCAGTGTTTTGTTCATTTTCCAGTTGGCAGCAACAAGTTTTTCTCTCATAGTGAACAATTTAAAAAAAAACAAACTTTTATAAACGTATCCAAAGATAGAATATTTCAAAGACACGACAGACCTGAGATGATGATTTGTTAAGAAAAAATTATCAACATTTTGAGTGGCGTTTTAATAATGCAATTTGTATCAGTATTTTATAAGTTTTTTTACTGTTGAAACTATTTCTCCGTATTTTGAACAAGCAACAATCTGAAGAAAATACAAACCAGGTGCTATATCTCCGCACGAAATAGTTAATTTATTATTTTGGAAAGCAGCTTCTGATTTAACTATTTTGCCATCCGCAGAAAACATGGTAGCTGACAAATTTTGGCAGCCCACATCCAGAATTACACTAAGTTCATCATTAAATGGATTGGGAAATATCTGAACGGACATATCTGAAATATACGATTCAGGCACTGAAACAGTATCAGGTGGTGGTTTTACACCTAGATAAAGAGTCAGTCCACCTGCATAGTTTCCAACAATCAATTCCGGGTATGAATCATTATTCAGGTCCTTTACAGCCGGTGCAACTCTCATTCCATCAACAATTTTTTCTTTATGCAATCCGTCTGATACAAAAAGGGTATCGATAAGTTGAAAACTCCCGTTGAGATTATTATCAATATTTTTATAGTGCAGTAGCCATCCTTTGTTGGAGCCAGTAAATAAGAAGGTTTCATTGGCTTCATTTCTGTAGAAACAAGGAATGCTGTGTCCATAATAAGAATGTGTCAGATCTGCTGTATATACCTGTCCAAGAGTATCAGTCCGGTGTGTAAAAACTGGCGATGCAAGCGTTCCTGTATTTTCCCAGTAGGATAAATACCCCATACGTTGTCCTACAACCAGATCCTGTAGTCCGTCTTTTGTGAGGTCATAAAACACAGGAGTGGAAAACAATCCTACATCAATACTAAGCCAATTAGTTGAATGTATAATCATATTCATAGGATTGCCAACACCTGCAGTATTTTCAAACATGATCAAAGTTCCATCCTGATTTCCGATGACCATATCAGTATCACCATCGCCGTCCAGATCAGCAAAAGCAGGATAAACTCCCATAAGTCCCAATGAAGAAACTCCTGCGAAATCTTCGGTAACAATTTTGAATTCAGGAGCCGATTGGGAGCCTGTATTTTCAAACAACCAGATAGATGAAGTATAGTTGGAATAGAGAAAGCCGTTATCATACCAGGAAGAATCACGAATTCCAAAATTTGCGACAAAAAGATCGGTCAAGCCGTCAGCATTCCAGTCCTGAAAAACTGGATAGGCACCACTCCCAAGTTCAATCATCCGGTCCTGAATAAAATTATCCTGAACGAATTGAAGATCAATACTGTCATTTTGTCCATTATTCTGATAATACCACACACTGTTTTGGGTTTCACTGATAATTGGTGAGGCATCAAATGTTGAAACAAGCAACTCTTTGATGGAATCATTATTTACATCTAAAAATGCCGGAACAGGGATTGAAAAAAGATGAACCGGCGTTGAATTTGAAGGGAAACTGATGTCCTGAGAAACAAAATGAGCTGAATCGGTTGTCCCACCGTTGACAACCAGGATAAGATTTGCATAATCAGTATCACCCAGAAGTAAATCCCTCAGTCCATCACCATTAACATCCAAAGTGAGCATGGTTGAACCGATATGCATAATTTGCTTTTCATTGAATGGGCCTTGAAAAATAAGATCTTTTTGCCAAGGGCAAGCAACATTCAGGCTGAGTTCATTGTTGGTTTCACTTTCCATAAAATTGCCCCAGCAACGGTGTGTCCTGTGAAAATCCATTGTATCAGGATTTCCGTGCAGTTCAACCCCCATATTTCGGTGCCATTCAACAAAACTTCCAAGTCCGAAAAATGCCAGGATATCAACATCGCCGTCATCATCAATATCAGTGATAATGGGATAATCAACATCTGTGAGATAAATATTGACATAACTAGAATACTGCAATGAGTTGATCAGATTTGACCAGAGGCTGAATTTCAATTCAGAAGTATCTGAAATATTTCTAAAAACTCTAATTCCTCCAACTGAATATGTAAATATATCCATCTTGCCGTCATGATCAAAATCAAAGGTAATCACCCAGTCATGAAGATCTGCAGGGAACATCTTCTTATATTCAGGAGCAAATCTATAGCTGAAAGTGCCGGAAATATTTTCATTGATCAGGGGAAGTAATTTGTTTCCATGTCTATCAAAAAGAAGGAGATCAGTGATTCCGTCAAGATTGATATCAATTTCAGAAAACTGTACTCCATTAAGTCCTCCCCACCAGGCAAAGTCAAGAGTATCATCAGATGCATCAATTACAGTGATTGAAAAATCTCTTTCAAATCCGAACGGATAAAGAGTTTGTGATTGCACTTGCACTGTCATTGCAAACAGCACATAAAAGAAAATACATCGAATGCTTTTCATTGATAAAACAACAATTGAATTTTTCTGTAAATTTAAGAAGAATTTCTGATATTGAGAAATAAATCAATGGCTACTCTTCACTT
>CAYRXH010000074.1:0-12259 GCA_964428185.1 uncultured Bacteroidales bacterium
CTACCAGCAGAGGACTTAATGTATGCAGCAGACTGGTTTCGACAGGCGAACTGTGCTCCAGTCCCATAAAGAAAAGAAGCTGATTAGCGCTGACACCCAGTATGCCTGCTGCCAGTATTCTCAATAAATCTCTCTTTTCAATTTGTTTTAGATTTGGGATAAATATTCCAATCAAAAAAAGCAATAGGGTGGTGATGCTGATTCTGAAAGTTACAATTTGTAATGGAGTGAAGGCAGGCATTGTGTTTTTTGCAATCCAGTAGTTGGCACCGAATAGCAGACCGGCCAGAATAAGTGCAAGATGGGCTTGTTGCTTGATGTTCATTGCATATTATTTACTCTGCCACCATTGGCAAATCTGTCAGCATAATATTTGGTATCAAGGTGATCAATAATAACACCCCTTGAGCTTGTGGCATGAACAAAATACCCGTTGGCAATGTAAATGCCAACATGTGATACCTGTTTGAAATTGATCTTAAAAAAAACAAGATCTCCGTCTTTCAGTTGATCTCTTTTCACTGATGAGGACTGCTGCCAGAGGTCATAAGCACTGCGCTTTGTGTCAATATTGTAGAGTTTTTTGTATATTGTCAGCACCATACCACTACAATCGGTTCCTTCTTTGGATGTTCCTCCGTATTTGTATGGAGTCCCCAGCCAACTGTCAATTTCAGCCAGCAACTGAAGGTCTTCTGTTCCGTTCAGAGTGATATTCCACTTGTCTTCAAAGGTCTTATAGTCTGAACTTTTTTCATCGGTTTGATTATTTTTCTTTTTGCGAGATTTTTTTTCAGAAACATTGGTTTCATTCGTGTCTTCGTCAGAAAAAACCACTTTATAGGTTGCTTCATTCTGTTCCTTTCCTCTTTGCTGAGCCTCACGGATGTATTCAAATAGACCTGTGCAAGAGGTTGACAATGCAGCAACAATAGAAATTGTCAGTATAAATTGAAGAATTTTGTTTTTCATAAAGCATTTGTGAAGTATTCAAAATTACAAATGAAAATATCCCGATAAACCTTCATGTTATTGAAGTTTTAAACAAGACGGTGTTAAGGATTGCTTGTTGCTGATACTGGAATTATGTATTTTTGAACAAATTTTCGGAGATGAAATCAAAACCCAGAATGACCCTGTTGCAAATGCTCAATATGAGCATTGGTTTTTTTGGAATTCAGTATGGGTTTGGACTACAAAATGCGAATGTGAGCAGAATTTTTGAAACATTTGTAGCCAAAATCAGGCTTATCCCTCTTTTATGGCTGGCTGCCCCGCTCACAGGGCTGATCATACAACCGCTTGTCGGAATGCACAGTGACCGAGCCTGGAACAGGATTGGTCGCCGGAAACCTTATTTTTTACTTGGAGCACTGCTAGCATCTTCAGTCCTGCTGATTATGCCCAACGCATCTGCCTTGTGGATTGCAGCCGGTGCGCTTTGGATGATGGATGCAGCTATCAACATGACTATGGAATCTTTCAGGGCAGTTGTTGGGGATATGATTTCTGAAAGTCAGCGTAACAAGGAATTTGCCTTGCAAAGCTTTATCATTGGTGTTGGTTCTGTTCTCGCGTTAGTTATGCTGTGGATATTGACAAGCTGGGGAGTCTCCAATACTGCATCAGACGTAAAAATTCCTGAATCTGTGGGTTTTTCGTTTTATCTGGGGGCAGTATTGTTTACATGGATTGCATTGTTTACAATGTTGATATATATGACATCTTCAACTTCTAGAAATGTTTTTGGGGCTTCTGCTCCTTCATCAGAACTCTTTAATGTAGGGGAAAACCGGGTTGGAGTGTGTTTTGCAGGGTATATTGGTTTCGGAGCATTATTTTCATTTCTCATTCCGATGATTGCGGATAAACTGGGCAGAGGAATAACACATGTCATCTGCCTGTTTTTTTGTGCTGTTGGATTGGTTTCTGTTGTATTTGCAACAGAACCATGGCATATCTTACCCGGAATGATTGCGTTTGGTGTTGCCTGGGCATCATTGCTCAGTATGCCCTATGCGTTATTATCATCTTCACTTCCTGCTGGCAAAATGGGATTTTATACGGGAATATTCAGTTTTTTTATTTCAATACTTAAAATTGTCACTGCTGCCTTATTGGGTTTGGCAATGAAGTATCTATTTCACGGCGATCCTTTGTGGTCAATTCTTACAGCAGGAATATTGATACTGATTGCATCTTTGATGATGCTGAGAGTAAGAGAACAGGTGAAAGAAAATAAACTATTATGACGAAAAACAAGCAAGCAGTATTTTTTTGTAACAGAGGATCAGGAGTCTTGCTTCATCCACTGTCGCTTCCCGGCAAGCAGCATTGCGGAACAATTGGATCGGAAGCGTATACCTTTGCTGAACTGTTGAAAAGAGCAAATTGTACTTACTGGCAGATGCTGCCATTGACACCACCCTGTGTTGAGAATTCTCCTTATCAATCTTTTTCATCCCTGGCAGGAAATCCGCTGCTCATTAGTTGGGACTTGCTGCAGAAAGACGGTTTGGTGGATGACAAGACCCTTCATTATGCTTATGAAGTGGTTTCAGATAAGGGAAAAATTGATTACTCATCTGCAGATGAATCATCAGAGTTGGTTTTAAGTTATGCATTTGAAAAATTTGAAGAGACCGGAATATTAAGGAAAGAATATGAAAATTTTAGTCAGCTACAAAAGTATTGGCTTGATGATTATTGCCTGTTTGTTGCAATAAAAAAACAGTTGGGGAATGAGGCTGTTCAGAATTGGCCGGAATTGCTCAGAAAAAGAAATAAAAAAAGCCTGAATGACAAAAAAATTGAGTTGGAAAATAGTATTGATTATGAAAGGTTCAAGCAGTTTATATTTTTCAGGCAGTGGTTTCAGTTGAAAAAATATTGTAATAATCTTGGGATAAAAATTATTGGAGATTTGCCAATATATGTGTCTGCAGATAGTGTAGAGGTATGGACAAACCCTGAACTATTTGATGTCAATGAACATTTGCAGCCCCTACATAAGGCAGGGGTTCCCCCGGATTATTACAGTGAAACCGGTCAGTTATGGGGTAATCCTGTATATAAGTGGGCTAGTCATGAAAAGGATGGGTTTAACTGGTGGAGAAGCAGACTCGATTTTGCTTTCAAGATGTTTGATGCTGTCAGAATAGATCATTTCAGGGGGTTTTCCGAATTTTGGGCAGTGCCTGCTGACAGTAAAACTGCTGAGCATGGCAAATGGATTACAGCTCCTGGGAAGAAGTTGTTTGAGCTTTATATGAATGAACATTCTGTTATTCCTGTCATTGCAGAGGATCTTGGTATCATCAGTGATGAAGCTGTGGCTCTGAGAGAAAGATATGGCTTTCCCGGCATGAAAGTTCTGCAGTTTGCCTTTTCCAACCCGCAGGAAAATAACTTTCTTCCGCATTTTTATGAAAAAAATTGTGTGGTTTATCCTGGTACTCATGACAATAATTCACTGATTGGCTGGTTTGAGGAAGAAGCAACAGAGTCAGAAAAAGATATGTTAAGGAGTTATTCGGGATATGAACAGGGAGATCTTGTTGGTTCAATTCTGAGACTTGCCTGGACCTCTGTAGCCAATACAGTAATTGTATCAGCCCAGGATCTGCTTCGAAAAGATTCATCATCAAGAATGAATATTCCCGGTACAGAAAAGGGAAACTGGGAATGGCGAATGACTCAGGAAGACATGCTCAACTTCTCTTGCGAAGAACTTAAACTATTGAACAGAATCTGTGCAAGAGAACAGTCCCAATTATAACATATTGTTTCTTTTCAAGTCAAAATAGGTATTTACTTCTTTTCTGAAAACGGGAAAAAGGAGTATCAGAGCAAACAGGTTTGGAAGAGTCATAAAAGTTATGACCATATCCACAAAATTCCAGACAAGTTCCAGTCCCCAGATGCATCCCAGAAAGACAAAAAAAGCATACACAATGTTATAGGGTATAATTGCTTTGTCACCCCATACATATTGAACTGCCCTATTCCCATAATATGACCAGGAGATGACTGTGGAAAAAGCAAACAGAAGAAGGCCAATACTCACCACATGTTTTGCAATGATGCCAATTCCAACTTTGCCAAGACCTGCTTCAAATCCGGCAATTGTCATGCTGACACCTGCAGTATCATTGTATGTCCACACTCCCGTAACAACAATGACAAGAGCTGTGAGAGAACAAATTATAATGGTGTCAACAAGAGGTTCAAGCGAAGAGACCAGTCCTTCCTGAAATGGATGTTCAGTTTTGGCTGCAGCATGAGCAATGGGAGCAGAACCCTGCCCCGCTTCATTTGAAAAAAGTCCGCGTTTTACCCCCCAGAGTAATGTCATAATGAATGTGGAACCTAAAAATCCTCCTGTGGCAGCAGTACCTGTAAAAGCGTCACTGATGATCAGGGCAAAAGCTCCGGGAATAGCCTTATAAAACACCACAAGGACAATGATTGCAGCGACAAAATATGACAATGCCATCACAGGAACCAATTTTGAGGTGACCTCAGCAATTCGTTTCAAGCCTCCGACGATAATCAACAGAACAAGGGAAGTAATGATGATTGCTGACATCCACACCGGCACTCCATAACTTGAGTTCAGGGCATCAGCCATTGAATTTGCCTGGGCCATGTTTCCGGTGCCGAAAGAGCAAAGCATGGCAGCAAAGGCAAAAATCAAAGCCAAAGTTTTGGCATGTTTCCCGAGCTGTTTTTTAAGCCCGTATTCCATATAATACATAGGACCTCCCGACACACTGCCATCTTCATTTATTTTCCGATATTTCTGAGCAAGAGTACACTCAACCATTTTCAGCATCATTCCGAGAAAACCGACTACCCATAACCAGAAAATTGCACCCGGCCCTCCCCAGTGAATGGCAAGAGCCACACCAACAATATTGCCGGTGCCTACAGTGGCAGAGAGTGCTGTTGTTAATGCTTTAAATGAAGAGACATCGCCTTTTGTTTTTTTTGTTGAATATTTGCCGGAAACAATTCCAATTGCATGTCCGAATCGGGTAATCTGCAGGAATTTCATTCTGATTGTGAAATATAATCCCACAGGAATCAGCATGGCAAGGATGGCATATCCTCCTACATATTCGTTATATGCCTTGATAACTGTATTTAAAAAATCTGTCATAAGCATATCAGGTTAATCCAGTAATAAAAAAAGCGCCGATGGCTACTGCTCCAATTGCAAGAGGAGCAATAAATCGAATGATAAAAATAAGAATTTCTGTCATGACCGGATGGATATTTGATCCTTCTCTAAGCTCTGCAACAAATGCTGCTTTTCCCAGTTTCCATCCTGTATAAATCACAATAAACAACGCTCCGAAAGTGAGAAAAATATTGGCCGAAATATAATTCATCACATCAAAAAAAGTCATTCCGAAGATAGTCATATCCTTTAATGGTCCGAATGATAAAGTGCACAATACCCCCAGTGCAGTGATTGAAACACTGCCTATCAGGGTGGCTTTGCCACGACTCATGTTTTTCTCTTCTTTCAAATAAGCAACAACAACTTCAAGAACAGAAATAGTGCTTGTGAGTGCTGCAATTGCCAGGAGAAAGAAAAAAACAATGCCAAAAGCATAACCACCTGGCATTGACTGAAAGATTTTGGGAAGAGTAACAAACACAAGACCGGGACCTCCTACTGGGCTTTCTCCAAGGGCAAACAAAGCCGGAAATACCATGACTCCGCTAAGCACAGCAATAAGGGTATCTGAAGAGGCAACCCAGACAGATGTGCTGAATAATGGTGTATCTTTTCGGATATAGGAGCCATATGTAATTAGAGCACCCATTCCTATGCTTAGGGAAAAGGCAGCCTGTCCGAGAGCCATTAAAATTGACCGGAGAGAGAGTTTTTCGAAGTGGGGGTCAAATAAAAATCTCAGACCTGCTTCAGACCCGGGAAGAGTAAGACTTCGGATACACACAAAAATTATCAGTACAAGTAATAAGGGCATCAGAATCTTTGTGTATTTTTCAATTCCTTTCTGAACACCAGCAAAAACAACTCCGGCAGTGATAATCATAAATACAATCTGCCACATTAAAGGCTTGAAACTTTCAGAAGTAAACATGGCAAAGTCCTGATTGAGCTGTTCTATGGATTTTCTCGAAAAACCATTCTGGAGTGCCTGTACAATATATTCCAAGGTCCATCCAGCAACTGTACTGTAAAATGAAAGAATAACAAAAGCAGCAATAATTCCCATAAGTCCAATCAGCCACCATGGTGAACCGGGGGAAAGTTTTCTGAAAGAACCCAAAGCATTGCTTTGCGAACGCCTTCCAATTACAAATTCAGACAACATCACAGGAATCCCGATTCCAAAAACAAAAAAAAGATAGACAAGCAAAAATGCACCTCCGCCATTTTCTCCCGTTATATAGGGAAAACGCCAGATATTGCCCAATCCAACAGCAGAGCCGGCAGCAGCAGCAATAATTCCAAACTTCCCGGTGAAACCATCCCGGGATTGATTTCCAGGTTGAAAAGCCATACTTTTTTTTGACAAACCTACATAAAAAATTGATTACAAATGACAGAAAGCATAAAAAAATATACTGATGAACAAAAAATGTTATCTGAAAAAGATTATGGCCAATGGTTGGTTTTAGTGAAATCAAAATGTTAAAAAATTGTTTAATAAATAAATTTAAAAAAGCATATTTTTGGCAGCGAAAACAACACATCATTTTTTTTCACTAAAAATTAAAATTAAAATAACAATGAAAATTTTAGTACTGAATTGCGGCAGTTCATCCATCAAATATCAACTGATTGATATGACTGCTGAACCGGAGGTTTTGGCTAAAGGACTTCTTGAGCGCATAGGAATTAATGACAGCGAGCTGAAGCATCAGCCTATTGGGAAAGATGTTTTTAAACTAGTTCAGGATGTTCCGGATCATACCATAGGGATTAATCTGATTATCGATGCCTTGTTGCATCCTGTTCACGGAGTTATAAAAGAGAAATATGAAATCAACGCTGTTGGTCACCGGGTTGTTCATGGAGGAGAGAAGTTCAGCGGGAGTGTCCGAATTACTCAAGACGTGATAGATATGATAGAAGAGTGTGTTGACCTGGCACCTTTGCATAACCCTGCCAATCTGAAAGGGATATACACAATTCAGAAGATGTTACCTGAAGTTGAACAATGCGGAGTGTTTGACACATCCTTTCATGCAACTATGCCAGAGTATGCTTTTATGTATGGGGTTTCCTATGATATGTATGAAAAATACCGGATTCGCAGATATGGCTTTCATGGAACAAGTCACAGTTATGTATCAAAAAAAGCATGTGATCAACTTGGAATGGATTATATGAATACAAAGATTATCTCATGTCATCTGGGGAACGGAGCTTCAATAGCAGCGGTAAAAAACGGAAAATCTGTTGATACATCAATGGGACTTACTCCCGTTGAGGGATTAATAATGGGAACCAGATGCGGAGATATTGATCCGGTCGTATTGCTGTATCTCATGGAAAAAGAAAGCATGGATATTAATAAAGCAAATAACTATATCAATAAAAACTGTGGTGTCTATGGTATTTCAGGGGTTTCATCAGACATGAGGGATCTGCATGATGCTGCTGAGAAAGGTAATTTAAGAGCAAATCTTTCATTAAAGATGTATGCTTACAGAGTGAAGAAATATATCGGAGCATACGCTGCTGCAATGGGTGGTGTTGATGTGCTTGTTTTTACGGGAGGCATAGGAGAAAATGATTATCTGATCAGGGAATGGAGTAGTGAAGGACTGGAATTTTTGGGTATTGAATTTAATAAGGAAATCAATTACAAACTCAGAGGTAAAGATGAGATTATTTCAAAACCCGAATCCAAAGTAAAGGTTGTTGTTGTTGTAACCAATGAAGAATTGGTTATTGCCATGGACACATTTGATATAGTTACAGGGAAAACAAATTAATATGGTCAATACAATGAAACCCTAAATGCAAGAAACAGGGCTTCATTGTTTTTTTGGAATATAAGGTTGCTAATTCACTCAGGTTTCATAAATTCACTGTATTTTTGTAAGTTCAATCAGATAAGAGACAGAAGACTATGGGTTTTTTAAATAAAATTTTTGGCAGCAAGGCAGACAGGGATTTGAAAGTACTGAGTCCTGTCGTTGAAAGAGTAAATGCACATACTGCTGTTATTTCAAAATTATCAAATGATCAACTCAGGGAGAAAACAATTGAGTTCAGAAAAAAAATATTCGAAGCAATCAAGGAAGAAGAAGTTCAGATTGAACAGTTGCGTCAGCGTATTGATACAGAATATGAAATGGATATCAATGAGAAGGAGGAGGTTTATAGAAAAATTGATGATCTGAATAAACAGTCATATTCAAAAACGCAGAAAATACTTGATGAAATATTGCCTGAGGTATTTGCTGTTGTGAAAGACACAGCCCGGAGATTTACTCAAAACGAAGAGATAGTTGTTACAGCAACAGATATGGATAAAAATCTGGCTGCAGTGAAGGATTTTGTCAGAATAGAAGGAGATAAAGCCATTTACAAAAACAGTTGGGTAGCAGGAGGGAATACTATCAAATGGGATATGATTCATTATGATGTACAGCTTATTGGAGGGACAGTTCTGCATCAAGGGAAAATTGCAGAAATGGCAACAGGTGAGGGAAAAACTCTTGTTGCAACCTTGCCGGTATTTCTTAATGCTCTTCCAGGAAAAGGAGTACATATTGTTACCGTGAACGACTATCTTGCCAAGCGTGACTCTGAATGGATGGGTGTTTTATATCAGTTTCATGGTCTGACAGTTGATTGCATTGACAAACACCAGCCTCATTCAGCAGAAAGAATCAATGCGTATTTGGCAGATATCACATTTGGCACCAATAATGAATTTGGGTTTGATTATCTGAGAGATAATATGTCACGTTCAAAAAGTGAACTGGTTCAAAGACCCCATAATTATGTGATTGTGGATGAAGTTGACTCTGTTCTTATTGATGACGCGAGAACTCCTCTCATTATCAGTGGTCCCACTCCCAAAGGAGACAAGCAGGAATTTGATCAACTGAAACCATTTGTGCAGAAGTTGGTTAATGAACAGAGAAGACTTGTCACGCAACAACTGGCGCAGGCAAGGCAACTGTATGAGTCGGGAACTCCTGAAAATGAAAAAGAGGCAGGGAAACTAATTCTTCGTTGTCACAGAGGGATGCCAAAAACCAAAGCATTGATCAAGTTTCTCAGTGAACCTGGAGTGAAATCACTTCTTCTGAAAACAGAGAATTTTTACATGCAGGAACAGATGAAACACATGCACGTGATTGATGATGAACTGTTTTTTGTTATTGAAGAAAGAAATAATTCAATTGAACTGACAGAGAAGGGGATTGATCTGCTTACAAAAGACACAGGTGATCCCACATTTTTCATTCTTCCAGATATTGGTTCTGAAATTGTAGAAATTGACAAGACTGCCACAAGTGATCTGGAGAAAAAAGAACGCAAAAACAATCTGATGCGTGATTTTTCAGTGAAGTCCGAACGTGTACACTCAATGAATCAGCTTCTGAAAGCCTATACTCTGTTTGAGAAAGATGTTGAATATGTGGTCATGGAAAATAAGATCAAAATTGTTGATGAACAGACCGGACGTATTCTGGAAGGCAGGCGATATTCAGATGGGTTGCACCAGGCCATTGAAGCAAAGGAAAATGTTAAAATTGAAGCAGCTACTCAAACCTATGCCACGATTACGTTACAGAATTACTTCAGAATGTATAAAAAACTGGCTGGTATGACAGGAACTGCCGAAACTGAAGCCGGAGAATTTTGGGATATCTATAAGCTGGATGTGGTTGTTATTCCCACCAATCGTCCTGTGATCAGAAAGGACCATGAAGATCTGGTTTTTAAAACAAAACGGGAAAAATACAATGCTGTGATTGAAGAGATTGTTCATCTTGTGGAAAAAAAGCGACCCGTTCTTGTGGGGACAACAAGTGTTGAAATTTCTGAATTGCTTAGCAGAATGTTAACGCTGAAAAAGATCAAACATAATGTGTTAAATGCCAAACTGCATCAGAAGGAAGCAGAGGTGGTGTTGCAGGCAGGTTTTGCAGGAGCAGTTACTATTGCGACAAATATGGCGGGTCGTGGAACTGACATAAAACTGGGACCTGGAGTAAAAGAAGCAGGTGGTCTTGCAATTATTGGTACTGAACGTCACGAATCACGTCGTGTTGACCGTCAGTTGCGTGGACGTTCCGGACGTCAGGGAGATCCTGGCAGCAGTCAGTTTTTTGTTTCACTGGAGGATGATCTGATGAGAATTTTTGGGTCTGAAAGGATTGCAAAAATTATGGACAGGCTGGGCTTGAAGGAAGGAGAGGTGATACAGCATTCAATGATTACCAAATCTATTGAACGCGCTCAGAAAAAAGTGGAAGAAAACAACTTTGGAATTAGAAAGCGTTTGCTCGAATATGATGATGTGATGAACGTTCAGCGGGAAGCTATTTACAGTAAGAGAAGAAATGCTCTGTATGGTGACCGGCTTGCCATTGATGTGAATAATATGTTTGTAGATGTTGTGTATGGTGTTGTGGAAGAGAATCATGAAGGAAGGGACTTTGAAAATTTCAGGGGAACCATGATCAGAATGTTTGGAATTGATCCGAAAATTTCAGAAAATGACTTTTTCTCCTCTGATCCTGAAAGATTATCAAATGACTTATATGAACAGGCTTATTTCAATTACCGACAGAATAATGAAATACTTGCTCAGAAAGTTTATCCTGTGATTAAAGATGTGTTTGAAAATGCCGGTCGCAAATATGACAATATTGCCATTCCTTTTTCCGATGGAAAAAAGACTATGAACATTGTGGTTCCGCTGAAAAAAGCATATGAGTCACAGGGGAAAGAAGTAGGAGTTTCAATAGAAAAAAGTGTTGTGCTGGCAATCATTGATGAAAACTGGAAGGAGCATCTCAGGGAGATGGATGAATTGAAACAATCTGTTCAGCATGCCACCTATGAACAGAAAGATCCTTTGTTAATATATAAACTTGAGTCATTTAATTTATTTAAAGGATTGTCAGATAGAATTAACAGAGAGATTGTTACTTTTTTGAATCAGGGAAGAATTCCGGTTGGAGAAGAGCATAATGTGAAAGAAGCGGAACAGACACAAAAAACCAACCTTTCAAACCTTAAAACAGGTCGCGATACAAATATCCCCGGACAGCAACAGGCATATCATGATCCTTCAGCAAGAAAGCCTGTTCAAACTCAGGTCAGAGTTGAAAAAAAGGTTGGCCGGAATGAACCTTGTCCCTGTGGTAGCGGCAAGAAATATAAAAACTGTCACGGAGCCTGATAAAATACTGTGGATAGTACATGTCAATATTCTGGTCAATTCTTCTAGCCCTGGGTTTGTCTTTTGATACATTTGCAGTATCAGTAAGCAGTGGAATTGTCTGCCGAAAAATTTCTTTTCAACAGGCTTGCCTGTTTTCAGTTGTTATGGCTCTTTTTCAGGGTTTGATGCCTATTCTGGGATGGTTTGCAGGGAAAGGGATTCATGCTTATATTGAACATTTTGATCATTGGATTGCTGCAGCCTTACTGGTGCTGGTTGCGGCAAAAATGATATACGGAGCATTTTCAGATGATGTGGAAAAGAAAATAAATCCGCTGAAAGTGAAAACCATGATCACATTAGCCCTTGCCACAAGTATTGATGCATTGGCCGTAGGATTTAGCTTTGCTTTTGTAAGTTCTGATTTCATCTGGACCATTTTGCTCATTGCTGTAATTACGTTCCTGGCATCAATGATTGGCTTGCTTGTGGGAAAAAAATCTGCAGGAAAATTTGGAAAACCCCCTGAAATTGTGGGGGGGCTCATTTTAATTGCTATAGCTGTAAAAATTCTTGTTATGCATCTTTAATTTTTACGATGTCTTCTTTTGAGGTAACGATTTTTGCAGTTCTGCATTTATTTTTAAATCACTACTGTCCGACAAAAAACATTAAAAGTTTGAAAAGCCCTAAAGATATTGTGTGTTTTTGAGATTCTTTTTAAAGCTGGGCTTACTTTTGAAAAATGACAATTCCGGAAAATATATATCTCTCACATTCAAAATATTATGTTTTGAAAAAATTTTTTATAAATTCAACAAATAAATGCAACTTTTACAGAGGAGATAAAGATTAAATTTTCA
>CAYRXH010000075.1:0-12094 GCA_964428185.1 uncultured Bacteroidales bacterium
AAAATCAGATTTATCAATAAAAGGTTTTGATATTGATGAAACAATTCTTTCTGAAGCAAAAGAGATTTTCAGCGATACTCCAAATTTAGATTTACACTTGGGAGACTATATGTTCAATGATTGGGACAACAAATACGATGGTATAATTTGCAATCCACCCTATTTTAAGTTTCACGATTATGACAACAAAACAATTTTAAATGAAATCGAAAATCGGTTAAAAATCAAACTCAATGGTTTTACAAATCTTTACACACTATTCCTTTTAAAGTCCATCTATCAGTTAAAATCAAACAGCAGACTTGCCTATATCATACCATCGGAGTTTTTAAATTCAGATTATGGTAAACTTGTAAAATCGGCACTAATTAAAAAAAAGGTTTTAAGGCATATAGTCGTTTTCGATTTTGAAGAAAATGTTTTTGACGATGCTTTGACAACTGCGTGTATTCTGTTATGTTCAAATGACAAGCATAATCAGAAAGTAAAGTTTACAACCATTAAAAAGATAGATGATTTAGAACAGATTAGAAGTTACATTTCACAGTATCCGCTTAATAATGGTGATGAATCAGCTATTAACATTAGCGACCTTGAACCAGAAATTAAGTGGCGTAAATATTACCAACAGCAAAACGGAATTAGATATAAAAACTTAATTCCATTTTCAAGTGTAGCCAAAGTTGTACGTGGAATTGCCACCGGTGCAAATGAATATTTCACATTTTCTAAATCTAAAGCAACCCAATATGGGATTAATGAAAAATATTTACTTCCCTGTATCTGCAAAGCTGTTGACGTTAAAGACAATTTTTTCACGAAAGACAATTTCCATTCATTAGTTAATAGCGACAAACAAACATTCTTATTAAACGCAATCAGCTCTAAAGATGAAAATGTTTTAAAATACATTGAACTTGGAGTGACATCAGGAATTGATAAAAAATATCTAACAGCTTGTAGAACTCCGTGGTATTCTTTAGAAAATCGTCCGCCTTCACCAATTTGGGTTTCTGTTTTCAATAGAAGCGGACTGAAATTCATTAGAAATGAAGCAAACATTTCCAATCTGACAACTTTTCATTGCGTTTATCCAGTTCAAGATAGCTTGTTCGACAGTGTTAATGTTGATGTTTTGTTTGCATATCTTTTGACAGACGTTGCAAGAGAGATATTTGAAGACAACCGCAGGGAATATGGTAACGGACTTCAAAAATTTGAGCCTAATGACCTTAACAAAGCAATGATGCTTGATTTGACATTGCTCGATAAAAAAACCGAAAATAAAATCATAGAGCTTTACAAGAAATTTAGGGAGACAGCTATAAACAAATCGCCAGACGACAGAGTTTTGGTTGAAATAAACGACATTTTTATAACAAAATATGTCTTGTCCTGAAATAGGTTTACACAAATAGTGTAAATTTAACACCGCACAAAAATGAAAATGGACAAGAAAAAAGAAAACATCAACAAAGAGGCAATCGTAGCCGAGTATCTAACCGGAACAATTACTTATAGGGCGTTAGAAGCTAAATACGGAGTTCCAAGCAGGAGTATCTATGATTGGGTCATGGAATACCAGGGCAGAAAACCAAGCCGTAAAGAAAAAAAGCGACGGAAATTAGTGAGATGGTCTTTCAATTAGGACAATTTTTTCATAAAGATAGTTTGTTTTTGTAAACCTGGAGAGCAGGGGGGAGACTCATAACTCATTTTTTTTGTTAATAATTCTATGCAGCTTCATGATACAAATTACTATGTATTTGATAGTCAATTGTTTGGTGAGGTCTTTCAAATTCATTTCATAATGGACAGTTTTACGTTATTTTTTAAACTTATATTACTGTCCTAATTTTTTAGACCATTATAGGATTTATATGAAAAATCATAAGCCTCCACCAAATCAGCTACAGATGACAATGAATTTTTAGAGGGGGGTCGCTTTTTGAATTGAAATAATTGTGTTTGATTACCAATAACTTACAGGCACAAATAGCCAAAAATTGATTTTAGTTGGATAATATAGTGTCAAAAAGTATTGTATATTTCCTCTAAAAAAAAGTAAAGTGGAGAGAGTGCAAATGGTGAGAAACTGCAGTTTCTCTCTACTCTCATCTAACTACTTGCTACTTTTTTTTATTCGTTTATGTGTAAATTCAAATTTTCATGTAAATTTGTCTTGATTTTTAAAAATCGTTAAAGGTTTCTGCGATTTTTGTAAATCACAAACCAAGAAAAATTAATTTTTAGAACACACTTTAATTTAGGTTCTATGAAGAAACGGTTATTGTTATTAACTCTTGTTGCACTGGTATCCTTATTTGGCTATTCCCAGACCTATAAAATATCAGGAAAAGTGATTGATGGAGAAAACAGTCAGGTGTTACCCTACGCTTCAGTTGTTATTTCTCCCCTGAACCGAAGTACAGTTACCGATTTAAATGGAGAATTTTCTTTAAAAGCGGAATCTGGTTCCTACATTCTTAAGGTGTATTATCTGGGATATAAAACTATGGAAATTCCTGTTCAGCTTGGTTCTGAAGGAGTTCAGGAATTGGAAATTACAATGAGCAGGCAACCATTATTTCTCAGTGGCGTTGAAATAGTAGGCAACAAAATTGATGATGGAGTTATAAATGTTCAGTCGGTAACAGCCGCTCAGTTACGGCTATTAGGGACAGGGGAGCTTGGACAAGTCTTAAGAACAATCCCGAATGTCGGTGGTGTTCGAAAAGGAGGTGCTGTTCTTGATCCTGTCGTTCGTGGGTTCAAATATTCGCAACTAGGTGTTTATATTGACGGCTTGTTTTATATTGAAGGTGGTTGTCCCAACAGAATGGATCCTACTATTAGCCGTGTGGATGCACATGATATCGAAAGAATTGAAGTGATCAAGGGACCCTACGCATTAAAGTACGGACCCAATTTTGGTGGTGTCATCAGGCTTGTTTCCCATAATCCTATTCTGTTCAGCACCGAAAAGCCTGATTTTAGTCTGAATGCATTTGCAGAGGTAACTCCCTGGCTTGGAATGCGAGAGCATGTAAGACTGAATACCGGTAACAACAAAAATTCTTTGATGGTTTTTGGAGGACGGACTGACTACGGAAATTTTCATGACGGAAATGGGGATGTTGTCCAAATGCAGGTACTCAAATATAATTTTGGGATTAAATCACTTCACAAAATCAGTGATAAAAGCATGCTAAAACTTACTTATAACAATCTTCAGGGAAGAAATGTTCTTTTTCATGCCTTGCCCATGGATGAAAGATCAGATAATACATGGTTTGCCCATGCAGATTATCTGGGAGTTCTTCCGCTTGATGCTAATAAAAGTATTTCTCTGTCAATGTATTATGCATCGGTGGAACATATTATGGATAATTTTGAACGACCAATTTCTGATACTGTAGCAGCAGTTTCAACTGTTTATGCTCAAACAATGGGGGCAAAATTCAGAAGTAACTGGCAAATCTCAGAAAACTCTGAACTTATTGCAGGTATTGATATGCAGCGTATTCATAAGGACGGGCAGAGAGTTAAAACAATGATTATGCAAGCACCCACCGCTTCCGGAACCATTCCCAGAGCTGTGGACCAATTGTGGAATAATGCGTTCATAGATAATGCCGGACTATATGGAGAATGGAATATGAAACAGGGCAGAAATGAATTCTTTGCATCTGCACGCCTAGATCTTAATATGGCTGACTCCGACACCATTACTGTTGAAACACCTGCTGCTGGCACAATTTATACGTATGGGACGGATTCTATCCGGTCTCAATTTCTGAATATTAGTGCTGCCGCAGGATATGCTTTTCATGTTTCTGAGAACCTGAAGATTTCATTAGCCGCGGGCAGGGGTGTCAGAAGTCCTGATATGCTTGAAAGATTTATCATTTTATTGCCTGTGGGCTATGATAATTTCGATTATGTTGGAAATCCTGCTTTATTACCGGAAACAAACAATGAAGCTGATTTCACCATTGGCTATTCAAACAACAATATCGGAACTGCAGAAATGACGGTATTTTATTCTTTTGTTCAGAATTATATATACGGTCAGAGGATTCCTCCATCTGAACAAAAGCCACTATCTTCGGGTGTTCTTGGAGTTAAAAAGTTTGTCAATGCAGAATATGCAACATTCACTGGTTTTGAAGTTGCATATTCAACCCCTGTTCACAGGATGCTTGTTTTTTCTGCTAGCGGGGCATGGACAGCCGGGACTGTGGGTGAAGCTGTTCAGGCAATTATTAATCCTGAGCTCCCTGTTAGTCAGCAGGTTATTGGCGACACTGTGCTACTTAATGATCCTCTCTCTGAAATACCACCCTTTGAAGGAAATGCTCAATTAAGTCTGAATTTATGGGACAGGAGAGTGATGTTTTCTTTTGCTTCTAGGATTATTGCTCCGCAAAACAGAGTGTCGGTCGCTTCTTACGAAATGACAACACCAGGAACCATTCTCTTTCATATTACTTCTTCATTTCAGTTGAGTGAAAAATTAAATGTTTCTGCAGGAGTTTATAACCTGTTCGATGAATATTATTATGAACATCTGAACCGTAGGATGATCGGATCTTCTAATAAAATTTTTGAACCAGGCAGACGTTTTTTTGTGAATCTCAGTCTTCATCTTTAAAATGGTTTTTTTTATGAAAAATAGATTTTACTCTTTAATAATCATCATTGTATGTGCAATAATGTTTTTTGCTTGTGAAAAACAGGCATATAAAGTGAAAATTACGTATCGTATTCTGAACTTTGAAGATGGTTTTACTGTATATTATAAACATAACTCAGATACTTTATACAAGGAAGTTATTAGTGGTTCTTATACATTGGCAACCCCCTGGAAAAAAGAATTTTATTCAGAACCAGGAGAAATTGTTTATGTTTCAATGTTAGATACTACAATTGATTCATATTCCAGGGTTCAGATTTTGGTCAATGGAAAAATATATAAGGAAAAGGCAAGGACCAATGACAGGTTTAAGCCTGTAGTAACTTCAGGAATTATCCCTTTTGAATAAATTTAATCTAAATCGATTATGAATTTTTCAATACGTCCAATTTCAGTTTTAATAATGAGTTGTCTTTTGATCGTCAATTCATGCAAAGAGCCAGATCCTGTAGATGACACAAGATACGGAAAGATTCAGTTTGAGTTTTTACATTATTGGGGAGATGAACCCCTTTTATATGATACTCTTATATACACCAATTCTGCAGGTAATGAGATGATGATCAATGAAATACAATATTTCATTTCTGACGTAACTCTGGCTTCTTCATTTGGAACTCATATGATTGATGACTGGGTGGATATATATTATATTGACAAGGATATTCCTTCAACACTGACATGGCAGGTGTATGACAGAATCCCCGTCGGGAATTATCAGCAACTTAGTTTCATATTCGGAATACCAGGACCTAAAAATATTCCATATATGTATGTTAATCCTCCGGAAAGAGACATGTTCTGGCCTATTTTTTTGGGTGGTGAAAATGGAGGATATCATTATTTGAAGCTCAATGGTAAATGGAGAGAGTTGCCTGAAAACCAAATCACACCATTCGATTTTCATTTGGGTGTTGGACAGATTTATGCAAGTGGTGTTGTAAGTGTAGATTCAATTACGGGTTTTGTTCAGAATTACTTTACAGTTCAATTGCCTTCATCATCCTTTAGTGTTGAAGAGAATAAAACCACAGTTATTGAAATTGTTATGGATGTAAGAGAGTGGTTTCAAAATCCCAATGATTTTGATCTTGAAGAATGGGGAGGGTTTATAATGCAGAATCAGGAGGCAATGCACATGGCATGTGAAAACGGGGCTGATGCCTTTCGTATTAAAAGTATAAAAATTCAGTGATTATGAAAAGAATTTGTTTTTTTATTGCAATTGCTGCCTTGATACATTTGCATTCATGTAAACCAGATGTTCCGATAATTACTCCTATCCCTTCAGCCACACCATATTTGCTTGAAATACCTGAGGGATTCCCTGAACAGTTGAATATCCCTGATGAAAATCCTATCACTGTTGAAGGTGTCTGGCTTGGCAGACATTTGTTTTATGACGGCAGGTTAAGCGGACGAACGCATCCCGATAGTCTCATGTCATGTGCTTCATGCCATATTCAGTCAAGAGGGTTTTCCACAGGAATAGATAATGCCCGTTTTCCGGGGGGTCATCCTTTTGGTCTGACGGGAATATACACTCCCCACTATACAATGCCTCTTGTCAATCTTGTGTTCAATTCAAATGGTTATTTGTGGAATGGAATGATACATGAAACGAATACTTTCCTCTACAACAATGACCCAAGATATCACAGACGGAATCTTGAATCGCTGGTCTGGATGGGAATTGTGGCACCCCATGAAATGAACGGAAATATTGACAGAACTGTTGATCTAATAGCTTCAATTCCCATGTATCAGCAGATGTTTGCTGCTGCATTCGGAACACCTGAAGTAACATATGAAAGGATTAGTTTTGCCATTGCCCAGTTCGTTCGAACCTTAATATCATCTGACAACAAATTTGACCAGTATCTTAGGGGTGAATATCAGATGACTACATCAGAGTTAAACGGCTTTGTGTTATTTGTAACTGAAGAGGGGGCTGACTGCTTCCATTGTCATGGTGGTGATGGAAACCCGCTTTTCACCACTAATCTGTATTATAATAATGCAAAAGACAGTTTGTTTAGTGATCCCCGTGACAGATATGCCATCACGGGAAACCCTTCAGATATTGGAGCCTACAAAGCTCCAACCCTGAGAAATATCTTTTCAACGGCTCCATATATGCATGATGGAAGATTTGAAACAATTGATGAAGTTATTAATTTTTACAGCCATGGGCTTGTGTGGTCTCCCTATGTTCATCCTTTGATGCATAAAATTAATGAAGGAGGCGTACAGCTTTTGCCATCTGAAAAAACAGACCTGAAAAATTTCCTACTGCTGCTTCAGGATACAACTTTCCTAACAAATCCGAAATTCTCCAATCCAAGACCGGATGATCCATTTTTTCAGAGTGATCCTTTTGTAGAAAACAAATGATATCTTAAATTAAAACATACCTGAGGATAAAAGTACAAGGGTGCATGCCCTTTCCACAATAATATTGTTATTCTCAAGCAGTGTTTCAAAGGCATCGTTTTCTGTTCCGGGATTAAAAATCACTCTTTTGGGTTTGATCTTTAGCACATACGGAATGATTTCTGACTGATTGGCAGGTCCTACGTAAAGAGTTACTGTATCAACATCATCAATATCAGGGAACCCGTTTTCAACGCGTAATCCGAAAATTTCACCTTTTTTTGTTCCAACAGGAACTACTGGATGTCCATGATTCAACAAACTTTCAACGGCTTTGAATGAATATCTTTCAGGATTTGTAGATGCTCCGATGACAACAGTCTTTTTCATTATTATTCGTGTTTGTATCCTTTACAAAATTACTGATTTTTTGTGATATTTCTTTAGAGATCCTGCTGTTCAGAATAAACTTTACAATAAATCATTCATCATAAAAAAGTTTTGATTTTGGTATAAATTTTGTAATTTTGGGGAACAAATAATTTTGTTGTATGAGAACATTATTTTTTTCTCTATTATTTATAGCTTTTTCAGGAGTCATAGTCGCTCAGGATTCACAAACTTCAGTTCCTGAAATCACCTTTGACAAACTTGTTCATGATTTTGGGAATGTTTTTCAGGGTGATAAAACCGAGTATGATTTTAAATTTACCAATACAGGAAAAGAACCTTTGATCATTAGTGATGTGCGTTCATCCTGTGGTTGTACAGTTCCAGAATGGCCAAAAAATCCCATACTTCCCGGTGGTTCTGCTAAAATTAAAGTGAAATATAACTCAAATATTGTGGGGCTGATTAATAAACAGGTAACAATCGTTTCAAATGCAGCAAATAGTCCGATTAATCTAAGGATTACAGGAGTTGTTGAAAAAATGCCTTCTGAAATTCTCCCGTTCCAACAGCAAAACTCTGCACCTGTACCGACAAACAGATGATAAAATAACTTAATATTTAAGAACATGAAAACAATGGGGTTTTTATTGATTATTGTGTTGGCTTTTTCTTTGACTTGCAAAGCTCAGACTGCAACAACAGAAACTGCACCTGTAATCACATTTGTGAAGACCGTGCATGATTACGGAACAATAAAAAAGGGAAGTGATGGTTCCTATGATTTTGTTTTTACAAATACAGGCAAGGAGCCTCTCATGCTTTCAAAGCCACGTTCCAATTGTGGATGCACTGTTCCCGACTGGCCTAAGGAACCAATTATGCCAGGTCAGTCCAATAAAATAAAGGTAACTTATAACACTGCTTTGGTAGGTCCCATTAACAAGCAGGTTACAATTATCTCCAATGCAATAAATTCACCAGTTGTTCTACAGATTAAAGGAACTGTCGTTGAATAAGTATTGAGGTATTTATTGAAAAAAAAGCCGGAGAATATCCGGTTTTTTTATGCTGACCATTCCACATATGACGAATCTGTTTCACTGAGTTTCAGGTTACACAGATTCAAACCAGTGGGCAGAATTTTAATAATATTTTCAGCAAAATATTCAATGAGATTTTCGCTTGTAGGTTGAAATGGGAGTTTTTTAATATTCTCAAAGGGGATTTTCATGTTCTGCAATTCCAGAGCCTGTGGACTGTTTTCATTGAGAACAAAAGCATGGTCGAATTCATCAATGATTGTCGTTTTAATCAGTTGCTGCAGCTTACCGAAGTCCATAACCATCCCGTCTTCAGGGTGACCTTTTTCATCAACAGGTTTGCCGGAGAGTGTAACATACAGTTCATATGAATGCCCATGAATGTTTTTGCATTTACCATGATAATTCCATAGTGCATGAGCCATTTCAAACCTGAATATTTTCGTGATTCTTATTGTACCCATGGATTAATAAATAGCTGATTGAAACTGTTTGAGAAACCTAAGGTCATTTTCGGAAAATACTCTGATGTCTTTCACTGAAAAAACTAAATTTGTAATTCTTTCAATACCTAGTCCGAAAGCGAAGCCTGAATATTCGTCAGGATTGATTTTGCAATTTTCAAGGACACTTGGGTCAACCATTCCGCAGCCCAGAATTTCAACCCATCCAGTGTATTTGCAGAATGAACACCCTTTTCCATGACACAGATTGCATGAAATGTCCATTTCGGCCGAAGGTTCGGTAAAGGGAAAATAGGAAGGACGAAGACGAATTTCGGTTGATTCATCAAACAGGCTTTTTGCAAAATGCAAAAGAGTTTGTTTCAGGTCTGCAAAAGTAACACCCTTATCAATGTATAAGCCCTCAATTTGATGGAAGAAACAATGTGCACGGGCAGTTATGGCTTCATTACGATACACCCGACCAGGAAAGATACTCCTGATAGGAGGCTTTTTGCTTTCCATAACTCTTATCTGAACCGAGGAAGTATGTGTGCGAAGTGCAATATCTGGATCTGTATCAATGAAAAATGTATCCTGCATATCCCTTGCCGGATGCTCGGGTGGAAAGTTTAATGCACTGAAATTATGCCAGTCATCTTCAATTTCAGGGCCTGTTTCTATAACATACCCCATTCTTGAGAAAATTCCGGTAATCCGGTTTGTAATAATTGAAATGGGGTGACGTCCTCCTGTATATGAAAAATCTGCCGGAACACTGAGGTCTGGTTCTTCAGATTGCTTCATGGTGCTTTCTGAACTTAAGCCTTCTTTGTGATTGTTGAATGTATTTTGAGCAAATGTTTTCAACTGGTTGAGGAGTTTTCCCACTTGTTTTTTTTCTTCAGGAGAAAGTTGCTTAAATTCATCAAATAGAGCTGCAATTTGACCGTTTTTACTTAAAAAAGAAAGACGAAACTTTTCCAAAGAATCAGCATTGCTTACTTCAAATGTTTCAATCTGAGCACGGATATTCAGAATTTTTTCGTTCATGTTGAAAAATAATAAAAGATGTGACAAAATTACAGATTTTCATCTTGTCAGGGAAAAGAATTTTCCGGATGATCTTATTTCATGATCCGGATTGTCATTTTAATATCCTGTTGTGGTCTGTCAGCTTTACCAGTTTTCACCGAAGCAATAGCATCAATCACCTCAAGGTCTGAGATAACCTCACCAAAAACTGTATAATTTCCGTCCAGATGAGGGGTTCCTCCTATGGTTTTATATGTTTCACGCTGCTCAGGAGTAAATCTGTGGCCATACCTAAGTTCAAGCTGACTGAGTTCATTTTCACTGTAAGTCCGCCCTTGAACAATATAAAACTGTGAACCGGAGCTGGCTTTGGCAGGGTTAACATCGTCCCCCATGCGGGCTGCTGCAAGTGCCCCTTTTTTGTGGTAATTACCTTCAACAAATTCGGCTGGTATTGTGTAACTAGGTCCTCCCTGTCCAAGCATCTGGTGGGATTTTGCATCTCTGCTGTTGGGGTCTCCGCCCTGAATCATAAAATTTTTAATAACACGATGAAACAATGTTCCATCATAATATCCTTCTTCAACAAGTTTGATAAAATTATCCCTGTGAAGAGGAGTATTATCATAAAGTTTAATCTGAATTGAACCGAAATCAGTTGAAATTTCAACGATTCTTGCAGTATCCTGAGCTTTTGTATTTGTAGCCATAAGTATGAGCATCGTTAATGTTAGGTTTATTTTTTTCATAGCCGGTGATAATTTATTTGCAAATTTAAAAAATTCCTAATAATCTAATCTCTTAAAAAAAATGTACCAAATTGTAACTCAATCTCAATTTTTTTTGTATAATTGCAAAATAAATACCAGGATCATGAAAAAAATTGTCATCGCAATTCCATTTATCGTTGTTGTGGCTATATTTGCCTTTTCAACATATTCATGTAAGAAAGATGAGCTAATAGAAGCAGTTATTACTGTGAAATATCTCTCTGATACTACAGAAGTGGTGCCATACGCTCATGTTAGAATCGAAAAATATGATATAAATGTGGAAGGAGTTTGTAATGAAAAAGGTATTTTTCAACATACTTTCAGGGATGAAGCCATTCTTGATGTGAGAGCTTGGGAAGTTGATTCATTGGGTGTTGAAACATTGTATGGTGAGACAACCATTAGATTAAAAAAAGGAGAAGTGGCAAGAAAGTCAGTGTTTATAAATTAAAGTTTTTCATGGATTTTTCAATATTGATGTGGGTTCATTTATTCAGCTGTTGTGTGGCATACTAAAACGGGACCAAACAATAGACTGAATGGATTTAGGAGACTTACAAAAACGTATTGACCAAATAATGAACGAACAAAACAATCGTTCAATTCCTGATTTTGAAGGATATTCTCCGTTTGAAATGCATCATATCCTTCATTTTACATTTGAACCTAACAGTCCGATAATTTTGCAAAAACTTTCTGACTTGGATTGTTTAAAAAGCCCAATTTTTAATCTTATCAAATATTACTTGGGATTAGTTAAAAATATAGGAGAAATTAAGCTAACAGCTAAAGGATTTCTACCTACAAAAATTGTTCAAGACATTTATAATCAAGGATTTTTTGAGGAATATCAATTTTCATCTGGAATTTCTAAACTATACAAGGAAACAGATTCTTTAACTGTTAATCTAACCAGACTTTTGGCTGAATTAGCTTCTCTAACTAAAAAAAAGAATGGTAAATTAAGTCTTACAAAAACCGGAGAAAGACTGGCAACTAGTTATCAGGAATTGTTTGAGTTAATTTTTAAAACAATGACTCAAAAATTTAATTGGGCATACTATGACGGCTATGGGTACGACCAAATTGGACAATTCGGTTTCGGTTTTTCATTGATACTGTTGTCCAAGTATGGTGCTGAGAAACGTTTGGACAGTTTTTATTCAGAAAAATACTTTAAAGCATTTCCACAATTTTTAGTTTCCATTATTCCAGATTATGAAACTGTTGAACAATATGCAAGTAACTGTTATTCGCTCAGGACTTTTGAAAGGTTTTTAATTTATTTTGGACTAATTGAAATTGAAAAACAAGGAAAAATGTTTGATGGAAATAATTTAA
>CAYRXH010000076.1:0-11883 GCA_964428185.1 uncultured Bacteroidales bacterium
GACAGCAACATCCGGACAGTGATCGACTGGGAAGGAAAGTTGGGGTTCCTGATTTGATATCCAAGGATGTCACCGATGTCTGTATCAAGCTGAAAATGCCCAAGCTCGCAGAGTTGCATGATGGCTATGGCAGTAATTGTTTTTGAAATACTGGCAATTCTGAACATTGTTGAGTCAGTTGTCTGAATACTTCTCTGGTAGTCTGCTGTACCGAAAGGAATTGACTCAAGAATCTGATCCTTGCAAAAAACAACGACCACACCTCCCATAAGATCATGGGTCTGTTTAATCTGCTGAATGCTTGTTGTAAGGTTTTGTCCACTGAGACTTATAGTCAAATGAAAAATACCTAAAAAAATGATTGATGCGCGAAGCAATGGAGTTTTTATTAAATTCATTTGTTGAATTCTTTTTCTCACAAATTTATGTTTTTTTCTTGAATTTATTGCAATTCAGTTTCATGCATGTATTCGGGGAATTCATTTTCGCTTCTTGCTTTTTTGTATCTTTGCTCTAAAATATCAGATTATTGCATGGATCACCTTTCATGGCTACATAATATGTCTCTTAAGGAGATCGAGGAGAAATATCAAAACTATCTGCAAGACAAAAATTCTGTTGATCCCCAGTGGTTGAAATTCTTTGAAGGTTTTGAATTTGCCAGAAATTCATATTCTGAAGAAGAGCAGACTCATTCTGTAATAAGTTCAGAATTTGCGGTAATTGAATTAATACAGGATTACAGAAAAAGAGGGCATTATTTTACAGAGACCAATCCTGTTCGGAAAAGGCGAACTTATACACCTGATCTGAGCCTTTCCAACTATGGGCTCAGTGAACACGATCTTGATAAGGAATTTGCAGCCGGAAATGAAATCGGACTTGGAAAAACTTCACTCCGAAACATTATCGGACATTTGCGGGAGACCTATTGCAGGTCAGTGGGTGTTGAGTTCATGTATATCCGCTTGCCGAATATTGTTGAATGGCTAAGAGAAAGGATGGAGTCTGTCAGAAACCGCCCTTCATTTTCTGCTGATGAGAAAAAAATATTACTGAAACATCTTGCGGAGAGTGTTTATTTTGAAAAGTTCCTGCAAAAACGATTTCCCGGGCAGAAACGTTTTTCCCTTGAAGGAGCTGAAAATTTTATTCCTGCTGTTCATACAATGATTGATCATGCCTCTCAGGCTGGTGTGACTGATTTTGTTTTTGGGATGGCACACCGGGGAAGGTTGAATATGCTTGCAAATGTAATGCACAAACCTGTTTCTCAGATATTTGGAGAATTTGAAGGCAAGGAATTTGAACAGGAATACTTACTGGGCGATGTGAAATATCATTTGGGCCACTCATGTCAAAAAGCTCTTTCCCAAGGCAGGAAAGCACAGTTAATTCTCGCCCCCAACCCCTCTCACCTTGAAGCAGTTGCTCCTATTGTTCAGGGGATGGCCCGCTCGTTGGTTGATGGTTATCATGCTGGCTTCAACAGAGTGCTTCCGGTTGTGATTCATGGTGATGCCAGTGTGTCAGGACAAGGGGTTGTTTATGAACAGATTCAGATGTCTGAACTGCCTGCACATACTGCAGGTGGAACAATACACATTGTCATCAATAATCAGATAGGATTTACAACTGATTATCTTGAGGGGCGTTCATCAATTTACTGCACTGATGTGGCCAAAGTTATACAGTCTCCGATTTTTCATGTGAACGGCGATGATGCTGAAGCAGTGGCTTATGTTATGAAACTTGCAGTTGATTACCGGATGAAATTTCATAAAGATGTATTTGTCGATCTCCTGTGCTACAGAAGACATGGACATAATGAAAGCGACGAACCCAAATATACTCAGCCGTTGCTGTATAAAGCAATTGAAGCTCACGATGATCCCCTCAAAATTTATGCTGCTCAATTGATGAATGAATCTGTCATCGATGAGGATTTTCTTAATTCAATACAAGCCGACTACTTTAAGGTGATGGATGCATATCTGGAAGAATCAAGGCAGACGGATAAGGTTCATTTGGAGATATTTCTGGAAGATTATTGGAAAGGTTTTGAAAGAGTTGATGAAGAATCAGCAGTCATCAGTGTAGATACTTCAGTTGATATGGATGTATTGCTGGAACTTGGAAGGAAAATTAATAGTATTCCTCCTGGTATGAAGGTATATTCAAAACTCCAGAGACTGCTTGATTCAAGACTTTCAATGCTTGAGAATGATTCGCTGGATTGGGCGCTGGCCGAACAACTTGCCTTTGCTACTTTACTCAATGAGGGTTCACAGGTTCGTTTTTGTGGGCAGGATGTTGAAAGAGGAACTTTTTCTCAGAGACATGCCGTGTTTACATTCGAGGAGACCGGAGAAAAGTATCTGCCATTGAACAATATAAGAGATGGTCAGGGAAAATTTGAAATATTTAATTCTTTGTTATCTGAATATGCCGTCCTTGGTTTTGAATATGGTTATGCATTTTTCAGACCTCATGATCTGACAGTATGGGAAGCTCAGTTTGGTGATTTTGCCAACGGAGCACAGATTGTTATTGATCAGTTTATTGCTTCTGCAGAAGAAAAGTGGGGAGTGATGAATAACCTGATAATGTTTTTGCCTCATGGTTATGAAGGTCAGGGACCTGAACACAGCAGTGCCAGAATTGAAAGATTTCTGAATCTGTGTGCAAACTACAATATGGATGTGATTCAATGCACAACACCTGCGAATATGTTTCATGCCATACGCAGACATCTGAAGCGGTCGTGGAGAAAACCCATGGTGATGTTTACTCCCAAAAGTTTGCTGCGACATCCTGCTTGTGTTAGTTCTCTTGCTGATTTTACATCGGCTCAGTTCAAAATGGTTATTGATGATCAACATGTCAATCCTTCTAAAGTAAGGCATGTTGTTTTGTGTTCGGGAAGAGTGTATTATGATATTTTCAATTCTAGAATGGAAAGAAGTGCTATGGAAATGGCTATCATACGTCTTGAACAGCTGTATCCTCTCGATATTGAAATGCTGAAATCAGTTATCGGAAAATATCCACTTTGCGAAAAATATACATGGGTGCAGGATGAGCCGGCCAATATGGGCCCATGGGGCTTTTTGTCAAAATGGCTTCGACCTATGGGATTTGCATTGGTGTCCAGACCCTTTTCCTCAAGCCCTGCCTCCGGTTCATTTGAGTTGCATAAACAAAGAAAATTGAAGATCATCGAGAAGTTATTCGGTGATTGTGTTTGTGAAAGAAAAAATAAAGAGTGTAAAATGATTTGTTTGGGTTCAACACCCGAAAATATCCAATTGTAATTTTTTTACCTTTGCAGAGAAGTATGAATGAACAGATTATAGTACCACAGATAGGTGAATCCATAAACGAAGCTCAGGTTTCAAGATGGCTTGTGTCTGATGGTCAATATGTTGAAAAAGATCAGGATGTTGTTGAGATAGATTCTGATAAAACAACGCTGACTGTATCAGCAAAAGTCTCAGGAAAGATAATGATTCTGGTTCATGAAGGGACTGTTGTCAGTGTTGGTCAGAAAATTGCCGAAATTATTCCCGGAGATTCTGTTCCTAAATATAAAGCAGTTGAGGAAAAAGATCTGAATGTGGATAGTCAGACTTCTGAAAATGCAAATCAGAGAGATATTGCTCAAAAAAATCAGAATGAAGAGAAGGTGCTTATTACACCGCTTGCCCGTAGCAGAATGCAAACTGACGGAATTGATACTGAGGAACTGCTGTTGCAAGTGAAAAAGAAGAGAATTGGGGTGAAGGATGTTGAGAATTTTAATAAAGTTGGCGATAAACAATCTGAAAGTTTCTTATCTGAGAGAATTTCAGAAAGAAAACCAATGTCGCCCCTTCGAAAAAAACTTGCCCAAAGACTTGTTGCGGTGAAAAACCAGACTGCCATGCTGACCACTTTCAATGAGATTGATATGGGAAATCTTATTGACCTGAGGAACAGATATAAGGAAGATTTTTTCAATAAACACGGAGTAAAACTGGGATTTATGTCCTTTTTTACCAAAGCCTGTGCCCTTGCCATTCAGAAATTTCCCGCTGTGAATGCAATGATTGATGGTGATGATATTGTATATTTTGAATATGCAGATATCAGTATCGCAGTCAGCACTGACAAAGGACTGGTTGTCCCCGTGGTGAGAAATACCCATGTTCTTACTATACCGGAGATTGAGATAGAAATTGGTCGTATAGCAGATAAGGCAAGAAACTATAAATTGTTGCCAGAGGATCTTGAGGGAGGGACTTTTACCATAACCAATGGAGGAGTTTTTGGTTCATTACTATCAACCCCGATTATAAATCCTCCCCAGACTGCAATTCTTGGAATGCATACTATTCAGGAGAGGGCAGTTGTGAAAGATGGAAAAATTGTGATCAGGCCGATGATGTATATTGCTTTATCATATGATCACAGAATTATTGACGGAAGGGAATCTGTAGGTTTTGTTGTTGAAGTAAAACGATTACTCGAGAATCCTGAACTGCTTCATGTTGATTGCAGTGATAAAATAGGGAAAATGCTAGATCTTTAAGGAATTTTTTTTATGAGATATGCTTATGATTTTCTGGTTGTAGGTTCGGGGATTGCAGGGCTTTCCTATGCACTGAAAGCAGCTAAACATGGAAAGCTTGCTATTCTGACAAAGTCCGAACCCAGAGAAACAGCTACCCGCTATGCACAGGGCGGAATTGCTGCAGTTATGTATGCTCCCGATTCCATTGAAAAACACATTGCTGACACCATGAAGGCCGGATGTTATCTCAATAACCAAGATGTTGTGAGGATGACTATCACCGAATCTACAGATAGAATCATTGACCTGATTGAACTTGGAGTGGGTTTTGACAAGACATCAACAGGTAGTTTTGATCTTACCAAGGAAGGCGGACATACCGAAAAACGGGTGTTTCATGTAAAAGACAGCACAGGTGAAGAAATTCAGAGAAGATTGTTGCAAAAGGCAATACTGCATCCCAACATTCACGTATATAAGGATTATTTTGTGCTTGAACTGATTACACAGCATCATCTTGGTGTAAATGTAACAAAAAAAAGCACAGATATTGAATGCTATGGAGTGTATGCTTTTAATCAGTTTACCAACGAAGTAGATGTGTTTCTGTCAAAAGTGACTCTAATGGCAACCGGTGGTTGCGGAACAGTCTATGAAGTCACTTCCAATCCGCTAATTGCAACCGGAGACGGTGTTGCAATGGTTTACAGAGCAAAAGGTATTGTTGAACACATGGAGTTTATACAATTTCATCCCACCTCATTGTATGTGCCCGGTATCAGACCTGCATTCTTGATCACTGAAGCAATGCGCGGAGAAGGAGCACTGTTAAGTACAGAAAATGAACATAATTTTATGCTCAGATACGATGAGAGAGGTTCTCTGGCACCCAGAGACGTTGTTGCAAGAGCTATAGATCATGAACTGAAAATATCCGGAAAAAAGCATGTGTATCTCGATTGCAGGCATATGGGGAAAGATTTGCTAATGAAACGGTTTCCAATGATCTATAATAAATGCTTGTTGCATGGAATCGATATCAGTAAGAATTTGCTTCCAGTAGCACCTGCTGCTCATTATCAGGTTGGTGGAATTAAAGTTGATTTGAACGGACAAACAAGTATTAAAAATTTATATGCATCGGGTGAATGTGCCTGCACCGGTCTCCATGGTGCAAACAGACTTGCATCAAATTCTCTGCTCGAAGCAGCTGTTTTCAGTCACAGAGCATATCTTGATTCTGTAGATAAAATGAATCAGGCAGCTTTTAATTATCAGGTGCCTGACTGGAGTGAAGAAAGTGTAGTCCATTATGATGATAATGCTGAAATCCGTAATTTTATTGCACGTTTAAACAACCTGATGACCAATGAAGTTGGAATAGCCAGAAAAACTGATCGTTTGAACTATGCCTTGGACGAGTTGGCCCTCATTTACAGAGATACTGAAAAAATTTACAGAATATCAAAAATCAATACCTCTCTGTGTGAATTAAGAAATATGATTAACACATCCTACCTGATTATCAAACAGGCTTTGCAAAGAAAAGAAAGCATAGGTCTGCATTATATTGAATAAGAAGGAAGAGCTATTCGTTTAACAATTTCTCAATTTCTTCCTTGCTGAGCAAATGTTCTTTAAAATATCCCTGCGGATATTTCATTGGGATTGTTTTAAGAAAATCTACCACTGTTTTAGCAATGATATGGTTACGATACCATTTATCATCAGAAGGGACAATAATCCACGGGAGTTTTTTACTGCATTTTTCAAAAATTTCTTCGTAAACGCGGGTGTAAGCTTCCCAGTTTTTTGCTTCCTTAATATCAGAAGGATCGTATTTCCAAAGCTTATCTGGATTTGTAAGCCGTTTTTTGAATCTTCTTGTCTGTTCTTCCTTGCTGATGTGTAGGAAAAACTTAAGGATCATTGTTTTGTTGTCAACCAGCATTGATTCAAATGCATTGATATAATCAAATCTTCTCTCAATGATTTCTTCTGTAAAAAGTCGGTGTACTTTAGGGACCAGAACATCTTCATAATGTGATCTGTTAAACAGATGGATCATACCTGTTGAAGGCGTATGTTTGTGTATCCTTCTCAGAAAATCATACGAATATTCCTCTTCAGTAGGTTTTTTGAAAGACTTGACCCTGATTCCCATCGGGTTGATTTGACCGAAAACATGTTTTACGGTACTATCCTTTCCGGAAGCATCCATCCCCTGCAAAATGATAAGCAGGCTTCTCTTGTTCTCGGCATACATCAAGCCCTGCAGATACTGTAATTGCTCAATGAATGAGTTGAATTCCTTTGTTAAAAGATGCTTGTCAACCCCATCCGGAGCAGTGGTAGAAAGAGTGCTTAAAATTCCCATGCCTTGTTTTTATGGATTTCAAATATAAAGGGTTTCTGTGAGTTTATAGATTATTTTTTGTTAACTAAAGGCATTAAAAAAAAGAAAAGTTGTCCTTGAAAGACAACTTTTTTATATGTCTATTGTAATTTGTAATTTATTCCCGGAGAATGGTCAGAGAAGAATGATGGGTTTTGTCAATATAATAGAATATATAGTAGTATGTGCCATCAGCAAGATCACTACCATCCCATGAATTATCATAATCCTTCAGCTCAAAAACCAGTTTTCCCCATCTGTTAAATATCTGAAGAAGATTACTGGGGTATTTGTCAGCATTAGTGATAACGAGGTAATCATTAAACCCATCTCCGTTTGGAGTAATAATGTTCGGGAAATACAGAATATCATCAATTATATAAATTACTTTAGTAATGGTGTCATTACAACCGAAATCATTATAGACAATCAAAGTGGCATCATAATATGTTTCAACACTGGGATATGTGTGAACAACGGGCGGGGGGGAACTGCTTTCATCTCCGTCGCCAAAGATCCATTTCCAGTATTGTGAAGCGTAGTCTGAGTAGAATGTGATTGTAGGATCATAGGTTTTCCCGATTTCAGGAACTGTATAAAAATCAGCATAAGCCTGAGCCCACACATTGATATAGTCGAAAAGTGTATCTGAACTGACGCAACCATACTCATTGGTAAGAGTCAGTGTAATATCATAAATACCCTCATTGGTATATGTATAGGTTGGATTTTCTTGATTTGAAGTACTGCCGTTGCCGAAATTCCATGCCCACTGACTGATGTTGTTGTCAGGAGAATTCTCATTGAACTGAACGGTCATAGGAGCACATCCCTCAGTTGGAATTGCATCAAATTCAACAACAGGGCTTGGGTTAACAGGAATGACAATACTATCCTGACCAAAACAACCGTTGTTGTCTGTTCCAACCACATAGTACGTGGTTGTGGTTCCAGGAAATACTGTAATGGGGTTGGTTGTTGAAGAAAGATTGGTCCACATGTATGTATTGGCACCTGCGGCTGTAAGTGTAGTTGAGTAGCCTTCACAGACACCTTCTGGATCAGCAGTGATTGTTATATCAGGATCAGGAAATACTGTGACCGTAACACTGTCTTCGGCATTATATCCGCAAAGATCTGTAACTGTAACGGTATATGTAGTGGTAACTGAAGGAGAAACAATAGGGTTCTGTCCGTTGCCTGCACCATTATCCCAGGTATAGGTAAACGGATCAAAACCATCCTGAGTTGTAACACCAAGTTGCACCTGAGAAGCTGCTGATTCGCAAAAACTTGTTCCACCTGTTGCTACAGCAGTTGGAATCTGGTAGTCCCAGATGAAAATCTCGACACTGTCACTGACACCGCATGTGTTGGTGAATACAAGATAAACTGTCTCATTTCCTTCGTAGATTGCATCAAATATGGGTGAAATTGGAAGTGTTGTAATGGTTTGTCCGGCAGGTATTGTAATATTGGTTGGTATAGCATTATAATCAACGCCGTTTATCGCTGTGCCGGTAATGGTATAGTTCAGGATAAAATCACTGGAAAGTGCCTGTGGAATCTGAAAATGTACAAGAGCGTCTGCACACCCTTCAACAGCAAAATTCTGACCACCGGGTACTGTATATTCAACATCGACAGTAAAGGCATTTGTTCCGAAACTGTTTGCTTCAAGAAAAACTGCTGAATCATATACTCCATCCCCTGCATCGGCAATAGCAATTTTAATATGATAATTGGCACAGGGAGTTACAACAAGCCAGGCTTCAAGCACGGTTGTAAAACCATCAAATACAATTGTTTGGCCATTAAGAGCCTGGTTGTCAACATAATAAATTGCATATGAACCACTGTTAACATTATTAATTGCAACTGGAACTGCAGTTGATGGAATAAGAGCAATATTTGTGTTGGTATAAGTACCACCCAGAGGATTTGGACCGGTTACAAAAAATCCAAAGACGTCATTAAAGCTGGACCCAACCCATTCTGGATATTCCTCTGAGCCAAAAACGTATCTGAATCTGATCGTGTCAGAAAGAGGAAAAAAGTCGAATTCAAGGATTGATGCATCATATGTTGTGTATCCGGGGATAAGAGTGTTTAATAATGCATCACCAGCTGAATAATTATTAGTGCTTGCAAAATTTGTAACCGGACTTCCAATTGCTGGTGTGCCGTTGACAACTCCGGTTGACATAATAATTCCTTCTGTGAGTCCCAGATTAGTGGTAGTTCCTCCGGTCTGAAAATGTCCGATTGAATTGGCCGGGCCAACATAAGTGACATTGGAAACGGTGACACCACCTCCAAGAAGTACATTATTTACGTACCATTGGGGAGTTTGTCCGGTAGTAACAAGTAACTGTGCATGCACTGCTGCAGATGAAATGAATATCAGCAGAATTGCAAAAACCCGGAAAATGATTCGATGTTTCATATGAAGATGATTTAATTTCTAAGAATTGTCAGAGTACCACTATAGGATTGGTCAAGGTATCTGAAAATATAATAATATGTTCCGTCTGCAAAATTCTCTCCGTCCCATTGGTTATCATAGTCTTTCATTTCATAGATGAGTTTGCCCCATCGGTTAAATATCTGAAGAAGATTGCTGGGGTATTTGTCAGCATTAGTGATAACGAGGTAATCATTAAACCCATCTCCGTTTGGAGTAATGATATTTGGAAACACAAGAATGTCATCAATAATAATGACTGTTTTAGTGATTGAGTCTGCACAACCATAGTCATTGTAAACTACAAGCTTAACATCATAATCTGCTTCTACAGCTGGGTATGTATGTTCAACAGGCGGAGGAGAAGTGCTGGTGGTCATGTCTCCGAAGTCCCAGAGCCAGTATTGGGCAATAGTACTCGAGAAAAACATGATTGTAGGTGCATATACCTTGCCGATTTCAGGAATGGTATAAAAATCTGCAACAGGTTGCGGGTAAACCTCAATATAATCAGTCATAACAATAGTGTCAAGGCAACCCTCAGGAGAAGTTACGATGAGAGAAATATCATACGTTCCCTCTCCGTTAAATGTATGTGTGGGATTTTGTGCTGATGAAGTGCCACCATCTCCGAAATTCCAGTTCCACTGTGCTGCATCGTTTGAATTATCAGTAAATGCAACATCAAGAGGAGAACATCCACCAGTAGGGACAGCAGAGAACAAAGCCTCAGGACTTTCATTCACCGTGACAGTTACTTCGGCAGATGATGAACATACTCCGGTGTTATCAGTTCCTGTAACCTGATATGTTGTTGTGGCAGAAGGAGAAACAACCAACGGATTGGATGTTGTGGAATTGCTCCACATGTAAAAAACTGCACCTGATGCTGTCACTGAAGCAGTTTCTCCTTCACAGATTGAAGGATTGGCAGGTGTAAATGTGATGACAGGTATTGCACTCACGTTCACGGTAATAGAAGCAGTGTTGGAGCATCCTGCGGCATCATAACCGGTCACGGTGTAAGTTGTGGTTGTTGAAGGGGAAACAGTTCTGGGATTATCAGTTGATGAGTCATTCCAGATAAAACTATCTGCATTGGTTGCAATCAGTTGCGTCGTGTCACCTTCACATAAATTGGCAGGAACAGCAAACACTTCAACATCCGGGGGAGGATTAACAGTAATTGGAATATCAACAGAGCCAGTACAGGTGCCAAGTTGATCAGTGACAATAAGTGTATAGGTTGTCGATGTGGGCGGGGTGACCGTCACAACTGAGTCAGAAATAAATGTCAAATTTGTGGTAGGTGTCCACCCGTAGTTATATGCTCCGCTGGCACTTATTGTCACTGATTCTCCCTGACAGATTGTATCAGATAACGGAGTCAAGACAAGATCAATGGGATTAGTCACAAATACAGTAATCTCATCAGTCACAGTAACCTGAGTTCCGTCACAATTGTCATAGACACACACAGCTGTATAAGTGGTTGTGTCTGTTGGAGAAACGGTTATTGTAGGATTGGTAGCTATCAGATTGGGTCCGTCATACCAGGAAATTGTATAATTAGGACTCCCGTTGGGTGTAAATCTCCAGGCTTCATTGGTGGCTGTCCATTGGCTTGTATTTCTGCCGGGTGCTGCCAGACCCACGGTGCCTGTTGAATTCTGTATTCCTACCACCGCATTTCCACTGTTCCATGTAGGGCAGAGAGGCTTGTTCTGCATGTACACCTCAATTACATTTGTGGATTCATAAATGACAATCTGATGAGTGGCAAGCATGTAGTTGCATGAAGATGAGTACATTGCAACCTGATACCAGTTGACAACAAATGTCCGGCAAGGATAAGAACCCAGGACAGCCTGATACATTGATCCTGCTACAGAAGGGTCAATATCATGGTAGGGTCCGAAAATTGAATTCAATGGGATTGCAGAAGAGGGACAAGAAGCGGTAAAAGACCATGGACAAAATCCTCCGGCATTGGAAAGATCAAAGGTAATAACACCGTTTGAGCCGGCTACAATCTGATTGTACATATTCCCGTAATAGCAGAAATTGAATGGTAAAGCAATAATTCCTGACCAGGTATCATCAATATTTACAAGAATAGGGGTTCCTGTATTATATGGATAGGGTGGGGCATAGGGAATGGAAGAAACAGCATAGGTGTTTGTCTGACCGGTATGAAGGGCAGTTGCTGTTAATTGTACACTTCCTGCACAGTTGATGATCTGATCGGGTCCAGCATTAACATTGGGGCATCCTGGTGCCTGTGCTTTTGAAAGTTGAATAATGAGAATGGTAAGTGCAATGGTGGTATAGATTCGTAGCATAGGGAGATAGTTTTTTTTTAGACTTGGGTTCTGTTTTAAAGTTTAAAAAAACATGTTCAAAATTAGTAAAATATTTTATGAATATAGAATTTGTTTATATGCAAATTTTTCAATACATGATTTTACCCAA
>CAYRXH010000077.1:0-11556 GCA_964428185.1 uncultured Bacteroidales bacterium
TTTTTATAAATAAGTTTGTCAAAACAAAAAGTTGCATTTATAACTTGAATTCAGCGAAAATAAAAAACCGGTCAGAAAAAAATCAGACCGGTTTTCAAAGTTCATATCAAAACAACTTTATTCATCAGAAGATTCATCTTCGCTGTCTTTTTTTCTGGGTTTTGCAGTTTTCTTTTTCTCTTCAGTCTCCATATCTGACTTGAGATTGGCTAGTACTACAAGATCTCCAAGGGTAGCTTTTTCAACCTTATCCTGAATTGCTTTCACAGACTTGTTTGTTTTTTGAGCTGCTGCTTTCTTTTCAACTTTTTCTGTCTGTTTTTCATCATCTTTTTTCTCCTGCCAGAGTCTGTTATGAGAAAGAACAATTTTTCTGTTTTCCTTTGAGAATTCGATGACAACAAAATCACAGACTTCATCAGCCTTAACGATTCCGCCTTCTTCCTTGTTCATGTGTTTTAACGGAACATATCCTTCAACTCCATAAGGAAGAGCTATTGTAGCGCCTTTGTCTGACACTTCCATAACAGTTGCTTTGTGAATTGATCCTTCAATAAATACAGTTTCGAACACATCCCATGGATTTTCCTCAAGCTGTTTATGTCCCAAGCTAAGGCGTCTGTTTTCAGCGTCAATATCCAGAACAACCACTTCGATTTCTTCACCGATTTTGGTAAATTCTGCGGGGTGTTTGATTTTCTTTGACCATGAAAGGTCTGAAATATGAATCAATCCGTCAACACCTTCTTCAAGTTCAACAAATACACCGAAATTGGTAAAATTGCGAACGGTTGCCTTGTGCTTGGAATTGAGAGGATATTTATCCTTGATGTTTGCCCATGGATCGGGAATCAATTGTTTGATACCCAGAGACATTTTGCGTTCTTCCCTGTCCAGTGTAAGAATAATGGCTTCAACTTCATCACCCACTTTCAGGAAGTCCTGAGCGGATCGGAGATGCTGTGACCATGACATTTCAGACACATGGATGAGTCCTTCAACACCGGGGGTGATTTCAATAAATGCACCATAGTCGGCAATAACCACAACTCTTCCGTTCACCTTATCCCCAACTTTGAGTCCTGAATCCAGTGAATCCCAAGGATGTGAAGTCAGCTGTTTCAGTCCCAGAGCAATACGTTTCTTGTTTTCATCAAAATCAAGAATGACAACATTCAATACCTGATCAAGCTGAACAACTTCTTCGGGATGATTGATCCTTCCCCATGAGAGGTCAGTGATATGAATCAATCCATCAACACCACCAAGGTCAATAAACACACCATAAGAAGTAATATTCTTCACTGTTCCTTCAAGCACCTGTCCTTTTTCAAGTTTTGCAATAATATCAGCTTTCTGCTGCTCAAGTTCGTCTTCAATAAGAACTTTATGAGATACAACCACATTTTTAAATTCGTGGTTGACCTTGACAACCTTGAGGTCCATGGTTTTATTTACATAGACGTCATAATCGCGGATTGGTTTCACATCTATCTGTGAACCGGGCAAAAATGCCTCAATTCCAAATACATCGACAATAAAACCACCCTTGGTTCTGCATTTCACAAAACCCTGAATCATTTCATCACGTTCGTGAACATCAACAACTTTATCCCATGCTTTCAGCAGACGTGCTTTTTTATGAGACAACACCAGCTGTCCGAGAGTATCTTCTGTGCTTTCAATATACACATCTATTTTATCACCGACTTTCAGGACAGGGTTGTAGCGCAGTTCTGACAATGCAATCACACCATCTGATTTGTAACCGATATTGACAAACACTTCACGTTCGCCAAAACCGAGGATTTCACCTTCAATCACCTGAAGGTCTGTAATCTGATTTAAAGTACTGTCATAAAGTTGCTCAAGTTTTTTATCTTCACTTGAAACTTTACGATGAGCTTCTTCCTGTTCAAGAGCATCCCAATCAAAAGTTTCGGGTTGTTTTTTGGCAGAAACTTCCTTTTTTGGTTGTTTCACTTTCTCTGCAGGCTTTTCTTCTTCTTTCTTTTCCTCAGGAGCGGGCTCTTCAATTGCCTCTGGCTTTTCAAGTTCTTCAACAGCATCTACTGTTTCCTGCTCTGTTACTTCAGGAGCATTCTCCTGCTGCTCAACATCCTGCTGAGTGTTTTCCGGATTAATAATTTGTTCTTCGTTCATTTTGTTAAGTTAATAATTAATTGATTTATTGAATTTCCCGCCCTGATCCTAAAAAATCATCCTTCTGTCAGTTTGGGGCTGCAAAATTAAGAATAAAATTTTGAATAGGACACATTTTTTATGGTTTTTTCCCCTTTATCAATACGATGTAATAATTTACTATTTTATAAAGTTTCTCTACAAATTTTGTATTTTTGACCTTAATACTATCTGACATGAGATTATTTCTTGCTTCCGTTACTTTCATACTCTTCCCTTTTCTTTGGGGCAGCTGCATTTGTCAGACATTCTCTGAAGATCCTAAAGAAAAAAACTTGCTGATCACACACCCTACAGTCAACAACATTAAAACAATACTGTTTCTCTGTTCGGAGGAAATTTTTCATGCACCTGGGGATTTTCAGATCATAGGGATTTACCACGAACGTGCAAGTTATAATTATTCACAGACTCAGGATTACATAGAAAAAAACAATATCAAGAACATTGTTCTCTATGAATTTCGTGAAGATTTATCTCCTGAGATAATGTATCAGGAAAACCTATGTACTCCTGAAATAAAGCAATTGTTCAATAGTTCGTGTGGAATAATCCTTTTCGGGGGACCCGACATTCCTCCTATGTGCTACGGGGAAGAAACTCATCTGCTCACAGAGATCACTGATCCATACAGGCACTATCTGGAAATCACCTTTATGTTTCACTTGCTGGGAGGATATCAAAACCCTAACTTTTTACCCTTAATGGAACACAGGCCTGACTATGCCATACTCGGCATTTGCCTTGGGATGCAAACCATGAATGTGGCCACAGGAGGAACATTGATACAGGATATTCCATCTGTGATTTACGGAAAACAAACTGTTGATGAAGTATTACGAATGAATTTCAACCAACAGCACAGAAATTACTTTACTAACATTGACACGGACGAAGAACTGATCTGGGGACATTTTCATACTATCACATTTGAAAAGGGCAGTTTTATTGACAGTGTATGTCAATCATCACCCCATGTCTGGTCAAGCCATCATCAATGTATCGGCAAAATAGGAATGAATCTGGTTCCTGTTGCCTGGTCTGAAGATAAAAAATTGATTGAAGCAGTGAAGCACAAAACATATCCCAATGTGTATGGAGTTCAGTTCCATCCCGAAGTCACTGCAATTTTCAGGACTGATGATTCCCTGAAAAGGACTCCTGATCAGCCTGTTCTCTTATCATACATTTCAATGTTTCCTCATGAGAAAGGATATGATTTTCATCAGGCTTTCTGGGCAATGATGAGCAGAATTTTTTTTCAGAGAGAATAAATTAATATGGATTTTCATTTAAAATAAACTCTTGTGTCAGTATTTTATAACCAAATAATTTAGTCATTAAAAAATCAAGCCATTATGAAAAAGTTTTTTGTATTATTTATCACAGGACTTCTTTTTATTCCTTCAGTCATATCTCAAAAGGAAGTCAGTTCAAAAATTTTCAGTGCCACTGTATTCTTTAACGGAGCTCAGATTGTGCGTGAGGCTTCAGTTCAGCTTCAACCCGGAACGACAGTTTTACTATTTACCAATCTTCCGCAGAACATCAACCCCAATACAATCGTTGTTGAAAGCGAATCAGCCATTACTTTGCTGTCTGTAAAACACAGTCTCAATTACCTGAAAAATCAGGAAAAGCCCAAAGAAGTGGTTAAAATGGAAGATTCTCTGAAGTTGATGCAGCAAACACTGCAGCATAAGAACACCATGCTTCAGGTTTATAAAGAAGAAGAAGCCATGCTGATTGCAAACAAGTCGATCGGCGGAGAAAACAACGGCATTCAGGCGGATAATCTTAAAAACAGCACCGAATATTTTCGCACCAGAATGATGGATATTAAAAATAAACAATTTGATCTGGCACTTGAGATCCAGAAAATCAATGAAACCATCAACAGGCTGAATAACCAGATTTCACAAATGATGGCCAACCGCGGGGGACCTGTGAGCGAAATATTTGTTTCTGTATCTGCCAAAACCTCAGTCAATGCAAAAATCAAAATGAATTACTATCTCCCCAATGCCAGCTGGACACCGATGTATGATCTGAGGGCCACACAGGTAGGAAAGCCTGTACAGTTGTCACTGAAAGCAAATGTTGTCAACAGCACAGGTGAAAAATGGGACGATATTCAGCTGATACTGTCCTCAGCCAACCCGCTGCAATCAGGCGTAAGACCAACATTACAGCCTTGGTATCTGTATCCTTATGTTGCTTCAAGCAGAAATTCCGGATACCGGGCAAAAGAATCAAATGCCCCTGCTGCAGCAACCGGAACTGTGGATTATGAAATTGCTGACGAAGTAAAATATGAAACAACTGCAGCATATACTACTGTTCAGCAAAGCCTGACAACCATAGAATATGTGATTTCAATACCATATTCCGTCCCTGCTGACGGCAAGGAATATACGGTTGACATTCAGGAATTTTCAATGCCTGCAGTCTATGAATATCAGGTAGTTCCAAAAGTTGACAAAGACGCCTTCCTCATGGCCCGCATAACCGGATGGGAAGAATACAATCTGCTTCCGGGATCCACAAATTTGTTTGCCGAAGGCAAGTTCATCGGCAATTCATATATTGATCCTGGCTCAGTGAAAGATACTCTTGATATTTCCCTTGGCCGTGATAAAAGCATCACAATCAACCGGGAAATGCTGAAGGATTTTTCAAGTGAAAAGATCATCGGCACCAACAAAACCATTGTTCGCACATATGAGATCAGTGTCCGAAACAGAAAAAGCACTGAAATTGACATCGTCATCATGGATCAGATTCCTCTTTCCAATCAGAAGGACATTGTTGTTGAATTTGATGTTAAGAATGCAACAGGTGTTGAATACGATGCTGCAAGAGGCATGCTGAAATGGAAACTCAAAGTCAAACCGGGTGAAACAATTAAAGTGAAATACTCATATACTGTAAAACACCCTAAAGACATGAATTTGCAGGTGTGGTAACATGACAATTGACGAATAAAGTATTTTTAAATAAAGAAGGTTGTCTGAATGATGGCCTTTTTTAATTTTATATAAAAATAAATTACCGCTTCTTATGTCTGAAGAATTTTTTCTTCCCCTGATTCTGTCTGTTTCCTGATCTGCCTTCCCCTCTGCCTCCTGATGTTTTCCATTCTTCTTCACCGAAGACATATACTTTGGGAATCTGAGATTCAATCAGCCGCTCAATCTTATGAATTTTCTGCATTTCCTTCTGTGTTACAAATGTTACTGCTTCGCCTTTTGCATTCACGCGAGCTGTTCGTCCCACACGATGAACATAATCTTCTGCATCATGGGGAACATCATAATTGATCACCATATTAATTTCCTTCACATCGATGCCTCTGCTCATCACGTCTGTGGCCACAAGAGTCCTGATCCGGCGGGTACTGAAACGCCTCAACACATCTTCACGATCTTCCTGTTCAAGATTGGAAGAAATCCCTTCGGAAGGAAAACCATTCCGCCTGAGCAGGTTCACAATCTCTGAAACTTTGCTTTTTGTGGAAGTGAAGATCAAAATACTGTCGTAATCCTGGCGCTCACCAAGCAACTGTTTGATGATATCTATTTTCTGAGTCTCATACACCATATATGCCTTTTGATCAACACCTTCTGCGGGCCTTGCAATGGAAAGGGAAATCTCCACAGGATTGTGCAGAATTTTCTTTGCCAACTGCCGGATATTTGGTGCCATGGTGGCAGAGAACATCAGAGTTTGTCTTTCCTTCGGCAAAAATGTGATAATCTTTCTCAGGTCATCAATAAAACCCATATCAAGCATCCTGTCGGCTTCGTCAAGCACAAGGTGCTTCATCGTACTCAGGTCAATATTACCCATATTCAGATGAGCAATGAGTTTGCCGGGAGTGGCAACAATGATGTCAACCCCGTTTTTGAATGACCTGATCTGAGCGTCCCAGTTGCTGCCATCACCTCCGCCATACAAAGCTATAGATCCCGCATTCACAAAATACGATAGTCCCTGAATCTGCTGGTCTATCTGAACAGCCAGCTCCCGCGTTGGAACAATGATGAGGGTATCAATACTGCTGTCTTTTTTATCAATCAGTTTATTAAGTACCGGGAGAACAAAAGCTGCTGTTTTGCCGGTACCTGTCTGTGCACAGGCAATCACATCCCTGTTGCTGAGAATATGAGGAATGACCTGTTCCTGTATGGGAGTAGCATTCTCAAAACCCAGATATGATATTGCTTCCAGTAGCTCCGGGCGAATGTTTAGTTGTTCAAAGTTCATAGGTTTGCAAAGATAATCACATTTGCCGTAACATCATTCTCCCCACCACTGTTGCTGGTCCATATTCACAAGATAAAAATCAATCTTACAAGCTGTGTTGTAACGAACTTCCTGCTGCCATCTCATAACCTTGGTTTTATTGAGCCTGCCTGAATATTTTGTCCAAAATATAAAAATGACATAATCCGATTGCCCTGCAGTGTTCATCTGAAAAGGATCCCCTTTTAAGGTCCTGAGCACATCAGTGATATCCCTCAGAAAAACAGAATCATCAATCTCAAAATATTTCCCGGGAACAAGAGAACTAATGACTGTTTCGTTCACTGCATTACACAGGCTTTCATCTCTGATTTTTAAAAAATGTCCCTTTTTATCAAAAACAATCATATCAGGGATGCTTCTGGCAAATCCCTTTCCCTGAATTGCCCACACCCAGTCTTCACGAAAAAAACAACAAATCCTCTCCTGTTCCAGTCCAATCCTTTTTGCATACTTCAGGATGCTTTGTTCATTTTCAACATCAGGCTTTTTGATACCATACATTGTTTTCACAACAGGGTTACAGGCACTGATAATCAGCATAAAACAGACATAAAGCAAAAGAATTCTTTTCATATTACAGCCAAAAATACAAAGATTTTTTACTTATTTTCGTCGGATTAAAAATATTTTGCAATGAGGCAAATTGTTCTGTTTCTTCTTTTATGCTGTTTACTGACAGTAATGCCACAGATAAAACCACTCAAATACGGGCATGCACACAACTACTATCTTCATAAACGCCCTCTGCTTGACGCACTTGAACTTGGCTTTATAAGTATTGAAATTGATCTGTATTACATTTACAAAAGAGCCAAAGTTTCTCATACACCCATTCTGCTATGCATGGAACCACAGTTGAAACCACTGTACTTTGATCCACTTCATGAAATCATCAGCAAAAACGGCGGCACTGTGTTTCCAGACGATTAGACACAACTCACGTTGATGATTGAGTTTAAGTATGCACCCGATAAACTTTTTGCTTTTATCAAAGAAATGCTGAAAGAATTTGAAGATTTGCTGGCTATTCCGTTTGGAAAAAACAAACGAAAAGGACCTGTCAGGATCATTCTGATGAGAGGCCCTTCCATTGACATAATGCTGGAAGAGGAAACACCTAACTTTGCAATTGACGGGGGTGCATCACACCTTTCATCATGCATAGACCCGGAACTGATTCCACGCATCAGTCTGATTTACAACAACTATTTCACATGGAGAGGCAAAGGCCCGATCCCGGCACATGAAAAGGAACTTCTCGATGAACTGGTTGCCCATGCCAAAGAAAAAAACCAGCAGATCCACTTCTGGGCAATGCCCGAAAACGAGAATATCTGGAAAACATTAATCGGTGCCGGGGTTGATGCGATCAATGTGGATAATATTGAACGAAATTCAAGGTTTGAAAGAAAAATTGTTGATTAAAAGATTGGAAGATTAAGCCAAAGGCTTCCCTCTGTGAGAAAATACATGTGATTGGTGACTGGTGACTGGTTGATGGTTGATGCCTGAATATGGTTGACCGGTATTTCCAGGATTGAACCACAAAGTCCATTGAGAAATGTCACAAAATTCTCAAAGTTGGGGTCACAATGTAGCACAAAGTCAGGGCACAAAGTATCACGAAGTATTTTTTCACTGTTGTTAAAACAAAAGCCGTGAGTTTCACACAAACACAACGCTGTTGTGTTTGTTATTTGTTCAAAACATGCAGATTTGTGGGCTGGCTTAAAAATCGCAATGATTTGATTTGAACAAAGCACAGCTTTTGTCATGAACTGCAAACGTTGTGAAACTTTGTGCATCCTTTGTGCGACTTGGTGACCTATAAGTATAATCATTTTACATTCGTTTATCAGGATAAAAAAACTCCCTTACAGTTCCATGTTCAATTCTTTTCATCAAATTATTTTTTTTTCTATTTTCGTTGCCTGAAACTTTAAACCCAACACAGCATGTCAGATCATTCAAACACAAAACCTGCAGGTTTGCCTGAAAATGCATACCGCGAACTGAAAAACGGTGAACAATACACCCCATTGATGAAACCAGAGATCAAAATCCCTGAAGACAACCTACGATCTGTACTTCTGGGTTTGCTGATGGCAGTTATTTTTTCGGCTGCAGCTGCCTATCTGGGTCTGAAAATCGGACAGGTGTTCGAAGCGGCCATTCCCATTGCCATTCTTGCGGTGGGTTTATCCACACTCACAAAGAGAAAAAACGCACTTGGTGAGAATGTTATTATCCAGTCCATCGGAGCAAGCAGCGGTGTCATTGTGGCAGGCGCCATTTTCACACTTCCTGCTTTATACATCCTAAATCTTGAGGCTGAGTTCTATCAGGTGTTCCTTTCCTCACTGTTCGGAGGAATTCTAGGCATCCTGTTTCTCATCCCGTTCAGAAAATACTTTGTGGCCGACATGCACGGCAAATTCCCCTTCCCTGAGGCCACAGCAACCACCGAAGTGCTTGTTTCGGGCGAAAAAGGTGGCAAGGGAGCACGACTGCTTCTTGTGAGCGGCATCATTGGAGGTCTTTACGATTTTTTCATCGCTACTTTCGGATGGTGGACAGAGGTCATTTCCACACGGATCATCCCGGCAGGAGCTGCACTGGCTGACAAAACAAAGCTCGTGTTTAAAATGAACGTGGGAGCTGCAGTAACTGGACTGGGATATATCATCGGGCTGAAATATGCTGCCATCATTTGTGCGGGTTCATTCCTTGCATGGTTTGTCATCATTCCTGTGGTTTATCATTTTGCTGACGGTCAGACACTTGCAGTAGGTCCAGGCATCACGTCGCTTCTCAGTGAGATGAGTGCTGAAGAAATTTTCAGAAATTATATCCGTCAGATCGGCATCGGAGGTATTGCCATGGCTGGTATTATCGGAATTATACGATCTTCAAAAATTATACAATCAGCGATGGGGCTGGCTGTGAGAGAATTCAAAAGCGGAAAGAAACAGGCTTCTGAAGTAATGCGCACACAGAGAGACCTCTCAATGAAAATTATTGTCATCGGGCTGATTATCATGATTGCTGTATTATTTGCATTTTTCTATTTTGGAGTCATCTCCAACATCACTCAGGTGGTGGTGGCAGTGCTCATTGTCTTTATTATTGCTTTTCTGTTTACAACGGTTGCTGCAAATGCCATTGCCATTGTGGGCACCAATCCCGTATCAGGCATGACGCTGATGACACTGATTCTTTCATCACTGTTATTGGCATCTGTTGGACTGAAAGGCACCGAAGGTATGGTGGCAGCGTTGGTGATAGGAGGAGTTGTGTGTACTGCCCTTGCCATGGCAGGCGGTTTCATCACTGACCTGAAGATAGGATATTGGCTGGGGTCATCACCTTACAAACAACAGCGCTGGAAATTTCTGGGCACACTGGTGAGTGCGGCTACAGTAGGTGGCGTAATCATTATCCTGAACAAAACATACGGCTTTACCGGCCCCGGTGCCCTGGCAGCACCACAGGCCAATGCCATGGCTGCAGTGATAGAACCGCTGATGACCGGACAACCGGCGCCATGGCTACTGTATGCAGCAGGAGCCTTTCTGGCACTGATTCTGACAATGATCGGCGTGCCGGCGCTTGCCTTTGCACTGGGCATGTTTATTCCGCTGGAGTTGAACACACCCCTGCTGGTGGGAGCCATCATTTCGCATCTTGTATCAACCCGCAGCAAAAACGAAGCACTGAATAAGGCACGCAAGGACCGTGGTGTTCTGATTGCTTCTGGATTTATTGCCGGTGGTGCGCTGATGGGTGTAGTGAGTGCACTGATGAAATTCGGCAACATTGACCTTATGTCCAAAGTATGGCACGAAAGCAAAGGTGCAGAGATACTTGCTGTTGTCATGTTTGCAGCATTGTGCATTTACTTCTTTTACGATGCAAAAAAGGCGAAGGTGGAGGAATAAAATCAATGCAGTTTTTACTATTTTAATTTTCACCTGACTCCTTCACCGAGGCAAACCAAAGAGGTTTACAGAAAAACTAAATCTGGAAACTTATGTAAAATTGCAACCTCAATATGCTTTTTGATTTTGTAAACATTCTGCTGTGAACCCTACCCAAAGGGCGAAAGTTCACTGCAGAAAATCAAAAAGCATAGGATATTATCAATAAAAACAAATACAAATGAAGATATGAAATTTTGATGGAACACAGCAAGTTTGGGGGCATATCCTTTTGTGAAGTCATTTCTGAAGGAACTGAGAGAAAATGAAACCAAGGAAGAAAAATTGCTTTGGGAACATTTAAGAAATGAAAAAAACCGGGCATAAAATCCGAAGACAACATGTGATTGACAAATATATTGCTGATTTTGTGTGTATCAAGAAAAGACTGATTATTGAGATTGATGGAAAAATACATCTGAACACAAAGAATGAAGGCTTGCTCAGAGCAACTATGCTCGGATTGGAAGGCTTGGCAGTCTCATAAGATTTACAAATGATGATGTGAATAAAAATGCGGAAAGTGCTGTAAATGAGATAAAACAGGAATTGGACAAAAGAGATGATTAGCAGTAACATTTGGTTTTTTGTTATTTTATGCGAAGACTCTTGCCCCCTATGGAGATGGGGTCGAGCGAGACTACAACAATAAAACAAAAACAGACTTTTGATTAATTTAGTCGTCCCAACAAATACAAAATGACCCAACTTGCTGTAATACAATACTTTACACATTATAGCGCGATTCTATCGCGTGTTATAATGAACTTCAATCTTCAATAATCACTGAGACATATCCAGGAATTACTTGGCCACAAAAGCAGCAAAACAACAGAAATATATACACATGTATCCACAAAAAGCATTCAACAGATAAAAAGTCCGTTTGAGGATTTATAAAACGCATGAGGTATTAAAAAAAGTTTTATTTTTGAAGCAAATAAATTTACTTTAAGGTTGGGTTATACACTTAAAACTGGATGTATATAATAACTTTTGGTAAGGTTATAAACGAGTTGAACTAAACCGCCCCCTTGCGGAGGCGGCAAAATGATGTTAATTTTGTAGT
>CAYRXH010000078.1:0-4205 GCA_964428185.1 uncultured Bacteroidales bacterium
CTACCGACAAAGAAATAACTATCAAATAATTCCAATGACGGATTTGGGTTAAACGACTGGGAGGTGACCCTGCTGTGGTTGCCAGTCCTGCAATCACTTCCCTGGTTGGCGTGACCGGACTTCTGATTTATTTCGGAATCACTACTGTTTTTTCTATTCCTTTAGTAAAATCCGGTTCTTTTTGCTGATAATAACACAAGTGTTTCAACATGATGTGTACCAGGGAAAAAATCATATGGTAGCAGTTCATGAACCCGATATCCTGTCTTAGTAAAATATTCAAGATCTTTTGCCAACGTTGCAGGGCTGCATGACAGAATTGCAAGCTTATCAGGATGGATATTTTCTGCCAACCACATACTGATTTTGTTGCCCATTCCTGTTCTGGGTGGATTGGAAAATACACATAGACATGAATCTTCTGTTTTAATTTCCCTTATCCAATTTTCAATCTGCGGAATTCTTTGTTCACAGGTGCCGCGAAGTATTTCCGCTTCAGGAGCATTAATAGCTGCAAGACCAACAGCTTCTCCTGAAATTTCAACACCCAGTGCATTTTTTATTCCAGAGGCGAACATTGTTTTCAGCAATTTACCACTCCCACAATACAGATCCAAAAACACACATTTTTTGTCAACCTGAAAAAAATTTATCACTTTTAAATAAGCATCATTCAGCAATTGGGGTATTAGTTGCTGAAAAGAACCAGGTCCATAGGCTATCCCTTCATCATCAAAAGACACCGTTTTTCCCCAGACACAACTGAAGATGGGTTTTCCGATCACTTTCTTTCCCGCAGAAGGATGATAATGAATATGTAAGCCTTCCAATCCCGCTGCCTTCAGTTGATCCTCCAATATCTTCTCTGGAAAACTCTCAGGCACTGGTCTGGAAGACTTCAGGACAATCACTGCTTGAGCGTTATTCATAACAAAATAAACCATGGGGAATTCATCCGGGGGTAGCAGTTGTGAAGCAAGGATATGTATCACATTGTTCACCAGAGGATGATGGACAGGACAATCATGAATGGCAATGATCTGATCTCTGCTCCTTGTACCAAACTTCCATTGATGAGAATATTCTGTTGCCAGCACAACTCTTCTTCTGTACTTTGCAACCGGGTTTCCGGGAAGTGAAGCGGGTTCCGAAAGGGCTGCATAAGTTCCCAGGTGCTTTTGTAAAAACTGTTGCTTTTGTAAAAGACTTGCGTCTTTGGTCATATTTTTATGTCTGCATGCCCTACATTGAGGGATACATCCTGCCAAAGAAGCCAAAGTAGGAAAAAATTCAGAATTCATCAGATTCAGGCAATACGTCTGATATCAGCTCCAAGATTTTTCAGGCGGCCCTCAATATCCGAATAGCCTCTGTCAATTTGTTCAATATTGAATATTGTACTTTTCCCCTCGGCTGAAAGAGCTGCAATAAGCAGAGCTACCCCTGCCCTGATATCAGGAGATGACATTGAAATTCCTCTCAATGGAAATTTTCGTTCAAGACCGATTACAGTGGCTCTGTGTGGATCGCACAGGATTACCTGGGCTCCCATATCAATCAGATTATCAACAAAAAACAAACGGCTTTCGAACATTTTCTGATGAATGAGTACGCTTCCTTTGGACTGAGTTGCAGTGACAAGGGCAACACTGAGAAGGTCAGGTGTAAACCCAGGCCATGGAGCATCAGAGATTGTCAATATTGAACCATCCATGAATGTATCAATTTCATACAGATCCTGTTGTTTCACGATAATGTCATCGTTTTCCTGTTTCATGTCTATGCCGAGACGTGAAAACACATCCGGGATAACACCCAGATGTTTATACCCCACATTTTTAATCGTAATGGATGACTGTGTCATGGCTGCCAGTCCTATAAAGCTACCAACTTCAATCATATCGGGAAGCAAAGTATGGGTACATCCGCCAAGTTGCTCAACACCTTGAATTGTAATCAGATTTGAGCCAACTCCTGATATTCTGGCACCCATGGTATTGAGCATTGAACAAAGTTGCTGCAGATAAGGTTCACATGCTGCATTGAATATTGTTGTTGTCCCTTTTGCGAGGACAGCAGCCATAATTATATTGGCAGTTCCTGTGACGGAGGCTTCATCGAGAAGTATATATGTCCCCTTCAATTCTGAAGTCTTCAGGTGATAAAATTTGTCCTGAAGATTGTGATCAATTGTTGCTCCTAGTTTTTGCAAACCAACAAAGTGAGTATCCAGTCTCCGTCGCCCGATCTTATCACCTCCGGGTTGAACTGCTGCACTTTCACGAAAACGGGCAAGCAATGGTCCGACAGTTAGTATACTCCCCCTGAGTTTAGATGCAATTTTTCGGTACTCCTGAGAAAAAACTGCTTGTATTGTTACATCCCGGGCACAGAATGATTTTGATCCCTTGCTCAGATCAACAACTTCAACACCCAAAAACTGCAACAGCTTAATTAAGCGGTTCACATCCTCTATATCCGGTAAATTATTAATTACAACCGTTTGTTCCGTAAGCAGGCTTGCACAGATCACCTGTAGTGCTTCATTTTTGGCTCCCTGAGGAATAATTTCCCCCGAAAGTGCTTTTCCTCCTCGAATTTCAAAAGCTTCCATTAATTGATTTATTTCTTTTTAAAATATTTTTTTCCACCATTAGAAAAATTTTGTTTGAAATCTTTCTTTTTCTTTTTGAAGTTCTTAACAGGTGCTGCATTATTTGGATTGGGAATGTTGAAATTGGATGATAACTCATGTGTTTCTGACAAAAATAGCTTGCCACCAGATAACAGAGTAAGATGTTCAAGGATTACCCTGTCATCCACAGACCCCTTGTTCCAGGCAAGATAGAGTTTTTTCATATTGTTAGCGATATCATGAACAAGTGCATTTTTTTCTTCACCCTCATCCATTAGCATAGCTTTTCCGATCATTCCGGTAACAATTGTTCCATAATACCTGAAAGGCAGATCTTTTTCCTCGCTGTTGTATTTCAGCTTTTCAGGCTTCACATAATGATCTATCACTGGCTTGGGATATGGTGAATCCACATCCAGATTAAAGTTAGATATTATATATAGATGATCCCACAACTTCCTGTCAAGTTCCCCTGCATCTTTGATATTGCTCTGCTGCAAAACAGCCATTTGTCTGATGATTTCGCGTGCGGCAATATTCCGTTTGCTTCTATCTTCAATGGTCTTTGCCGTTTCTATCATTTCCTGTACACACCTCCCATATTCAGGAATGGCCATTTTTTTTCTTTGTGAATTATACTCCATCTTCATTGATTTATATATTCAAAAATACACTATTTTTTTTATTAAGCCTGAGAATAATTTTATCCCAGAATTTTCAGTCTGGCAAACTTCAGTAGGAGATTCTTCTTCCCGAATGCAGGAAAAAACACAACTGCCTTTTTCTCTGTTCCGGAACCATAAATCTGCAACACTTTTCCTTTGCCGAATTTCTCATGTTCAACTTCAGTTCCAGGAACAATTCTATTCAAATCAATTTCTCCTGTTTTGTTCTGAGGTGTTGAACTATCAACTTTTCTGAATCCTGCAGGCGGACCCTGAATCGGTTTTACCATAGTGTCATTGCTCTTCTTCATCCGAAGTTCGGGTGGCATCACCAAGTCTGAATCAAAATATTGTTTTCGTTCAGAGCCCCAGTCAGGAGTTTCTTTTTTTCTGGGTACCTCAAGCAAAGCTTCGTCAATTTCCATAAGAAACCGGCTGGGTTCTGAAAACTCCCTTTTTCCCCATCTGAATCGTGACTCAGCATAAGAAAGCGTCACTTTTTTCATTGCCCTTGTGAGGGCCACATAAAACAATCGTCTTTCCTCTTCCAGCTCTGTCCTTGTATTCATTGACATAATTGAAGGGAATAGGTTTTCTTCAAGTCCTGTAATATACACATAAGAAAATTCAAGGCCTTTGGCTGAATGCGCAGTCATCAGCGAAACTTTGTCATCACTGTTTTCATCGTCATCAAGGTCGGTCAGCAATGAAACTTCAAGGAGAAAATCACTAAGCCCTTGGATTTTTTCAGGAACATCAGGTTCAAATGTATCAGTAAAATTTTTGATTCCGTTCAACAGTTCTTCAACATTTTCAAGCCTCAAAGGTGCTTCAAGTTCTTCGCTGAGTTTCAACATGCTGAGATAACCGCTTTCCTTCAGAATACGTTCTGCAATGTCATAGGC
>CAYRXH010000078.1:4305-11364 GCA_964428185.1 uncultured Bacteroidales bacterium
AAATATGCCATCACATCTTTGATTTCCTTCCTTTTGTAAAATGAAACGCTTCCAAACACCCTATATGGAATATTCATTTTCCTGAAAGCTTCTTCAAGGGCTCTTGATTGGGCATTTGTCCTGTATAAAACGGCAAAATCAGAATTCAGACACCTCTGGTTCATTTTAGTATGAAAGATATCCTGAGCAACATTTAATGCTTCTTCTGCATCTGTAAGGTTTCTGATAACCTTGATTTTGTCACCCTGATTGTTGTCAGTCCAGATTTTTTTGACAAGCTGAGATTGGTTGTTTGAAATGATTGAATTGGCAGCTTCAACAATAGTTTTTGTACTCCTGTAATTCTGTTCAAGTTTGTGCACTTTTGTTTCCGGAAAATCCTTGGAAAAATTCAGGATATTTTCAATGCGCGCACCCCTGAAAGCATAAATCCCCTGAGAGTCATCACCGACAACACAAATGTTTCTGTGTTCGTGGGCAAGTTTTTTTATAATAAGGTATTGTGAAAAACAGGTATCCTGATATTCATCGACAAGAATATGTGTAAACTTGTTCTGATACTTCTGTTTGACTTCGGGAAAATCTCTCATCAGTAGATTCGTGTTGAAAAGAAGATCATCAAAATCCATTGCATTTGACCTTCGGCAGCGATTCCAGTATAGCTCGTAAATATGACCAAGCAGGGGTTTCTGAGATTTATAGTCCTCAGCCTGAATTTCAGGGTTGTTATTGTATTCGGATGGACTGATAAGGCTCATTTTTGCACCTGAAATCCTGTGAAACACAAGACCAGGATTATATACCTTGTCGTCCATGGAGTTTTCCTTGAGAATCTGCTTCAGAATACTTTTTGAGTCATCAGTATCATAGATAGTAAAATTGGAATTATAACCCAACCTATGTGCTTCAATTCTGAGAATTCTGCCAAAAACGCTGTGAAATGTTCCCATCCACACATTTCGGGCTTCATTTCCAATAAGTTTCATTAGTCGTTCCTTCATTTCACCGGCAGCCTTATTGGTAAAAGTGAGAGCCATTATTCTGAAAGGATCAACCCCATGAGCAATCAACCAGGCTATCCGATGAGTAAGCACACGGGTTTTCCCTGAGCCCGGACCTGCCAGAATCATGACAGGACCCTGGGTTTCCTGAACTGCAAACTGTTGCGCCTCATTCAGATTTTGAAGCAGTTTTTTCACTGAATTATATTTGATTTGCCGGATATCCTTGGAAGGGAAGCAAAAAAACCAAAAAAATCATTACAAAACAGCAGGAAGAATTAAGAATTCATAACATCAGCAATAATTCCTGTTCTGTATTTTCCTTCTTCGAGGTTTTTTCTGATAATTTTAAACTTCTCTATGGTATAGTCAACATCTTCTTCTGTATGTTCTGCTGTAGGAATCAGACGAAGCAGAATAATTCCCTTTGGAACAACAGGATAAACAACCATCGAACAGAAAATATCATAATTTTCCCTAAGATCGAAAATGATGTTTGTTGCTTCAGGAATATCACCCTGTAGGAAGACAGGAGTTACGGGAGACTGGGTGTTTCCAAGGTTAAAACCGGTAGCTTTCAAACCATTTTGCAATCTGTTTACGATATTCCAGAGTTTTTCACGAAGCTGTGGTTCAGTTCTGAGTAGTTCAAGTCGTTTCAAGGCTCCGATTGTCATTGGCATGGGAAGAGATTTGGCAAAAATCTGAGAACGCATATTGTATCGCAGATAATTAACAACCTCTTCGGTGCTGGCAATAAACCCTCCTATTCCTGCCATTGCTTTGGCAAATGTGCCGAAATAAAGATCCACACCATCCTGCACACCAAAATGTTCGTCAGTGCCTGCACCGGTAGCTCCCATAGTTCCAAAGCCATGAGCATCATCTACAAGAAGTCTGAAATTGAATTTCTTTTTCAAAGCCACAATTTCATCAAGTTTTCCAAGATCTCCCGACATTCCGAACACACCTTCAGTAATCACAAGAATACCTCCTCCGGTTTCTTCTGTAATTTTCTGGGCACGTTGTAGTTGCTTTTCGAGATTTTGCATGTCATTATGAGGGAAAACCAGTCGTTTGCCGAAATGCAGACGCATACCATCAATGATACATGCGTGGGCTTCAGAATCGTAAACGATAACGTCCTTTCTGTCAACAAGAGTATCAATAATTGATATCATTCCCTGATATCCGTAATTTAACAAATAACTGTCAGCTTTTTTCACAAACGCAGCTAGTTCACGTTCAAGCTGTTCATGATATTTCGTCTGGCCTGACATCATTCGGGCACCCATGGGATAGCCCATTCCAAATTCAGCAGCAGCATCTGCATCAGCTTTTCTTACTTCAGGATGATTTGCCAAGCCAATGTAATTATTAAGACTCCAGATAATCCGTTCTTTCCCTCTGAATATCATTCGATTACCAATCTCCCCTTCCAGTTTCGGAAACATAAAGTAACCATGGGCCACCTTGAAATACTTTCCAAGAGGTGTGTCTTCCTGTTTAAGTTTATTAAATATGTCCACGTTATTGTAAATTAAATGTTGTTGAAATTTTTGGCAAAACTATAAAAAATTTGAAGAAAAAGGTTTATAAAATAATCATAAAATGAAACTTCATACATCCCATGACATTTGCACAGACCAGCAAAAGGAAGATCAGAAATGTTTGTCACAGATTAAAAGGGCAGATCATCTGTGCTGTCACTGGGCACAGCATCAGGCAAATTGCTTATCGCATCAGCATCAGCAGTTGAATGTGTATTGTCATCAGCATTCTGAACTCTCCAGGCAACCAGATCCGTATAATATTTTCCGTTGAATTCCCTGCTTTCAGGATCAAACGATACTTTGACTTTCTGGTTTTCATTAAACGTATTTTGATCGATCTTACTGTTCCAGAGAGTGAAGCATACATTTTTTGGATAGGGTCCTTCTGTCTGAATAACGAATTCCTGTTTTCGCCATTCTCCGTTTTTCCCTTGTCCGCTTTGTAAAGGAAGAATTTTAATAATTTTTCCGGTAATATCCATAGCCATCTTTTAGTTTTCAAAATTACAAAAAAAAATTGAAGGATGATTTTTGATTTGGATATAATAAAAAATGTTTTACTTTTGTCATTCTCAAAAAAAAATCAATCTATTGTGAAAAGTACAGGAAGAATTGTTCAGATCATCGGTCCGGTTGTGGACGTTCAGTTTGCTCAGGAAGAGCGTTTACCCAACATTTATGAATCGTTGTTTGTAAAAAATGACATCGGAGACTCCATTGTTCTTGAATGTCAGCAGGATATCGGTGAAAACACGGTCAGAACCGTGGCTATGGACTCTACCGATGGTTTATATCGCGACATGCCTGTCACAGCAAGCGGCAAACCCATTTCCATGCCTACAGGAGATGAAATACGAGGCAGGCTGTTTAATGTCATTGGTGAAGCCATAGATGGCATCGGTCCTGTCAATACAACCTCTGTCCGCGGAATTCATCAGGATCCTCCTATGTTTGAGAATCTGACGACCAAATCAGAAGTACTTTTTACCGGTATAAAGGTGATTGACCTTATAGAGCCCTATGCCAAAGGTGGTAAAATCGGCCTTTTTGGTGGTGCAGGTGTTGGAAAAACGGTCATTATCATGGAGCTGATTAACAATATTGCAAAAGCATACAGCGGGATGTCGGTTTTTGCCGGAGTTGGTGAACGTACCCGTGAAGGGAACGACCTTCTCCGTGAAATGATTGAGTCAGGAGTTATCCGTTACGGAGAAAAATTCCTTCACAACATGGAAAAGGGTGGATGGGATTTGTCTCTTGTTGACAAGGAAGAATTGGCAAAATCACAGGCAACACTGGTCTTCGGGCAGATGAACGAGCCTCCCGGAGCACGCGCCAGAGTAGCCTTATCGGGTCTTACACTGGCTGAATATTTTAGGGACGGAGAAGACGAGGCTTCCGGCAAAGATATACTGTTCTTTATTGATAATATTTTCCGTTTTACTCAGGCAGGCTCCGAAGTGTCTGCTCTTCTTGGCCGTATGCCCTCTGCAGTAGGATATCAACCAACTCTTGCCACTGAAATGGGTATTATGCAGGAACGCATCACCTCAACAAAACGCGGAAGTATTACATCTGTTCAGGCTGTTTATGTCCCCGCCGATGACCTTACTGACCCTGCTCCTGCAACAACATTTGCACACCTTGATGCTACTACCGTTCTCAGCAGAAAAATTTCCGAACTTGGTATTTATCCTGCCGTTGACCCGCTGGACTCAACATCAAGAATTCTTATTCCTGGTGTTGTGGGCGATGAACACTACAATACAGCTCAACAAGTGAAAAACATCCTTCAGAGATATAAAGAACTTCAGGATATCATCGCAATCCTAGGAATGGATGAACTTTCAGATGAAGACAAGCTTGTTGTTCACCGTGCGCGACGTGTTCAGAGATTCCTGTCTCAACCCTTCTTTGTGGCTCAGCAATTTACTGGTCTCGAAGGACAGTTTGTAAACATCGATGATACAATTAAAGGGTTCCAGATGATTATGAAAGGTGAAGTTGACGAATATCCAGAAGCTGCATTTAATCTTGTTGGAACCATTGATCAAGCCATTGAAAAAGGCAAGAAAATGCTTGACGAATCTGCTAAAAAATAATTGCAATGCAGCTGACAGTTCTTTCCGCTGATAAAACAATCTACTCTGACACTGTCATTCAGGTTCGGTTTCCCGGAATTGACGGATCTTTTACCGTTCTGAAAAACCATGCCCCGATGGTGGCCAGACTCAAAAAAGGCAATCTTGTTGTGATTCCTGAAAACTCAGATTCAAAGCAAACAGTGCCGGTTCAGGGGGGGCTTGTCAGAGTACTTGACAATCAGATTCTTGTTCTTACCGGCATATAAATCTTTTCTTATGAAAAATTTCTTTCTCATCTTTGCAGTTGTATTCATTACAGCGTGCAATGGCAGTTCTCAGCAAGAGGAAAAACATGATGAATTCACAATCCGTACAACACAGCAATACCGACTGATTGAAGATTCTTCTTCTGTTCAATGGGAACGTTATCTTCACCAGAAACCAACAAAACAAACAATCCAGCTGTTCGGAGCAACTGTTGAAGCTGATCTGGGAGAAGTGGAAATGACTACCTCCGGCAAAGCAAAATCTCATACAGGTACCCTGACCTTCATTGACAACATCCCTGCTCAGGCAGTTGTTTTATTTGACATGGAAAGTTTTAAACTGGCAAAGGAAAGAGGAAATGGTCTTTTTGATGTGAAAACATATCCTGACTGTGAATTAGCAATTCTTTCTTTCGAATACCTCGACAGTATTTGGAAATCTGTTGCCGAGTTAACAATACAGGATACTATGCGTAAGATAGAATTTTTCGTTGAATTGATCGGAACTGACAGTAATTATGTGATGCAGGGAAATTTTCCGATCAACACCCTCGATTTTCCTCTCAGAAATCATGTAACTGCAGCAGATGTTTATAAAGACGTTATCACAGTGTCTTTCAATCTGCATTTTACTGCCGACACTACGATGACTGACACGATCAGAAAACCTTGAAAATCAGTAGACAAATAGTTTTAAAAACCTTACTTCATTATCATCCGACAGTCTGATAAGATATGTTCCTGAACTCAGACATGCTGTTTCAATTCTGTTTACATCAGGTTTTACTTTTTTGTTAAAAACCAGCGTTCCGTTCACATCAAACACATCCATTTCATAATGAGTGTCACTAAAAATAAAACAATACTCATTGCATGGATTGGGATACAACAACACTGGGGCAGTTTCAGAAATCAAAATGTCGTTGTAACCATTGACAACAACAGTCCAGTTCTTTACAGTCACCGAATCTTCTGCTCTGATAGAGTATACCACAGGATTGTAGAAATTATTGGGTGTTTCTCCGCTGATCTGATCAACACCGTTGACTTTCACTTCCTTCACTCCGTTTGATGTTGTGAAATAAGCTACCAGATTGCTAAGATCAGGATTTCCAGGGAGAGTGACCGTAACATCAGGATCATCAATCAAATCAATTTCTCCTCCATATCCGAAGTAATAGTTTTTAAAATCAGCACTATCATTCACCCAGGCCGTTTCAAATGTTCCGGGACCCTCCCATTCGCTTGTATCAGTGTCGCTACATATTGCCCTCACATAAAAATCATACTGTGTTGAATGAGTAAGACCGGTAAGATTCACAGTATTACTGTATGACAATGCCATTTGTCCTGTGCCCTGGATAAATCCTGAAGGCCCGTATTCAATATCCCAGGTAAGTGCAGTGCCCTGGGCGGTCCATCCAACTGTTGCAGAGTAAGGACCAATGTTTAAACTGACAAGCGATTTGGGAGGAGGACAGACAGAATACACAAAAGCACCCATTAGCCAGCTGTAATCGAGACTATAATATGAAAGGTCGGTCCAGCTGGACCCATCGGTTGAAATTTTACCGGCATTGGTATTTAATGGCGTTCTTGCCCCCAGGGGATAATGATCAACACCTGGATCCTGGATTGCCAGGACGACCCAATACTGCCCTGGATACTGAATTTCAACAGGTGTCTGCAGCAAAATATTTTGTTTCCAACCATGAGTGGTATATGTCATTGGGTTTGTTTGTCCTACCTGAATTAATGGGTTGGTATAATTTCCGGTATAAATTTTTCCGGTAATTGTTGCACTATCGCCATGATACCAAGCAACTTTTGTGATAGAATCCCCGATATGATCTGAAAGATCCAGAATTATTGCGGCATACCATGTTGCAGCAGCATCAAGCCCAACATTGGTATTTGCCCCTGCTCCCCATACTCCGGTATATAACCAATTCCAGCCATATAACTTTGCAGGATCAAAGCCTGTTTCATGTTCATCAAACGTCTGCGAGGAGATCAGAGACTGAGATTGAACAGAACCGCCAAGAGAAACAATAAAAAACATTAAAATCAGTGATGTCTTCATGCAAGTATAATTTATTCCTACAAATATAAAGATATATCTTAACAATGTGCAATATTTTTCGATAAATTTTTC